>NZ_JVDT01000266.1 GCF_001076885.1 Bacillus sp. 522_BSPC
AGGGTAGCATCGTGAAGCCCATCAGCCCCTGGGCACCCGGAGCTGGACTAGTTGAAAAGCGGAAGCGCCTGGTTATCGTTGTACAAACTAGTAGGGGGGCTGACTGAGATACTTTTAAAAATGCGACAATTTAATGTTGTCTCTTCCCTAGTTTGTTTTTAATAAATACAAATGGGCTTTTATAAGGTTTCTATGTTACCTTCTCCTCTTCTTTTCCTTACTTTCGGGCTCAAAGAACGCTCCTCTGTTACTTATAAACCAGTTTATAACCTAAACCGCTGCTTCCATAAAAAACTGCAGATAACTTTTAAAGTATACCCGCAGTTCGTATCATACCAACCTATCTCATCGTTTTTTCTTCCGCTTCATCTCTAACAATTGATCCAAATGGTTTTCGTTCTCTTCCTTTGTATTTAGCTTTTTCGTCTTTTTCGGTGGTTTTGCTTGTTTTTTATTTGTTTCTCTATTAGAATCCAGCTGTGCCTCTTTCCCTATAGATACTGGTGTCTCTCTAGGTGCTGAGCTGATCTTTTGCTTAAAGGTCTTTTGCCGTTTAACACCTTCTTTTTTTTCAAACACAGCAAGGAATTTAACTGGTAATCCTAATCTTCTAATGGCAATTTCTATCAATAGAAGCAGGAAACTAATGAACAGCAAAACTTCTGTAATCTCCTGCTTTTGTTTAACTGGATTCTTTAGCGGTCGAAATGCTTGTGATTCTTTTTCTAGCTGAGAGCCGTCAGTTATTGCCAGAAGCTCGTTTACCTTTTCTTCATTGGCTCCGGTAATTAAATATTCATCAGAATAAGGGACGGTAAAGCCTGATTGGTAAACGGTGACATTTCCATCCTCATCCGTCTGTTTGACATGAATAAAATAAAGACCTGGATCATTGTCAACATCCACCTCATATTTTCCAGGGGCAATCATTTTTGTATTTCCTTCAACCACTTCTCCTCTTTCTGAAATAATGGTTGTTTCAATCGGGAGCATCGATAATTTATCTGCTGAAACGGATAAATAGGTTCGATCCTGCTCTTTTTCGACAGATAAAGAATACGCTTCTGAATCGTACTGTGGCAAAGTATTCGCGACCACTTTTGTAAAAAAGCTGCTCCATTGGTTCCAGCGAGCCCAATCCCCGTTCCATGCACCATTTACGTCAGAAGTGAAAGCTATCGTCTTACCTAAACCGTATTGCCATTCTGCTAATATCGGATCTTCCTTTGTGCTTTCAATCGGAACGGTGCTTTCTGCTTTGGGTGTTGTTGCGATATAGGCATTCATCTGGGGAATTCCTTGACTAAACAACGAATCCCATCCATAGCCAGATTTAATATTAGGATAAAATGGATTGTCTTCAATATAGGTTCTTGTCGCCATAACAGTTTCTCTTGATAAAATGGAAGGAATAACCGTTGAATCCTGTACATCATAAAAACGCCCTGCCCCAAGCTTTGCTAATTCCTCCAACAAATTTCGGTCCGCATCTGCGCCTAAAGCTACCGTTGACATCGTAACATTTTTCTTACTGCCTTCATTAATTAGCTCTTCGTAATCATTATTCGTCGCAGATTGTCCATCGGTGAGTAAAATGATATGTTTTCTTTTTACATCTAAATCACTGATTTGATCATAAGCTTCCACTAATGACCCATATATTTCAGTTCCTCCACCAACTGGAACAGAACGAATTTTATTTACTACTTCTTCTTTATTTTTCAAAGGCTTAGGCTCCACTATCACCCATGGTTTATCATCAAAAGCAATAAACCCTAACGTATCTGTCTCTTGAAGCAATTCAACCGATCTTGCTGCCGCTTCTTTCGCTAACGAAAACTTTTGCCCATCCATACTTCCAGATCGATCTAAAACAATCATTAACGCCATTGAAGGCATTTCTTTTTTTCCTTTGATGTCCATATCTACTGGGAGAAGCTTCTCTATAGGTGTTTGAAAATATCCCCCTAGCCCGAAGCTATCTTCCCCACCTGTCATGAGAAAACCGACACCAAAGTCTTTGACACTTTTTTCGATAAGACTCATTTGATTTTCCGTAATATCTGTTGCAGCAATATTATTAAAAATAATCGACTGATAATTCAAATAGCCAGGAAGTACGGTTGGCAGCTGAATCGATGAACGTACCTCTACTTTATACCCTGCTCCTTCCATGATTTGTACGAGCGCTTTATTTGAATCATTTTGAACCAAGAGAATTTGCGGAATCGTTTTAACCATATTCACGACCTGCAGCTTGTTATTTTCAGCGTAAGCATCATTCGTCAATTCTAGTTCCGCTTTATAGGTTACTAATCCAGCCTGTTCCACTGGAAACTGGATTGGGATAACATTTGTTCCTTCTTTTATTTCAATTGACTTGGAAACAATTTTATTATTATTCTCATAAAAATGAAGCAATCCACTCTTTGCAATATTACTCTCAATCGTTACAGAAACCGACGCTTGTTCCCCTTCATATAAAGTGGAAGGCACTTCTATTTCACTAACGGCAGTATCTTCATAAGAATGCGATTGGAGCAAAACAGTATCTAATTCGATAGAGCGATTTTTTAATAACTTCGCAGCTTCGATGAGATTCCCCATCGTCTCGTTTCCGTCCGTAAATAGAATAATTCTTCCACCACTATTATTCGGAAAAACACTACTGGCAAGATTAATGGCCCCTTCAATATTCGTATGATCTTTCCCTGTCTCCTCATTCCATTTTGGAAAACGGAGACCTTCTTTTCCCATCATTTGTTCAATGGTTGCTTTCTCTCCAAAGGAAAGAACACTATATTCATCTTTTTCGTTCTTATTTTGCACGCTTTTTTCCAGCCATTCGAGTTGCTGGTCTCCTGAATCTTGTACACTTGCACTTCGATCCATTAGAAATACAACTTGTGTTTCTTTTTGCGGCAAAACTATTTGAGGAATAGCAAGCGCAATGATTAATAGGGAAAAAATACATGTTCTTAAAAAGAGTATAACCTGACTTTCCTTTCTATTTGTCATCATCTTCATCTGCTTCCAATATCGGTAAAGAAGAAAAGCAACAGGAAGGAATAGTAATAGAATGAATGGGTATTTAAACTCTATTTGCACGGCGATAAACCTCCCATTCCAGACATAAAATGATAAGAACAAGTAAACATAAAACATACCATAGCCAATCACTTTCCGTTTTTGTAACCTGATTTTCCTTTAGTTGGGTCTCGTTTAATATAAACGACTTTTGCGATTCAATGGTCTTCTCTCGGTCATCTAAATTCACAGAAAAATAAAGGAGCTCAGAATCATTTGTAAGCTGATAAACACCTGGTAGCTTCGGTGCCTGGAAGCCATCTTCCATCGAAAAGGAGTCTACTAATTGGTCATTTTCATTATATATATCCCAATCGGATTCTTGATTTGTTAATGAAATGGTTCTTGATTCTAAAGGCTGAAAATCTCCAACATAATTGGATTGTGAGGAAAGCCATAGATACATATTGTATAAAAGAATCGGAAAACTTGGGTGTAATGGCCAATCACTATCTTTTAAATCAAATTGAATGAATATGGCTGGCTGATTATTTACTTCCCCTTTTTGAATCAACGGCAGCTCTCCACTTTTAACAATCGGTTTCATACTTTCCATCGTTTGCTTTATAGCACTTGCGATAAAAACATCCTTCATATCTACATGTAATAATAATTCATCTTCACTTTGTTCTATCTCTGTTTGTAATTCTTCTTTTTTTCCATCCGTAAAAAAGAATACAAACGGAGCCCCAATATTTTCAGGTAGCGTAGAACCAGATAATAGGAAAATACTGTCCTGTTTCGTTAAAAATTCTGTTTTATCCTCCATTTGGATGACACGAAGACCAATCGCCTCAAACCCCTTTACCAAAAAAGGATTCATTTCCTTATCTGTATACATAGTTGTAATCTGTCTATTAAATACAGCGGTTTGCCTATTATCGATTACATAATCATCTGTAGCAGTAAGTTTGGCATTGTAATAAGATTTCTCGGGTAAATCGTTTATTGCGATTATTTTTCTTTCTTTTGGCTGTAGCTCAATCTCTTGCTGATAAAGCACTGTTTTTTCGCTTTCAACTTGAAAAGGTATTGTCTTAAGGGAATCTGATTGATTTTCCACCAAAGCAATCCCTGCTACTCCATCACCATTTTTTGATACACCAAAAGATAAAATCGAAATATTATCTGGCTTTTCCTGTTCTTGATTATGTACTTCTACGTAGAAGGAATTAATACTCTGTATCCTTTCCTTCTCTACTCCGTCAGAAAAAATATGAATAGCCGTTTTTCCCTCTTTTGCTAGGCTTGCGGTTAGTTCTGTGGCACTTTGCCAGTCTTCATGGGTATAGGAAAGCTCTATGTCTTTAATCGCTGCACTTACTTTATATCGGTCTGACTCATCATGTAGAAGTATTTTAGGATGATCATTTACCTCGAGAACCGTGACAGATTGGTTTTGCTGAATACGTTCCATCATTTCTAACGCAGCAGCTTTGCTTTCTTCTAATCTATTAGAGGCATTTTCCTTTGCGGCCATCGAAGCCGATGTATCAAACATAAAAATGATTTGTTCCCCTTTAATCGCCTCTTTAGCAAAATATGGCCCTACAAGTGCTAACATCAGCAAAAGCAAGCAAATAAGCTGCAGCCAGAATAAGACGTTATTTTGCCATTTATGTAACCATGAGGATGCCTTCATTTCCTTAAGAACTTCCTCCCAAAGTAAATTGGAAGGGATGATTTGTTTAGTATATTTCTTCCGAAAAAAATATAATAGGATAAATAATCCAATTAAAAATAGCAGCAAAAAGTAGTATGGATTTGCTAAATGCATTTTTTCTCTCCTTTTGGCTCGAAATGAATAAGAATTATTGAACCAATCCAGTAAATGCTAGTTCACGTAAAATGATTGTTTGTATATCTAATTTATCGCTGATTTGACAATAACGGATTCCATGTGTGGCACAAAGAATTTCTAGCTCCTGATTATGCTGTGTTAGTCTTTTTTTATAAAGCGTTTTAATCGAATTATTAAGACTTACATCTACCATTTTTCCATTTTCACTATCAACTAATTGTATATCGCCAGAAAGATGCGGATTTATTTCCGTATCACTTAGTAATTGAATCAGCCATATAGGTTGATTTCGAAATTTTAGCCGTTTAAAACTTTCCTCAAAAAGCGACAATGCTTCTAAACCATCAGTTATCAAAACAATCATTTGTGACGGCGCTGATAAAGAGCTAATTAATGATTGTGTGAAGCTTTCATTTATTGTCTGCTCCTTCATATCGACAATTTCGTAAAAGGTTCTTTTATTATGAACCGATCCTTTGCGATGAAAGGAAAGCTTTGTTGAAACAGCAGCAAAACTCAATCGATCCTCATGAGACAGTGTAATATAAGCTAAGCTTGCTGCTAGTTCTCTTGCTAACTCCCATTTAGAAGGGACTTGTTTCATCGAAGAAGTAGCATCAAGGAGTATACTAACAGAAATCTCTTTTTCATCTTGAAATCTTTTAATATATGGCTTATTCGTGCGACCATAGACATTCCAATCAATTTGGCGGATATCATCACCAGGATGATAGATTCTATAATCAGCAAAATCCAGGGAAGTGCCATGGATATGAGATTTTCTTCTGCCATTTTGCATTCCTGTACCCTTCATCGAAACTTGCAGGCTTTTTCGATTCATTCTTGCTAATAAGGAATGATAGTTCTTCATCGACCCTTCCCTGCTTCAATACGTAATGTTTTTTCCAAAATATCTTCGATGATCTGATCTGGAGTAACCCCCGCAATCTCCCCTTCAAAATTAAGCAAAATTCGATGTCTAAGAACAGGCACTGCCACATATCGCAAATCGGCAATAGAAATATGCAATCTTCCAGACGCTAACGCTCTAGCTTTTGCCATCGTTACTAAAGACTGTAGCCCCCTTGGTCCACTGCCTGCCTGAATATACTTGTTTCCTAATTCTGTCACATCCCCTGAGCCTGGATGAGTAGCAGAAACAATATTTACTGCAATGTCTAAAATATCATCAGCCACAAGAATTTGTTTAACAAGACTTTGCAAATGAATAATATTCTCTACAGTGGCAACTTGATTCAAAGTGGTTGAGTCTGTTCCTGTAGTCCGCTTAATAATTGCTTTTAATTCCTCTTTTGAAGGATAAGTTACATGTAATTTACATAAAAACCGATCCAATTGGGCCTCAGGCAATGGATATGTTCCTTCCATATCGAGAGGATTTTGAGTTGCTAATACAAAAAATGGCGCTTCTAATCTTTTCGTTTCTCCCATAATGGTGACCGTTTTTTCTCCCATTGCTTCTAATAAAGCACTTTGCGTTTTCGGTGTTGCTCGGTTGATTTCGTCAGCAAGGACAATATGCTTGAATAAAGGTCCCTCATGAAAATCAAATTGCTGTTTGCCTTTCTCATCAGGCTGTAGCACCATCGTACCGGTAATATCTGCAGGCATTAAATCTGGCGTAAACTGAATACGTGCAAAGGTAAGGTTCATTACTTCCGAAATTGTTCGAATCATCATCGTTTTTCCAAGACCAGGAAGTCCTTCTAAAAGTACATGTCCGCCTGCTAGCATACTCCAAAGTACCTCATCAGTGATTTTTTCTTGTCCGACAATAAACTTGCCAATCTCTTCTTTCACCTTTTTAAGTAAAGACTCTGCTTGGATAAAATCTTGTTCTACTGGTTCTTTTTCCATCTTTTCCCCTACTTTTCATTTGGTTTTATATCGGTAAAATAATTCTTCACAATATTTTCCAAGTCATGTGGTAATGTATATCTTGATGTACTTTCCCTATAAGAATCTTCATATTCTGAAAATACCTGTTCATATGGACGAACACTCCCTTTCAGAACTGGACCTTCCCCTTCTGTCACCTGACCTTTCTTTCCATTCCCTAATTCACCTGAATCCACTTCAATATTATCTTTGCCATCTACTTTTTCTGGGACAGTTAATAACTCTCTGCTTCCGCCCCCAAATCCTGCTCCAGAGCCATTTCCTCCTCCAGATCCACTACCATTCCCGGAGCCTGATCCATTTCCTGATCCTGAGCCCGACCCTGTTCCTGAACCATCCCCATTCCCTGAGCCGTCGCTACCATCATTTCCATTAGTGGAGCCGTCATTGTCCTTCTGCCCTTGTTGGCCATTAGCATTTGCATTTTCTGGTGAATTCGCACCATTATTACTTGATCCATCAGCAACTGTGCTAGAATTAGGTACCGTTATTCCATTTGCAAGACTTTCATTTTTAAGTAGATTTTCTAATTGAGCTAGTTCAGTCTGTACAGATTCCAATTGCTCAAGAAGCTTCTCATTATTTAATAAATCATCCATCTGGTCTAATAGCTGCTGTAACTGTTCTTCTGTTAACTGCTTATTTCCACCAGTCAATTGATTTAGGGCATCTCTTTGTTTTTCTGTTAACTGATCATATTGCTCGTTTGCTTTTTGTAATTCCTTCTTGACTAATTCTTGATCCTTCTCTGAAATGGCTTCAGAAAGAGACTTAAAGCCAGCTTCATTCAGCTTTGCTTCCGCTTTTTGTCGCTCATTGCTTTTCTCTTGAAGCTTTCTTTTTTTTAGCTGTAGCTCTTTCGCTTGTTTTTCCAATTCCGCAAAGGTTTTTTCGACCGTATCCTTCTTCTCTAATTCCTTTTGAACCTGTTTAAGTTCTTTTTTTACTTGTTGATTTGTTTCTCTTTTTATTGCTTTTTCTAATTCTCTTTCCGCTTTAGCCATTGTTTTTATCTCATTCTCTTTTTCCTTCGCTGCTTCCATATTAATGGATGGGAAAAGCTGCAACAGGACACAAATAACAAGAGAAGCAACTCCTGAAAAAACAAATTTCGGGGAGAGATAGCTTTTCTTCCGTTTTAATACAACTAATTGCTTCTGTTCCATTTCCGATATCGCCTGTTTTACAACTAACTGTTCTACAGCGCCATTACTCTGTAAATAGGCATAGGCAGTCGTTGCATAATCATCTGAAACGAACTGATTATATAGTTTTACAGCCTGTTTCTCAGTTGGCCATTTTCTCCATAATCGAAATAGAAAAAGAATGACACCGATACAAGCTGTTAGAAAAAGAATGGATGATAAAAACGGAAGCACAAAAAAATAGGCAATAACAGAAAGAAGGAGAAATACTCCTCCTAAAACCGCAAGTAAAAAACAGAACTCTTTTGCGATCATTTCTTTTGCTAGAGACGTTCTTACTGGTTTCACTAATTCCTTATATTGTTGGTGGTTTTCCATACGATTATCTACTTCCCTTTTGTCATATTCGCTCGCAATTTACGGACGCTAATTGTCAATGAAAGGGCAATAACTACACAATAACTAATGACATGTGCCGCCCATATAGGAAATTTTATCCCGGTCCATTCCTTTATTTGATCAGAAACGGTTGGTTCAAATATATCTGCTAGCACAATACCAGGATTAAACATCGCGCTAAAATAGACGGAAGGTACTTTTTTGGGTACAGAACTAGAATAGATATCTGCCATTTGAAATAGAATGAGCGATATAACGACCGTTCCACCGACAATAAATAGGGTAACACTGTAGGTTGTAACCATGCTGACAATCGTTTTGCGAATCAGCGTCGAAAATAAAACACCAAAGCTACCAATAACTAAGATTGTAAATAAGCTAAAGAAAAACACTTGCACTAGCTGTGTCGGGGAGATACCACCATATAGAAATACAAAGCTATATATTGGTAGACTCGCAAGGATTAATAAAACCAAATATGCAACAGAAGAAAGTAATTTTCCAATAATAATCGTAAAACTGCTTTGCGTTGTCGTTAACAAAATGCTTAATGTTTGCCTTTCTCGCTCACTACTAATTACTCCACCAGTAAGCCCTGGAGTAATAAATAACACTAAACCTAATTGAAAGAACGCCAAAAACATGAACATCATACGACTTTCCTGCGGTTTGAAAAAACCAACTGGGCTCGTTGTTCTTAGTACAAACATAAAAGCAACCATCAGCAAGGAGAGGGCAAGGAGATAAAACAGGATTCCAAGAAATGTTTTCCCTGAACGAAAGCGTAACTTTAATTCTTTATTTAATACAGGATTCATGAAGTAGGTTTTCAAGAGAATTCAACCTCCTTTGTAATTTCCATAAATACATCCTCTAAATTACTTTCCATTTCGGCGAAGCTAATGATCGGAATCTCCATATTAACTGCTGTTTTTAAAAGGCTCAACTGTTCCTCATCTCCGCCTTTAAACTGGAATTGAATCGTTTTAGCATTCTCCAAGACTTCCAATTTTGTAATTCGTGGGTTTTCTTCTAAAAATGCAATCGTTTTTGGCATATCCAGTGTTTTTACACTAATCATTTTTTCACTTTGCAATTGCTGCTGAATTGCTGATACCGTCCCTTGTGCGACTAGTTTCCCTTGATCCAAAATTCCAATAACATCACACATTTCTGCTAGCTCTGGCAAGATATGTGAAGAAATAAGAATGGTTTTCCCCATATTTTTTAGTTCTTTTAAAATCTCCCGCATTTCAATTCTGGCTCGAGGGTCCAAGCCAGAAGCAGGTTCATCTAGAATTAGAACAGCCGGATCATGAATTAAGCTTCTAGCAAGACAAAGTCTTTGTTTCATTCCTCTCGACAAAAGATCCACATAATCCTTTCGCTTATGAGAAAGATTTACTAACTCTAATAATTGTGGGATTAATTTTTCTCTTTTTGCTGCCGGAATCCCATAGCTAGCGCCATAGAAATCTAAATATTCTTCTGCTTTTAGCTGATCATAAACACCAAAGAAATCAGGCATATACCCTAATTGTTTTCTTACCTCTTTCGGCTGCTTAATGATATCCGCTCCATTAATAGTTGCCGTGCCAGAGGTAGGTGCTAATAAAGTAGCAAGAATGGAAAATGTCGTCGATTTACCTGCCCCATTTTGACCAACAAACCCAAACACACATCCTTCTTCAATCTGAAGTTCTAGCGGTTCAAGCGCTGTAAACTTTCCATACTTCTTGGAAAGACCTTTAATTTCTATCATTCTTTTATCTCTCCTTTAATCTTAACAGACGGCAGCTGAATATATGGATCTCCATTCGTTGCTTTTACTACCTTCATATTGATTATTTTATTTTCATCTAGATAAGCAGAAACTTTATCTTCATCTACTTTAAAAAGGCTAGTTATTTTTTCATAAGAATCTGTTTCTTTATTATAAATATTGTATGTGACACCTGGATTACCATTTGGCTGAACAGTTAATGAATCAAACGATAGCGATTTTATATCATACGATTTAGGAATTTGAAGTGTATATAAATACTCGCCATCCTCTAATGAAATATCATTATTTTGGTAGTTCTCACTATAAATGGCTCCTTCGATAACGGTTAATTTTTGTTCCATATTTCCTTCATTTATCGTAAATGCTCCTGGAAAATGATTGGTTAAAATAATCGGCTCCATGATTAAATTAGTGCTATTTTTCGTTTCCTTTTCGCTAGCAATCCCAACATTCACGATATCTTCATTCGTAATCGCAACTAACATCGAATCTCCAGTAGATATGTTATTAAAGTAGTAATCCGTACTTAATACCATGCTTTCCGCCACTAATTCTCTAAACTCCTTTAAATCATGGCCATTATAATCGTAAATATAATAACCATAGCCATTTCCACTTGGTCTAGAAAAGTATTTATTGCTATGTGTGACTTGAACATTTTTTGTTTCACCAGATTTAATAGAACCTAGCTCGATTTTTTCATTACCTGACCAGATAAAGACTTTTGAAAAATCAAATGGATACAGATTCGTTATCGTTCCTGAAATATCTTTTTCTGTTACAGCAAAATCATGGCTAAATCCACCTTCCATTGGCATAGAGGTTTTTCCATACATGGTACGGCTAGACCAATATTCTACTTCTGGAAAAATGATTTCACTACTTTTCACTTTTTCATTTTTAATAGCCTTAACTTGCAGCTCTCCATATCCTAAATAAGGAAAAGGAGTATATGTATCTTGATCAAAGGTTAAAGCAAAATCACCGGATTTATTCGATAAAAGGGTTGTTGCTTGGTAGCCAGATAAATAATTATTGCTATATTGGTAGATACCCATTTCATTCAACTGCGGATTTTTTATTTTATCTTTTGCCCCAGTAATAAACATTCCTAATGATAAAAGAATCGAAAGACACGGAATAATCCACCAAGCATGCTCTCTTTTATCGTATTTTCTTAGTATAAAATACAATATTGGCACAATAACTAATAAATAACCTGCCAGTATTATTAATAAAAGACCAGTTGTAATCGTAGAGCTTTTAAAATACTCATTTGATTCGACAAATTGATAGTACAGATTACTTAAAGGATTCCCACTATATTGGTAATTTGCCGTTATCCGTGTATTCTCTGTTTGCAATAGATTTTCCATCCAACTATTAAAGTCTTGCCAATTCAGTAAGGTAGAATCACTAAGTGAAAAAGAGGTTTGAATAATTTTCCCTTCCCCAAGATTTTTTTTCGCAACCAGTGGATGCTCATTATGTATCGTTATGGCGTCAGAACTGTCTGTTAGAGAAGACCGAAAAGCAGTTATCTTTTCCTGTTCTTTCGTTTTTGTATCAATTCCAGACAATGGAATCTCTTCTTCATTTCCAAAAGCCAATGGCATTAGTGATTCTAAATTGCCATATGCTTGCTTTCCATTTGTCGTTGCACCGGTAATTAAGATTCCTCCTTTTTCTATCCATTTCTTAATCGCCAGTTGCTGTTCTTCTGATAATTCTGTTAATGAGAATTGATCGACCATTAAATAGCTTAGCGTTTCAAGGCCTAATGCTTGATCTGGTATATCTTCTTTAAGTAGCTCTGTCGTAAAAATGGAACTGCTTGAAAGCTTTCGCAAATTTTTAAATTTGTCATACTGATCGGTAAGAATGCCTAAAGTCTGATCTGAAATTAAGGTAAGCCTTAGTTCTTTAACACCAGTAAAACTTACTTCCTCGTCTTTTTGCCAGCTATCTCGATATAATTTCATTTTATTACTAGTATAGTTAGAATCCGAAGAAATCCCTGGTATTGTTACGGTATACGTTTTCTTGCTGTTTGCTGGTATGTCGACAGGTACTAATGTTTGTCCACCGATATCATAACTAGGAGAATAAGGAATAAGTAAGTCACCTTTGAAATCCTTCTCTTTATTCTCAATCGTGACCTTTAGCATAAATCCTTTGCCATCCATTACTTTGCCATCCAAGCCAGCTTCTGTTGTAATTTTTATGCCGGATGTACTTGCTGCATTTGCTTCTTTCACAATAAAAGTGGTGGCCAAAAATAAAATAAAGCAGATGATTAAAACTTTTTTGACTTTTCGCAAACTGTGTTTCCCCCATTTTTTATTTTTTCATTCTATTTAATAGACGATTGGTAATAGTTTTCACCCTACACCAAATTAGAAAAAATTTCATAATGTAATTTTACAATATACTATACTTTTTATACATATTTTTTGTAAAATTTTTCTTCTTTCGTTATTAGACGAAGGAAATGGTCGAAAGGTTTTATATGCCAGAAACTATTTTTTAGTATTTTCGAATCAAAAACTCCTGTTTGTGAAAGTTAACAGGAGTTTTAGTATATATCCGTTATTGATTTGGTTACTTTTCGGACGAATTGATAGCAAAAGCATCCTGTATAATCAAACAAAAATCTAATTTATATGTCATCTAGCCATTATATCAGCCAATCTTGCTCTTTTTTCAGCCAAACCAAAAACTAATGAATATGAAATAAAATTAGAATACTTGCTGGAATCGCAATTAAAAGCGCGCCGATTATTTTCATGCGCATGCCTGATAAACTATTTAGAAATAGATTTTCTTCTTCTAAAGTAAGCAGATTTCCCCAGTCTGCTTCCTCCATTTTTTTAGCTGGTAAGGAGTCTCCAAGTTGAACATAGGCATGATGTTCTACAAGATGTCCTTTTATCATTAAGGCAATTCCTCCAATAAGAACAAGTAAAACAACGCATTGAATAATCATACGTTTTCCCTCCGAAAAATAAAGTAATATGCTACTTTTTATTATTCTACTTATTCTTATTTTTATTACGCCTTTGCAAATATTTAACAATCAAAAAAACAGCCAATAAATAAATGCCGCAAAGTTTCCTTTGCGACATCTATGTAAATTCACTTTTTACTCTTCACTTTCTTCTACTAATGTTGAAAACAAGCCATATACATATCTTTCTGGATCAAAGCTTTGGAGATCATCCATTTTTTCTCCTAAACCAACAAATTTTACTGGAATATGCAACTCGTTGCGAATTGCAAGCACGATACCACCTTTAGCTGTGCCATCCAATTTAGTTAAGACAATCCCACTTACATTTGTTGTTTCTTTAAACGTTTTCGCCTGTACTAATGCATTTTGTCCAGTTGTCGCATCTAGCACGAGTAGAACTTCATGGGGAGCACCTGGAACCTCTCTCTCAATAACTCGTTTTACTTTCTCTAGCTCTTTCATTAGATTCACTTTGTTTTGCAGTCTTCCAGCTGTATCACAAAGAAGAATATCTGCTTGACGAGATTTTGCAGCCTGTACTGCATCGAACATAACTGCTGCTGGATCAGAGCCTTCAGTATGCTTAATGACGTCCACTCCGACACGATCTCCCCACACCTCTAATTGTTCAATAGCTCCAGCGCGGAAAGTATCTCCTGCAGCAAGTAAAACCTTTTTGCCTTCTTCTTTAAACTTATGGGCAAGCTTACCGATTGTCGTTGTTTTTCCTACTCCATTGACACCTACAAAAAGAATCACCGTTAAGCCGTCTGCTTGCATATTAATTGTAGAAGATTCTTCTTCTCCGTTCTGATAAATAGCAACGAGCTTTTCTGAAATAACATCCTGGACTTCTTTTGGATCTTGGATGTTTTTTCGCTTGACTTCATTTTTTAATTCATCAATTAGCTCCAAAACTGTTTCAAAGCCAACATCTGCGCCAATTAATATTTCTTCCAGCTCTTCAAAGAAATCTTCGTCTACTTTACGATAACGAGAAACGAGATCATTGACTTTTTCGGAAAAATTATTTCTTGTTTTCGATAATCCTTCTTTAAACTTCTCGGTTACTGTACTCGTCTGCTGAGACATTTTTTCTTTTAACTTTTTAAAAAAACTCAATTATTATCCCTTCTTTCATTTAGGTTTTTTTTCATAAAGTTTATTGATATGCCCCGTGGTTATGTAAGTTTTCTTTCTATTAACGATTTAGGATTAAATTTCACAAGGCCAATTACTAAGCTATTCTGTAGGAGGAAATGGCCTTGGAAACTAAAAATTATTAACTAGAAGTATTAGTGTCTGCAAAAGGATTATGCATTAGCTACTAACTCATTCGTTTCACTTAAGCGTACCGAAACTAGCTTTGATACGCCAGATTCTTGCATCGTTACCCCATAAAGAACATCGGCTTCTTCCATTGTTCCTTTGCGATGGGTAATGACAATAAATTGGGTTTCATGGCTATATCGTTTTAAATACGAACTAAATCGAAATACATTTGCTTCATCCAATGCTGCTTCGA
The DNA here is from genome assembly GCF_001076885.1 of Bacillus sp. 522_BSPC. Classification (GTDB taxonomy): domain Bacteria; phylum Bacillota; class Bacilli; order Bacillales; family Cytobacillaceae; genus Niallia; species Niallia hominis. Next base: position 14,674 of record NZ_JVDT01000266.1, read on the forward strand.
CCTCATCCAAGATACAAAAAGGAACAGGTCTCACTTTCAGAATCGAGAATAATAAAGCAATAGCAGTTAGCGCTCTTTCTCCACCAGATAACAGACTTAAGTTCTGTAGCTTTTTCCCTGGTGGCTGGGCAACTATCTCTACTCCTGTGTTTAAGAGATCTTCTGGATTTGTTAAAACTAAATCTGCACTTCCTCCACCAAATAAGCTTTGAAAGACAGTTTCAAAATGCTCTTTTATGCCTTCAAATGTTTGTTCAAAGCGATTTTTCATTTCTTCATCCATTTCATCAATTACTTGATAAAGAGTATCTTTCGCTTCTTCTAAATCTGTTTTCTGCTCCAGAAGAAACTCATATCTTTCCGAAATTCGTTCATATTCCTCGATAGCACCAAGATTGACAGTGCCGAGCTCTTCCATCGCTAATTTAATAAGCTTCACCTTTTTACGCGCTTCCTCTACTTCTAACGTTAAAGGATAATCTAACTTTGCTCCTTCATACGTTAATAAGTATTCCTCACGTAAATTAGTTAATCGTGTATCTAGTTCTACATCTACACGGTTCAATTTTACTTCTTCATCTTTTAAAGCCTGGACGATACCTCTGTGAAGTCTGCGCTGCTCCTTCGTTTCAAGCTCCAGCTCTTCTAATCGCATTTGCTTTTGCAATCTTTCCTCTCTACGCAAAGAGATTAGCTGGATAGTTTCTTGCTTTTCATGCAGCTTTTGCTCTGCTGCTTCTTCTAGCGTCGCTTCTCCAGAATGCGAATTGCTCATTTCAGAAGAAAGCAAGCGAAGATCTTCACTGACAAGCTTCCATTTTTCTTCCGTTGCTTGATGTTCTTGCAAAATGGTCGCAAGCTTCTCTTTCTCATGTCTAAGCTTTTCTTTTTTTGCCGCAGACTGGATCCTTAGGTCGCTAATTGCATTTACTACCGATTCTTTGGAAACAGATTGTTTATTCTTTTGCTCTGTTAATAAGGCAATCTCTTTATCCAATTCAGTAAGTTTTTTATTCTGTTCTTCAAGCTCTTTTTGTAAATCCGTTCTTCTTTTTAGAAGAAGCTCTTGCTCTTGATTAGAATCTGCCTTATTCCGATCATATAGCGACAATTTATCATTCATGGCTCTTTCTTCAAATTCAACTTCTTTTAAATCATCTTTCCATGTTTGAATTTGGAAACGAAGATCCTCGACTTTTAATCGAGCTTCTTCCATGGTTGATTCTTCTGTTTGCAATGCCGCTTTTCCCTTTTTCAGCTGTTCCTCAAGCTTAAGAGATGTTTTGTCCATTTCAAAAATCTTTTTCTTCAGCTCTTCCAATTCACCTTTTCTGGTGATGATAGATGCTTGCTTTTGCTTGATTGCTCCCCCTGTCATGGAACCACCAGGATTAACAATTTCTCCGTCTAATGTAACAAAGCGGGAACGATACTGAAGGATTTTCGCCATTTCATTGGCACCCTTTAAGTCCTTGGTTATAACGACATTTCCAAGTAAACTGCGCATAATTTCGCGATATTGACTATCATAGTTAATCAAATCTGCCGCAATGCCAATAAACGCAGGATGACCTTGAATTAGCCTTAGTTGCGAATCGGAAAGGGATTTTCCTTTAATAACATTCATTGGTAAAAAAGTAGCTCGTCCATAACCGTTTTTCTTCAAATACGCAATTGCCTCGCGACCATTTTGTTCTGTTTCCACAACAATATGCTGCATCGAACCACCTAAAGCAATTTCCAAGCTCACACTATATTCCTTTGGCACTTGCATTAATTCTGCAACTGCTCCTCTAATGCCGTGCAAAGACTTGCCTCTTGCTTTAAGAACTTCCTTAACTCCTTGGAAAAATCCAGAATAATCGTCTTCCAATTCCTCCAACATTTCTTTTCTCGATTTTGCCTGCTGGGCAAACTGGTAGGATTGATAAAGAGACTTTTCCACTTGTTGAACTTTTGCCTCTATTCCCGCAAAATGACTTTGTTTTTCTTTCCAAGCTGTCGACCATCTCTCTAGTTCGTCAGAAAGCTCCTTAAGCTTTGCTGAAATACTTGTCTTTTTTTCCTGAATACGGACACGCTCATTTGTATAATTAACATTTTCCTCATCAAGCTGAGATGTTCTCTTTTCCTGATTCTCTAATTGCTGGTTAACCGAATTTAGTTCATTTTTAGATGCTGCTTGATTGCTTACTATGTCTATATAGTCACTTTTTAACATTTCAATTTTCTCTTCTAAATTCTCGTTAAAAAGGGCCAGATTTTTCTCGTTAACCTTTAATGTGTCTTCAATTTCCTTTGATTCTGCTTGTAATTCATAAACAAGCTTTTGTTGAGTTTCTTTTTGCGAAACGAGTGCTGCTACTCTTTCCTGTAACTCCACTTTACTTTTTTCAAGCTGATCGCGATTTTGTGTAGCATTCTTTTTTCTTTCTTTTAATACTTCTTTTCTACCTTCAAGCTTCTCTAGTTCCTCACTGACTAAAAGAAGTACTTGCTGTAGATCATCAATCGATTCATCAAGAGCTGCTACCTCGTTTTTCCCTTCCTCCATTTTTGCTTCTTTACTTTGGAGCAAAGAGGATAACTTTAACTCTTCTTGTTTATAGGCCTCTAGCTGCTTGGAGATTGCTTCAAATCGCTCATGTGCCTCTTCAATATCATGAACCATTAAGGCTACCTCAATTGATTCAAGATTTTCTCGATGATGCAAATATTCTTTTGCCATGGAGCTTTGAATTTTTAATGGCTCCACCTGACTCTCTAATTCGTGTAATATATCATTTACACGATTAAGGTTATCTTGTGTTTCAACAAGCTTCCCTTCTGCTTTTTTCTTACGTGTTTTGTATTTTAATACACCTGCGGCTTCTTCAAATATAGACCTGCGATCCTCTGCCTTACTATTTAAAATTTCCTCGACTTTCCCTTGACTAATGATAGAAAAAGCCTCTCTTCCCAGTCCAGAATCCATAAATAAATCAACAATATCTTTTAAGCGACATGATTGTTTATTAATTAAAAAGTCACTTTCTCCTGAACGATAAACACGTCTTGTTACACTTACTTCATGATAATCCAATGGAAGAAAATGATCCTCATTCTCTAACGTTAATGTTACTTCCGCAAAGTTAACTGCTTTTCGTGAGTCACTCCCTGAAAAAATAACATCCTCCATCTTACTTCCACGCAAGGATTTAGCTGACTGCTCGCCAAGAACCCAGCGAATTGCATCGGTAATATTACTTTTCCCACTTCCGTTGGGGCCAACCACTGCCGTTACACCAGGCACAAAATCGACTGAAATTCGATCTGCAAATGACTTAAATCCGATAATATCCAACCGTTTTAAGAACATACCCTCACCCCGATTCCTTCTTGTTTCTCTAGTTGCATTAATCGTCTATGCGTAATATCAAACACTTTATTTTTCACTTTCCGCCTTTAACATCAATAATGATTTTTGCGCTGCCTGCTGCTCCGCTTCTTTCTTCGAGCGTCCCATACCAGTACCAAGCTCACGATTATTTAAAAACACTTGGGAAATAAACTCCCTATTATGAGCTGGTCCCTTTTCAAGAAGTATCTTATACTCGATTGTACCAACAGCATCTCTTTGAACATATTCTTGCAGTTGACTTTTAAAATCCATCACATGAGAAAAAGCACCGTTATTAATTTTCGGAAAAATTACTTCTTCTAAAAATACTACCACTGAATCTAATCCTTGATCTAAATAAAGAGCACCAACAAACGCTTCAAATACATCAGCAAGTAACGCTGGTCTCGTTCTTCCCCCAGTCATTTCCTCGCCCTTACCTAATAGCACATAGTTGCCAAAGGAAAGTTCATTAGCAAATGAAACTAGCGATGGTTCACAAACAATTGCTGCACGCAATTTGGTTAGTTCCCCTTCACTCATCATTGGGAATTTCTTAAAGAGAAATTTAGAAACCGTCAATTCTAACACGGCATCACCAAGAAATTCTAATCTTTCATTGTCTTCATGTGGTTTTCTTCGATGCTCATTCACATATGATGAATGGGTAAAAGCCTGCTTCAATAGTTTTTCGTCAGTAAAATGAATCCCTATTTTATCTTGTAGTTCCTTCATTTTTTTTTCATTTGGTCGAACGGTTCTTTTGTCTTTTCGATTGCCTCGCATTTTGCCTCCACCTTAGCACTAAGTTTACAATTCATTTCAAGTTTAAGTAAAAAAGATAAAAAACGCAAAGAAACTTGGAAAGTTTTTTCTCTCCAAGCCTTTTCTATGACAGAAATCGGGCTACCACTAGGGAAATAACCCCGCTTCACATAAGAAAAACTATTTTATCCATTTTATCCGCTTATTAAAATACGTTTGAACAGCTAAAAACTAGTCCGTTCCATTTAACTTGAACATACCTTTATATTATAGGCATTTAGTTATTAGTATACATCAAACAAACGGAGATTGTCATCTATTCTTAGGGGTAAAAAAACCTACAATAGTTGTTTTTTGCTGATAATCTACTATACAAAATTAAAAGCCCCGTGGTTAGCGGAGCTTTTAAACATTGACTAGCGATTACTTATGTAATTCACAGCATCACCAACTGTAGAAATCTTTTCAGCATCGTCGTCAGAAATTTCCATATCGAACTCATCTTCTAATTCCATAACAAGTTCAACTACATCAAGAGAATCAGCGCCTAAATCATCTTTGAAAGAAGCTTCTAGAGTTACCTCAGATTCTTCTACGCCAAGACGATCTACAACGATTTTTGTTACACGCTCTAATACATCTGCCATTTATTTCACCTCCCCTCAAATGCATTATAGAGTATTTTAACGAAATAATAAATGAGAACTTTTTTAACTTTCGCTGTTCCTTTTATCTGCTAGCGTTCTCCTATTATTTACGACTAGTTTTTCCCATAGTAAAGGAAAAATTACATATACATGCCACCATCAATATGCAATGTTTGGCCAGTGATATAGCTGCTGTCTTCAGAGGCTAAAAACACAACTGCATTCGCAATATCTTCAGGTCGACCAAATTGACCGAGTGGAATTTGGGTAAGCATGCTATTTTTCACTTCTTCTGTTAGCTTATCCGTCATATCTGTCGTTATAAATCCAGGTGCAACTGCATTAACGGTAATATTTCGTTGTGCAAGCTCTTTGGCAGTCGTTTTTGTAAATCCAATAACACCTGCTTTAGCTGCAACATAATTGGCTTGTCCAGGATTCCCTGTTACCCCAACAATGGAAGTAATGTTAATAATTCTTCCTTTTCTTTGCTTCATCATTGGTCTTGTTACGGCTTTTGTACAAAGGAAAACACCTTTAAGATTTGTATTAATAACATCATCCCATTCAGAATCTTTCATACGCATTAATAAATTATCCCTTGTAATCCCCGCATTATTGACTAAAATATCAATGCTGCCAAACGCTTCTAAAGCCTCTTTCATCATCGCATTCACAGAATCGCCATCGGATACATCACATTGAATACTAATTGCTTTTCTGCCTAGAGCTTCAATTTCCTTAACGACTTCATTGGCACGATCGACACTTCCTGCATAGTTAACAACAATGTCTGCACCTTGCTTCGCTAACTCAATCGCAATGGATCTCCCAATTCCTCGAGATGCTCCAGTGACAACAGCAACTTTACCAGCTAATTTCACTTACATATCCCCCTTTAGTTCTTCTGCAACCTTCTTACTTGTTTCGATATCATTAACAGCATATACTTTCGCTTTGCGATCAATCTTTTTAATTAAACCTGAAAGGACTTTACCAGGACCGATTTCAATAAAAGTATCTACTCCTAAATCAAGCATTTTACGAACAGAATCCTCCCATAATACAGAAGAATACAATTGTTCTACAAGCTTTGTTTTTATTTCTTCCTGATCATGAATTGGCTCTGCCGTTACATTGGCGATAACAGGAATTTCCGCATCTTTTAATGTTAATTCATCCAATACCGCAGCAAATTTTTCCGCTGCTGGCTTCATTAAGGCTGAATGGAAAGGACCACTTACTTCTAGTGGAATTGCACGCTTTGCTCCTGCTTCCTTTGCTTTTTCTCCGGCTAATTCAACCCCTTTTGTGGAACCTGAGATTACAATTTGACCAGGACAGTTAAGGTTTGCTAGCTGTACAGAATCACCAGCATCAGAAACTTTTCTTGTCACAACAGTCAATTGCTCTCTGTCTAAGCCAAGCACTGCTGCCATCGCACCTTCACCTGCTGGAACTGCTTCTTGCATATATTCGCCGCGCTTACGAACTGCATATACCGCATCTTCAAAAGACAGCACCCCTGCTGCCACTAACGCAGAATATTCACCTAAGCTATGTCCTGCTACATAATCAGCTTCTATATGAAACTGTTTGAAATGCTCATATATTGCCATACTCGTTGTAAGCAATGCTGGCTGTGTATTATGCGTTAGCGTAAGCTCTTCCTTTGGTCCTTCAAAAATTAATTGCGATAAATCAACGTTTAATTTTTGATTAGCTACTTTAAATAAATTTGCTGCCGGTTCAAATTGTTCAAATAAATCTTTTCCCATTCCCACTCCTTGGGAGCCTTGTCCTGGAAAAACAAAAGCAATTTTAGCCATTTATTTCTACTCTCCTTCTTCTTCCTATTCGAGACCTGTGTTTACGTTGCTTCTATATAATTTACGCTTCATGCTCCATTGCATCCTTGATTTGATCTACTACACCAGATTGCACAAACTCTCTTGTTTGTCTGATTGCACTGAAGATTGCTTGGCTGTCAGATGAACCATGTGCTTTGATTACTGGAGCATTTAAGCCAAATAAAGCAGCTCCCCCATACTCCGAATAATCCAATTTATTTTTTATTTGTTTTAAATTTGGCTTTAATACAGCTGCAGCCATTTTTGAAGTAAAACTGCTCATTAACTCTGTCTTAATCATTTTAAACATCGACATCGCTGTACCTTCTACTGTTTTTAAAATCATATTTCCTGTAAATCCGTCTGTAACAGCAACATCACATACTCCATCAAGCAAATCACGTGCTTCCATATTTCCGATGAAATGGATATTAGTATTTTGGAGAAGGTCAAAGGTTTTCTTTGTTAATTCATTGCCCTTTTTTTCTTCTGTACCAATATTCAATAAGCCAACTCTTGGTTTTGAAATTCCTCTAACCTTTTCTGAATAGATGCTTCCCATCATTGCATACTGAACTAAGTTTTCTGGTTTGGCGTCTACATTTGCACCAACATCTAATAAAAGAAATCCTTCTCCACCAATAGTCGGTAAAGTTGGAGCAAGTGCTGGTCGATCTATGCCTTCCATTCTACCGACTACAAATAATCCAGTTGCCATTAGCGCACCTGTATTACCTGCAGAGATAAATGCGTCTGCTCTATTTTCCTTTACTTCTGTTGCACCAAGAACCATACTCGCTGTTTTTTTTCTGCGTACTGCTCTTACTGGTTCGTCTGTTGCTAAAATTTGCTCTTCTGTATGTAAAATATGGATTCTTTCTTTATTGGTAAGAAAAGATTGAATTTGCTTTTCATCTCCAACAAGAAGTATTTCTAAATCTGAAAAAGCTTCAATTGCTTTTTGAGCACCAATTACTATTTCTTTTGGGGCATTGTCTCCGCCCATTGCATCGATTGCAATTTTCATCATAACGATTGCTCCTTTATTTTTTGGCACGGTACATATCAAATTCACCTTTAAAAACTAGCTCCGTGTTCACGTAACTATTAACTTCTACCGTTGTTCTTCCCGTTATACTATCTATATGACTTACTTTTGCTTTTGCAATAATTCGTTCACCTAAATTTACTGATCTTGTAAAATGAATATTGGCTTTAGCTGTAAGTGCAAGTTCATCGTTTATTACAGCAACAGCAAGAGAATTAGCTTGTGCAAAGAGATGATGTCCCCTTGCTATTCCATTCCTTGTAAAGACATGTTCTTGTTGTACCTCAAAGATAGATATAGCTGAATGATCTAATTCCATATCGATTATTTCGCCAATTACTTCTTCAATCGGCAATGCTTTCACTTCATCTTCAAGTGATTTTTTTGCCACATTTTTAATTCGCTCTCTAAGCTCTGGAATGGATAATTCTAACCGATCTAATCTTATCGTCTGTACACTAACAGAGAATTTTTCCGCTAATTCCTCGTCTGTAATAAAAGGTGTTTCTTTAATTGTCTCCACTAACAGCTGTTGCCGTTCTCGCTTGTTTCTCTTCATTTATTAACACCACCGCACTATTAAGACTAGGTACTAATAGTAGTATATAATTTATGAAGTTGGAATGCAAGCCGAAGTTTTGGTGCCAAATTGCTAGTGGAGATTTTGGAAATGCCACTCTCTCATAATCCCAAAGTATGCCCGTTGATTTCCACTTAAGCCTACTGAGAGTTTGAATTAGAATTTGTAAGACTCCCAATCAAATTGCTAGTTATTTACTGGGAAATATTGTTCTGCTAATCTAATTTTCCGCCGTTTAAGACACCTGTTTCTTTCAAAGTATCTCTTAGTGCTTTATAGTCGTCATTTTGCCAAAATGCAACAGATTCAATTAAGATGGTTGCGTCATTTCTAGCTGTTTCTAGGATGCGATAATCGTGCACCATATCTCCCATTTTAAATTCTGGCAGTCCGCTTTGTTTTTTCCCAAAGAAATCGCCTGGTCCTCTTAATTCTAAGTCCTTCTCACTTAACACGAAACCGTCGCCTGTTTCGGTCATGATTTTCATTCGTTCTTTTCCAACATCTGTTTTCGGATCTGCAATTAGGACACAATAGGACTGTGCATCTCCTCTTCCAACTCTCCCTCTAAGCTGATGCAATTGCGATAATCCGAACCGTTCTGCATCATACACGAGCATAAACGTCGCATTTGGAACGTTAACACCAACCTCAACAACCGTTGTACTTACAAGAACTTGAATATCATTTTGACTAAACTGTTTCATCATTTGATCCTTTTCATCTGCATGGAGCTTTCCGTGCATCAATCCAACCTTATATCTTCCGTGGAAAAATGTGGATAGCATTGCATGAACATCTATGGCATTCTGGACATCTAGTTTCTCCGATTCCTCGATTAATGGACAAATTACATAGGCTTGTCTTCCTTGCTGAAGCTCTTTCTCCATAAACTGCAAAATTCTTGTTAACATATCATGCTTTACCCAATATGTTTCAATATTTTTGCGCCCTGCAGGCATTTCATCAATAATACTGACATCCATTTCTCCAAATACAGTAATGGCAAGAGTTCTTGGAATGGGGGTTGCTGTCATAAACAGAACGTCTGGATTTTCGCCCTTTTCTCGGAGTATTCTTCTTTGCTCCACGCCAAAACGGTGCTGCTCATCTGTGATAACTAGCCCTAATGATTGAAATTCAACATCATCTTGAATTAGTGCATGTGTACCTATTAAAATATCGATCTTTCCCTCTTTTAATTGGGAAAGCAACTCTTTTCTCTTTTTTCCTTTAACAGAGCTTGTTAACAATCCGCATGTTACCCCGAAAGCAGAAAAGATTTGATGTAGAGAATCTGCATGCTGCTCTGCAAGAATTTCCGTCGGCGCCATTAATGCACCCTGATGACCAGAAAGAATAGATGCATATAAAACGATGGCAGCAACAATTGTTTTTCCCGATCCTACATCTCCTTGCAAGAGGCGGTTCATTCGCACCTCTGCTTTCATATCTGTTAAAATTTCGTTTACGACTCTTTTTTGAGCATTTGTTAACGGGAAAGGAAGAGCTTCTATAAACGTTGTTAGTTTCTCAAGAGAATAACGCTGACTTTTTCCGCCTGAATGCTCTCTTTCGTATTTTCTTAATGCACTCATTTTTAATTGGAATAAGAGAAATTCCTCGTATACAAACCTTCTTCTTGCTTGGGTTAGGTCTTCCCTTTTTTCAGGAAAATGGATAATTTGCAATGCTTCCTTCCTTGGAAGAAGCCGATATTTTGTTAGCATCGAAGCGGGAAAGTTTTCTTCGATTAGATGGGCATATTGACTTAAGGCAGACGAAATATATTTCCGTAAATTTTTGACGGTCATATTCCCCTTAACCGCATAAACTGGTTCAAATAAATGCCCTTTTTGGTTACTGCCAATTTGCAAATGATTTGCCGTTATTGTTTGGCGATGCTGATCCCATTTTCCTGTTACGGTAATCAATTCTTGGACAGCTAATTTGCTTTTCAAATAGGGTTGATTAAAGAATACGACCGTAATTAAATAATGTTCTACCAATAGTTTTATCGTTAATCTCGATTTCTTTCTTCCATAAAAAATAAGGGACGGTTCACTATGAACCTTCCCTTCCACCGTCACTTTTTCTTCATGCTTGATTTCTTCGAGGTTTTTCAGACGATAATCCTCATAGCGATAAGGAAAATATTCTAGCAAATCATTAATTGTATGAATATTCATTTCTTCTAATTGTTTTTTTGTTCCAGGTCCGACGCCCTTTATCTGTTCAACGGATTGCTGTAAAGACTCATTCACTTGTTAGCGGCAGCTGTGCTACCAAAGATTTCAGCTTCCAGTCTGCGACCAGTTGGTGTTGCTGCCAACCCTCCCCGTGCTGTTTCTTTCAGTGCTGTCGGCATTGCCTGACCAATTCGGTACATACTATCAATTACTTCATCACAAGGAATGCGGCTTTTAATACCTGCAAGCGCCATATCCGCTGCAATCATCGCATTCGCGGCACCCATTGCATTTCGCTTTACACAAGGAACTTCCACTAAACCAGCCACTGGATCACAAACTAAACCAAGCATATTCTTTAACGTAATAGCCATCGCATGTGCTGATTGTTCTGGGGTTCCCCCCGCCATTTCTACAATTGCGGCAGCAGCCATTCCAGCAGCAGAACCAACTTCTGCCTGACATCCGCCTGCTGCACCAGAAATGGATGCGTTATTTGCTACTACAAATCCAAAAGCTCCAGAAGTAAAAAGAAATGAAATCATCTGCTCTCTTGTTGGATTCAGCTTATTTTGCACGGCAAATAATGTCCCAGGCACAACACCTGCAGAACCAGCTGTTGGAGTTGCACAAATCATTCCCATGGCAGCATTTACTTCATTTGTTGCAACAGCTTTACTTACTGCGTCTAAAATAATTTCTCCAGACAGAAATTGGCCTTTTTTAATATAGTTTTGGAGCAACACAGCATCTCCACCAGTTAATCCTGAATGAGAAACCACTCCATTTAATCCTCTTTCGACCGCTTGCTCCATAACCTGAAGATTTGTTTCCATCTGGGATACAATTTCTTCTCTTGTTTTTCCAGTTACTTTCATTTCTTGTTCTATCATCATTTCGGAAATCGGTAAATTTCTAGTTGTTGCTATCTCTACCAATTCTGCTACGTTACGAAACATATTTACCCCTCCCTCTTTATTCCACAATCGTTGTGACTTTTTCAATCGAATCCAATTGTTCAAGTTCTCTTAATATCGATTCTTCTATATTTTGGTCGACTTCAATTGTCATCAAAGCCAATTTCCCTTTTTCTTTACGGCTAACCTCCATATGACCAATATTTATTTCATATTTAGCCAATACATTTGCAACCTTTGCAATTGCTCCGAAGCGATCATTATGGACAACCAATATCGCAGGATGATGCCCAGAAAGCTTTAACTGAAAACCATTAAGCTCCGTAATTTCAATTTTTCCACCGCCAATCGAAATGCCAACTAGCTCCATTTCTCCATGTTCGTCTCCTAGATGAATTTTAGCTGTATTCGGATGCTCTGGGATGGCTTCTTCTATATGAAATGCTACCTGTATTCCATGCTGTTCTGCAATTTCTAATGATTCTTTAATGCGTTCATCAAATGTATCAAAATCAAGAATTCCGCCAATGATAGCTACATCTGTACCATGCCCTTTATACGTTTCAGCAAATGAACCGTATAAATGAATATTTACCCATTTCGGTTCTCTTTCAAAAAGATTTCGCGCCACTCTTCCAATCCTTGCTGCGCCAGCTGTATGAGAACTGGACGGACCAATCATGACCGGACCAATGATATCAAAAACACTTTTATATTTCATGGATTTTATCTCCCCTTAAATGCCCTAAAATCATTTTCAGTAATATGCTGTTTCAATTCATTACACTATATAATATCATACTATATTAATATATGGTTCTAATTCTTATCGTTCTCTTTATTTTGATGAATGGGACGGTAAAGGCTTTATATATATTGATTGATATGAAAAGTTAATATAGCTGGGATTTGTTTGCTTTGGGGATTATAGGGAGGAATTTCTCTGTTACTTTAAGAGGCTTTTTCTTCCTTGCTCGGGCTTAGAGACCGCCTCTCTGTTATCTTAAGGTGCTTTTTCTGCACTGCTTGAGCTCTGAGACCGATTCTCTGTTACCTTTTCGTTCAACTACTCCCCTTCAAAGTAACAGATACCTTCTCAAGCGCTCTTCTTCAAACAAAATTACCAATCCATCCCGACCATTCTACCTCCAAAAATAAACAAAAAAGGGCATACCTCTCCTAAGGCACACCCTTTTTTAGCTAATGATTATTCGATTGAAAAGATGAAGGAATATAGTGGCTGTTTTCCGTCATGAACTTCTACTTCCACATCTTCATAATTTTCTTCGATAAAGGATACAAGCGTTTCAACCTCTTCTTGCGTCGCTTCTTCTCCCTTAATTACCGTTACAATTTCTGATTCGTCATCAATCATGGACTTTAAGAGTTCCATTGCAGATTCTGTTTTATCCTTGCTTTTCACAACGATTTTTCCTTCTGCTAATCCCATAAAGTCGCCTGTTTCGATTTCCAGACCGTCAATGCTTGTATCTCTTACCGCATACGTAATTTGACCTGTCTTCACATGCTCAAGCGCCGCTTTCATATTCTTCTCATTTGTTTCTAAATCGCTAGAAGGATTGAAAGCAAGCAATGCTGACATTCCTTGAGGGACGGTTTTAGAAGAAATGACCACAACATCTTGTTCCAATACTTCCGCTGCTTGTTCTGCTGCCATAATAATATTTTTATTATTTGGTAAAATAAAGACCTTTTTCGCATTTATATGGTTTACAGCATTGACAATATCTTCCGTACTTGGATTCATCGTTTGGCCGCCCTCAATTACATAGTGAGCGCCAATGCTTCTGAAAAGATCTGCGATTCCGCTTCCCATTGAAACTGTTACAATTCCATACTCTTTTTGTTCTTCTGCAGAAGGTGCTGTTGGTTCTTCTACTCCTTCAGACCCATCCACTAAACTACTATGCTGTTCGCGCATGTTTTCAATTTTCATTTTTACTAAGTTACCGTATTTTTGACCAAATGTTAATACTTCACCAGGCTGATTAGAATGTATGTGAATTTTAACAATCTCATCATCTGCGATAACTAATAAAGAATCTCCATATTTGCTTAATGCTTGTCTAAAATCTTCTTCTGAAAAAGGTTTGTTTCCTAGTTTTTCCTGTTCTAAACGAACCATAAATTCCGTACAATAGCCAAATTCAATATCCTCTGTATTGATATAGCTGTGAACATTTTTATGATGCTCTGCATTTACCAATTCGTTCATTGAAACAACATTTTGTACAGCATCAGGAAGTTTTTCACCTTTTAACTCAGCTAAGAAGCCTTCATAGACAAATACTAATCCTTGCCCACCACTGTCTACTACACCTACTTCTTTTAAAACAGGTAATAGGTCAGGTGTTCTATTTAAAGATGCTTTTGCTTCTTTCACTGTATCTTCGACGATAGCAATAATATCATCATTCGTTTCTGCAGATTGAACCGCTTTCTTCGCAGCATCTTTCGCAACTGTTAGAATGGTTCCTTCTACAGGCTTCATTACTGCCTTATATGCTGTTTCCACACCAAATTGTAAAGCATCTGCAAATTCTTGACCAGTTATCGATTCCTTTTGCTCAATATGTTTGGAAAATCCACGAAATAATTGAGAAAGAATAACTCCTGAATTTCCTCTAGCTCCCATTAATAAACCTCTTGATAATGAGGTTCCAACTTTACCGATATGTGATTGAATATTCTTTTGAACTTCCTTCGCACCAGAAGTCATCGATAAATTCATATTCGTCCCTGTATCTCCATCTGGCACTGGAAAAACATTTAACGCATCTACATATTTAGCATTAGAGGATAAATGGTTTGCACCTTGGATTACCATTTCGGCAAAACGCTTTCCTTCTAAAACTGTAATTGACACTGTGTTTCCTCCTCTACTACGGGTTCGTCACACGAACTCCCTGAACGTAAATATTAACCGAGTCAACGGCAAGTCCAACTGTCTTATTGAGTGTGTATTTTACTTTTGATTGAACATTGTGCGCAACCTCGGAGATTTTCGTTCCGTAACTTACAATGATATACATATCAATATGTACTTCTTCTTCCACTTTTCGAACGATTACACCACGTGTAAAGTTTTCTTTTCGCAAAATATCTGTTAGACCGTCTTTAATTTGACTCTTTGACGCCATTCCAACAATACCATAGCAGTCTATTGCTGCCCCACCTGCGATTGTAGCGATCACTTCTGTAGATATATCAATCTGTCCGAAATTCGTTTTTAGTTCAATGGACATGAGTTTTCCCCCTTTGGAATTGCTCCTTGACTACTGACATTTTACTATAACCACTACTTTTTTGAAAGCTATAGTTAAAAAGCTTATTAATATTATATAACAAAACAATACTTCTATTAAAGCATTGGCATAAATTCAGAAAAAAGTTACTAATTTTACTATTCCCATAAAGACTTGGAATAAACAACTTAGTTTTGATGTCAAGGAAATTTTCTTGAAAGCTTTTAATCCAACTATTGCATTCATTTAAGTTGTATGATAAATTATTAAGGTATCTGTAACGAGGATTATTTAGCAGACTATAAGTAAATTGCTATCTATGACTTTTCAAACTCATTTTAATGAGTTTCTGTAATAAGGAGGGAAATATACATGCCACGTAAATGTGTTATCACTGGAAGAAAAACAACTACAGGTAATGCTCGTTCCCATGCTATGAACGCTAACAAACGTACTTGGGGAGCTAACCTTCAAAAGGTTCGTATTTTAGTAGACGGTAAGCCTAAACGTGTTTGGGTATCTGCTAGAGCATTAAGATCTGGTAAAGTAGAACGCGTTTAATCAGATCGCAATAAAAAAGGACATGTCACATGTCCTTTTTTATTTTGTCTTTCTAACTCTAACCAACTCTAAAAGCTAAACCATATAAGTACAGTAAGTTTTCGATATTCTCCGCCCTATTCACGAAAGGTTGTCTTTACAAAAAAATCCGCAGAATTTTTTGTTAGTCCTTCTTAAAGGTTCCTAACATTGCTCGGACAAGTCCCCCTAAAAATTTCGGCAATTTAATGGTATAAAATCTCATGAATACTGTCCCTCCTTAATCAATAAACATCCCTAGCACTTACATATCCTATTCAGATAAAACAAATTGGTACCATGATTAGTCAAATTTTAATCACAACTTCTTATTACCATTAATATGCCTTCATCAAAGGAAAAAGTACCAGTTTCTCGAATTAGTTCATTACTTATACATAATGTGCTGCTAGCAGGAAGGTTTCTCCTTACTAAAGGGTATTTAAAACCTTCTAAAGTTAGACCTACAATCTTTGTGCTATAAGGGAAAAATGAAATATACTTATACTCACTCATTCTGTCAATAGTATAGGCGCCCGCTTGGACAACCGCTACACTATTTTGTTTATCGATTATCTCCACTTTTATATTTTGATTGTCGATAGCACCTCTAAGTAATAGCTGGAGATTAGCTATTGTATGATCAAGTCTCCCACCCGTTGAACCGAATAGTCTAATAACAGTTGCTCCTTCTTTAATCGCCCATAGAAGTGCAAGCTCCATATCTGTTTCATCTTTTTCTGGTTTGAAGCGTTTAATAATCCCTGTTTTTTCTTCCATCTTGTGTAACTCTTCTTGTGAAATAGAATCAAAATCACCGAAAGCGGCATATATGGGGATAGATTTTTCCATCAAATACATAACGCCTCTATCGACTCCAATCCAACAAACATCTTTCGGGAATTTTTCTAAATCAGGAATATACTGCTTAGGACCACCGGCCATAATATGGACAATCATTGTTCTCCTCCTTTATTTTTCTTTCTATCTATTTCTATACAAAAATGCAGACTCTTTTATATAACCCTTTGTTTACTTTGCTTGTATGGCCAAACTGCCAATCAAACAATTCCTACAAATAGCTATAGAAAGAATCTGCTTTATCATGGACATAGAAAGTCCAGTTACCCTAGTATCTAGGTTTTCTATCTTTAATTTCTTGAAGGAAATCTTTATAATGCTCATAACGATATGCTGGAATTTCGTTGTTTTCCACAGCTTCTTTGACAGCGCATTTAGGTTCTGAAAGATGGAGGCAGCCTCTAAATTTACAGTCTTCGCTTACTTTTTCTATTTCAGGAAAACAATAATTTAAGTCTTCTGCTTCTATTTCAAGAAATTCAAGTGAGCTAAAGCCTGGTGTATCTGCGATAAGTCCATCACCAATGGAAATAAGCTCTACATGTCTTGTTGTATGCTTTCCTCTACCTAAACTTGAAGAGATTTCATTTGTCTTTAAGTCTAAATCTGGTCTAATTACATTTAATAAGGAAGACTTTCCTACACCTGATTGTCCGGCAAACACGGATATTTTATCTTTTAAATAGGGCAATAGCTGTTCTATCCCTGCTTCGGTTTCAGAAGAGGTTAAAATGACAGGATATCCAACAGCTTCGTATTGTGCTGCAAATTCCTTCATTTTTGCTACTTCATCGCTGCTTGCTAAATCCATTTTCGTTACACAGATTAGCGGATCAATTCTGTTGTATTCGATTAGCACAAGAAAACGATCTAATAATACTGTGCTAAACTCAGGCTCTACGCTTGAGAATACAAGAATCGCCTGATCTACATTTGCAATTGGCGGTCTTACCAGTTCATTTTTTCTATCTTTCACTTCTAATATATAACCATCTGTCTCGTTCTCCGCCTGAAAAACTACTTCGTCCCCTACTAAAGGGGTCACCTTATTTTTTCGGAAAACGCCTCTTCCTCGGCATTGTATTATTTGCCCTTCACTTAATACATAATAAAATCCACTTAATGCTTTAATGATTTTGCCTTTAGGCATACATATAACGCTCCTTACTACTTTTAGCCTCTTAAACCATTTTTATATATGTCTAAAAAGAAGCATTCCCTTTTACCAACATTTCAAACCAAGCTCAACTTATCCATTAGTCTGGGTAAGGAACTTCTTCATCAAGGATAACAACACTATCAATTTGCACACGATAGTACCCTTTTTGCCCTTCTGGAATCTGAAGATAGATTGTTTTTTTCGTATTTTCAGTGATCGTAAACGTTTCAGCAGGTTCTGTCATGCTATTATTAAAATCACCTATATAAATTCTTACTGTTTGTTCAACTGGCTTTCCATCAGGTGTCATTTCAGTTGGTTCATAAGGGATCGAAATTTCTTTCATTACTTCTTTCGGCTGTACTTCTTTCTTTCCTTTAGACAAGACAACGGAAATTTCCGCCCCTTTTTTCAAGTTCGTTCTAGGCTCTGGTGATTGTGAAATGACCAATCCTTTTTCTACTGAATCACTATATTCTTCAGTAAACGTTACCTTTAATCCAACATCGTCAACGTAATCATTTACTTCTTTTTTCGTATAATCTGTTAAATCTTTTATGCTAATTAGCTCTGCACCTTTACTGATAGTAAACTCGATGGATGTCTCCCCTGGAACTACTTCCTCATTTGGTTCAATACTTTGAGCTAAGATTGTTCCTGATGGTTCGTTCTCATCAAATTCTTCTACACTATCGACATCTTTAAACCCTTCTAATAGTTTAACAACATCTTCATAATTTCTACCGACATAATCACTTAAGACCACTGTCTCTTTTCCTAAGCTTTCGTAAACGGTAATTTCTGTCCCTTCTCTCCGGGCACTACCAGCACTTGGACTTGTTTTAATGACATGTCCTTTTTCGATATCCTCACTATTTAAGGTGATGGTGTCAGACACGACAAACCCTTTTTGTTCGAGCTCTGTCTTTGCTTCATCTACTTCTAGATTAGTTACATCTGGAACTTCAATATCTTCTGGTTCAAGCAAGTCTGGCAAGACAAATATCACTAAACCCATTAGTAATACTAATACAATAAATGTCGAAACAATAATTGCAGCTATTTTCTTACCTTTTTTCTTGGCTTTTTTCCCTTTCTTTTCTGGCTTCTTCGGCTTTTCTTCTACTTGCTGCTTCCCAGGTTCTTCTTTATCATATTTATGAACAATCGTTTCATCAAAATTTTTATACAAACCATCATTGGTAATGACAGGGATTGCTTTTGTTGCTTCATCATCAATTGGAATCGCAAACTTAGGTTCATCCATTCTTTCCAGATCAAGTGCAGTGCGCAAATCATCAGACATTTCTTCTGTACTATTATATCGATAAAAAGGATCCTTTGCGGTAGCTTTTAGCACGATATTTTCTACACTTTGTGGAATTCCTTCATTCCATCTTCTAACACTAGGTGTTTCAGACTGCAAATGCTTTAAGGCAATCGAAACCGCAGATTCTCCTGAAAAAGGAAGTCTTCCTGTTAATAATTCAAACATCACAATCCCAAGGGAATAGATATCAGACTTTTTATTCGCCATCCCGCCACGCGCCTGCTCTGGTGATAAATAATGAACAGAACCTAGCACAGAATTTGTTTGGGTAATACTTGTTGCACTTAATGCCATGGCAATTCCAAAATCGGTTACTTTTACATTCTCATCTTTATCTATTAAAATATTATGAGGTTTAATATCCCGATGAATAATATGGTTCTGATGGGCATGTGCGATTGCCGATGTAATTTGTTGCATAATTGCGATAACTGTCTTTACAGAAAGCGGTGAATTTTTATGTATATATTGTTTTAATGTATCGCCTTCCACATACTCCATTACAATATAATAGATGTCTCCTTCTTCCCCAACATCATAAATACTAACGATATTTGGATGAGCTAAGCTTGTTGCTGATTGTGCTTCCCGGTGAAATCGTTTAATGAATTCTTCATCATTGACATAATCAAGTCTTAGCATTTTGACTGCTACATCTCGATCAAGAATCATATCATGCGCAAGATAGACGTTTGCCATTCCACCTCCGCCAATCATATCTAATACCTTATAGCGACCACTTATTCTTTTCCCAATCATCATTGCTTGTCACCTGCTTGATGATCATCCTGATGCTCTAATATAATGACAGTGATATTATCTTCCCCACCATTTATATTAGCTGTTTCAATTAAAGTAGAAGCTTTTTCTTCAAGCGAATACTCTTTTTCAAGGACTTCTTTCATTTGTTGATCTGTTACTTTATTTGATAATCCATCGGAACAAATAAAAATAATGTCCCCTTCTTCAAATATAATCGTCATCACATCAATATCTAACTGGGCATCTGTTCCTAGTGCTCGTAATACGACATTTTTTCGCGGATGATGTTCAGCATCCTCTTTGGAAATTTGGCCCATACGAACTAATTCATTTACTAAGGAATGATCTTCTGTTATTTGCTTAAAGCCATCTTCATTATATAGATAGCATCTGCTGTCTCCCACATGTGCAATCGTCGAAAAATTCTCTGTACTGATGACACCAATAATGGTTGTCCCCATGCCTTCACATTCTGGATGGGTCGAAGCATAGTCGAAAACATATTGATTGACCTTTAATATATTGGATTTCAACCAGTTTTCTGCTTCATCTGCAGTTTGAATTTCTTCTACCATTGCCCAAAGCTCTGTCAATTTTTCAACAGTGAGAGAGCTTGCAACATCACCTGCACGGTGTCCGCCCATGCCATCTGCTACGATGGCAAGGCGTTGACCGCTTTTATTTCTAATAATTGCTCCACTATCCTCATTATGTTGTCTAACTTTCCCCTTATCAGTCATAAAAATTTGACTCAAAGGTGATCACCTCGTCTCTTCTTTTCTCTCCTTCGCACGAAGCTGTCCACATGCAGCATCGATATCTGAACCTTGCTCACGGCGAATTGTTACATTTACACCATGTTTCTTTAACGTTTTTTCAAATAAAAAGATTTGATCTTTCGGTGTTCTTACATAATCTCTTTCTGGTACATAGTTAACAGGAATTAAGTTAACATGGCACTTTATTCCTTTTACAAGCTCAGCTAGCTCTTCTGCATGCTCCACTTGATCATTTACATTGCCAAAAAGACCATACTCAAAGCTTACTCGTCTTCCTGTTTTATCCACATAATAACGAATTGCTTCAATTAAATCAGGTAGTTTATAAGCGCGGTTGATCGGCATTAGTCTGCTTCTTAGCTCTGTATTTGGAGCATGTAGGGAAACAGCAAAGTTTATTTGCATATTTTGGTCTGCAAATTCATAAATTTTTGGGATAATACCACTAGTTGAAACAGTGATATGTCTTGCACCAATATTTAACGCTTGTTCATGATTAATAATTTTTAGGAAACTTAACATACTAGCAAAGTTATCAAATGGTTCGCCAATTCCCATAATAACAACTGAACTTACACGTTCACCTAATTCATCTAATGCCTGTTGTACTTTTACGACTTGAGCAACGATTTCTCCTGCTTCTAAATTTCTTTTTAATCCACCTAATGTAGAAGCACAGAATGTACATCCGATTCTGCAGCCTACTTGTGTTGTTACACATACAGAATTGCCATATTCATGGCGCATTAAAACGGTTTCGATGGAATACCCATCATGTAATTCAAATAAAAACTTAATTGTTCCATCATTAGATGTTTGCTGAATAAGCGTGTTTAATGTTGTAATCGTAAAATTTTCTTGCAGCATTAGCCGTAGATTTTTTGATAAGTTAGACATATCTTCAAAAGAGGTTACTCTCTTTTTATATAGCCATTCAAAAATTTGGTCAGCACGAAATGCCTTTTCATTATGTTCTGTTAGCCAATCCTTTAATGCTTGTAATTCCATTGAGTAAATCGAGGGAATAGTTGGTTCTGCCTTTTGTCTTCTTCTTGATGATGTTTTTACTTGTTCCATCATTGCACCTTCTTTCTTAATGCTGCAATATAAAAGCCATCGGAGCCAAAATACTGCGGTAAAATCTGTAATTCGTTTCCATCTGTATATTGTTTAATGTCGGCCGGTAATCGTTCCCCTAAAGTTAAATCTCTTTCAAAATGGGAATTGTCCGCCAAAAATTTTTCTACCACTTCTTCATTCTCTGCTTTATCAATCGTACATGTACTATATACTAATAATCCACCTTTTTTTAAGAGGGAAGAGACAGAAGCTAATAAATCCAATTGAATTTTTTGCAAACGATCAACATCTGCTTCTGTTTTTGTATACTTCATATCCGGTTTTCTTCTCATTACGCCAAAACCTGAACATGGTGCATCAAGAAGAATACGGTCAAAGCTTTCTTTCTCAAGGCTGCTATCTAGCTTTCTTGAATCCATTGCCTTTGTTTCAATCGTTGATAAATCCAAACGTTCTGCATTTTGCTTAATAAGCTTTACTTTATGCTCATGAAGATCAATGGAAAGAACTTTTCCTTCCTTATTCATCTTCTCCGCAATATGTGTCGATTTACCACCAGGAGCGGCGCAAGCATCCAATACAGAATACGGCTTGTCTACATCTAGTGCATAAGCAACAATCATAGAGCTTTCATCTTGAATTGTTAACATTCCTTTTTCAAAAGCAGTTGAATGGGCTACATTTCCTTTTAATACCTTAATCCCTTCTGGAATTACCCCACTAGCTTCAACTTGGAATCCTTCTTCTGTTAAAAGGGATATGCATTCTGAGACAGAGATTTTTGTAGTATTTACCCTAGCTGTTTGCATTGGTGCTGTTAAATTAATTTCACACATCTTCTTCGCTTCTTCTAGCCCTAGCTGCTCCACCCATCTTTTTACAAGCCAGCGGGGATGACTTGTTTCAATAGCAAGTCGCTCTATTTCATCTTGAATTCCGCTAAAAGCTGGCAAGCCCTGTCTAAGGATATTCCGTAAAACAGCATTTACTAGGCCGCTAATTCCTTTATGACCCCTTTTTTTCGCAATTTCTACCGCTTCATTGATTGCAGCATGATCTGGAATGCGATCCAAATATATTATTTGATACAGTGTCATCTGTAAAAGAATATGCACCCAAGCTTCCATTTTCTTTCCTTTATTAATAAAAGGATGAAGATAAAATTCAAGCGTCATTTTTCGTTGAAGTGTCCCATATACGATTTCCGTTAGCAAACCAATATCCTTTGAGGGAATCTCATTTTTTTTAATCGTTGTATTTAATAATAGATTACTGTACGCTTGATTTTTTTGAATACTCTCCAAAATATCCAACGCTGCTTCCCGAACATTTTTTCTAGTTTTCTTCATTTGTTACTCCTAATACTTCATTTACTTGCATCTTGCTGCCAGCGCCACGTAAAAATTGACCAATATCCATTTTCTTCTTCCCTGCTGGTTGCACTTCTGTTAATTGAATATAGGTGTCATTGCCCGTTGCTATAACTGGACCTTGATCTGTGATTTCTACAATTGTTCCAGGAGCGGCTTCTTCCGTTTTCGTTACTTTCTTTCCTGCCCATACTTTCATCACTTTCCCTTGATATAGGGTAAAGGCTACTGGCCACGGATTTAACCCACGAATTTTGTTATAAACTTCTTCACCAGAAGTAGACCAATCAATTTTCTCATCTGAACGTTTTAGATTTGGCGCAAACGTTGCCTCCTCGTCCTTTTGAGGTATAGGAGTAATTTCTCCTGCTAACAGTTTAGGCAAAGTTTCAGCTAATAAATCACTTCCAACAACACTTAATTTATCATGAAGTGTTCCTACTGTATCTTCTTCTTCAATTTTCACTTCTGCAACGGAGATAATGTCACCAGCATCTAACTTCTCTGCCATATACATAATGGTAATACCGGTTTTTTCTTTTCCTTGTAAAATACTATAGTGAATTGGTGCTCCTCCTCTTAATTCAGGAAGCAAGGATGCATGAACATTTACACAACCGTATTTCGGTGCATCTAATAGCTCTTTTGGCAAAATTTGTCCAAACGCAGCAGTCACGATTATATCTGGATTTAGGGAAATAATTGTCTTTAACTCTTCTGATTGACGAATTTTTTCTGGTTGATATACAGGGATATTATGCTTTAGCGCTTCTATCTTTACTGGTGGCGGTGTTAGCACTTTTTTTCTGCCAACAGGACGATCAGGCTGGGTAACAACAGCAATCACATCATACTTTTCTTCTAATAATCTTTGTAATACAGGAACAGAGAAGTCTGGAGTTCCCATAAATACTACTTTAGTCATTTGCTTCCACTCCTTCTAGCTCATCTTCCTCTAGATAGCGAATTACTTTAGAAGTAAATAATACTCCATCTAAGTGATCCATTTCATGCAAAATCGCCCGTGCTAAATATTCTTCTGCTTCTATTATATATTTTTTTCCTTTTCTATTTTGAGCCTCTACTTTAATTGAAAACGGACGATCAACATCCCCGAATAATCCGGGAAAGCTTAAGCAGCCTTCTGGTCCGACTTGAGAGCCGTCTACTTCTAATAAAATAGGATTAATTAATTCCAGTGTACCCATTTCATCATCAATATCTACTACGGCAATGCGTTTTGATATCCCGATTTGCGGTGCAGCAAGGCCGACACCATCAAATTCAATCATTGTATCATACATATCGTTTAGTAGCTTTGCTAATTTCTTATCAAATACTGTAACTTCCTCACATGGTGTTTCTAACACCGGATCTGGGAACATTACAATTTGTTTTACTGCCACATTATTTCCTCCAAACATTGAGCGCAATTTCAGTTTAAATAATTTTTAACCTCAGACTATTATCAAATTTATTGTTCCTTTTATCTAAATAAAGTTCTTACAAACAGCCTATGCAAAAATTCATTCCTTTTTGTATTTTATCAAACCCTGCTACTAAATAGCTATGTATTCCTTTTGGAAATTAATAAGTTCCTTCCTATTTTGGGCTAACAAAATAAAAACCCATGTCAGAAAAACTCAGGATAACTTTAACCATCCATCATTTTCGCTGTCATGAGCCTTGAACATTTTAACATATTACCATGCAAAAAGAAAGGAGCGGTTCCCCGCTACGTCCATTATAATTGCTAGTAAAACATTTACCCCTTTATCGCCAATCTTTCTGGGAAAAACAGATTATTAAGCTCTTTAATTTTCGCTAAATCGCATTTTGGAACGCGCTCATATGTTAGAATACCGTTAATTTCTTGTTCGACATCTGTAAGTTGTGTATAGCAATAGCCCCATAGTCCTTTTGATTGGAAAATTGCTTCCATAATCTTGCGGTATTCTGTTATATAATCCTCTGCGTTCTCTACGGAAGTATAGCCCCAGCCGCTTTGATCACCCATTTTAAAAGCAATTCCTCCGAATTCTGTTAACAAGATTGGTTCTCCTTTATGAGCGTGATTTGCTGCATACACATCCCATTTACTATGAGCATGGGTAAGTAAATTTTCAACCGTTGAAATAGACTCCTTGAAATATTGATATTTCTCCTTCTCCTCTGCATTACCATGGCCGTAATTATGAATCGCACAAATGTCTGTATCGGTTGCTTCCCAGCCATCATTGGAGATTACAAGGCGTGTGCCATCAATGGCATGGAGCATATGATACATAGTTGTTGAAAAGTGCTGCTGTGTTTTATCAGAATGAATATCTGGAATACCCCAGCTTTCATTAAGTGGCACCCATGTGATAATAGACGGATGATTATAATCTCTCTCCACAATTTCCATCCATTCCTTCATTAATCTTGTTGCAGCTGTTTTTGTATAAATAGGTGCTGATGCGCATTCTCCCCATACTAGAAAACCTAATGTATCTGCATAATGCAAGAAAAGAGGATCTTCTGTTTTTTGATGCTTTCTACAGCCATTAAACCCCATTTCTTTAGCGAACTCGATATCTTTTTTAAAGTCTTCTGCTTTTGGAGCTGTTAAAAGTCCCTCTGGCCAATACCCTTGATCAAGAACCAGTTTTTGATAATAGGGTTTATTATTTAAATAGACCATGCCCTTTTCAGTATGAACTTTACGATAGCCAAAATAGGATTCCACCCGATCTAAAACTGTTCCACTTTCATCACAAAGTTCAAGAGAAACATCAAATAAATTTGGATGCTCTGGTGACCATGTGTAGCCATCATCATGAAAATTGGTACGAAAAATTTTATTTTGGATAATGTCTACTGCCCGTTTTTCGGTAATATTGTTCATTTTAATGCGATCTTCTGCAATCAAAGTATTCTTAAACATCATTTTGTAGTTTATATAATAAGTAGCTTTCGAAATATCTGTTTCTTCATTTAAAGCAAAATCCATCCATACGACGCCGCTATCAAGATCAGATGTAAATCGAACTTTTTCAATATGTTCATTATTTACTTGTTCTACCCAAACCGTTTGCCAAATTCCTGTCGAATTCGTATACCAAATTGCCCGGGGCTCCTCTTCCCAGAATTGTTTGCCCCGCGGAATCGTTTCATCTTTTAAAGGATCATAGACCTTAACAGTAATAATTTGATTTTCTTCTGCTAAATAATTGGAAATATCAAATGAAAACGAAGTATGCCCGCCTTCATGCTCTCCCACGAATTGTCCGTTCACATAGACCTTGCTATAATAGTCTACCGCCCCAAAATGCAAGATTGTTTTCTTAGCAGAATCATTAGAAATAACTACTTCTTTTTTATACCAAACATATTCATGGACAGCTCTTTCTCCAATCCCACTTAATAAAGATTGGTAGACAAACGGAACTTGTATTTCTTTTTCAAATGTTTCTTTATTAAAATACTGCTTTTTTTCTCCAATATTGTCATCATCAAACTGAAATTGCCATGTTCCATTTAAGTTAATCCACTCATCACGCACAAACTGAGGGCGCGGGTACTCTTGTCTCGTCATCTTATACACTCCTATGATTATAATCTTCGAGTATTTACTTGTCTTACTCTCTCAACAGAAACTTTTGGTTTTCTATCGATTGTAAGCAAGCCATTTACTTCTTGTTGGACATCTGTTAGTTGTGTATAACAATAACCACATACATATTCTAAATCCTGAACTGCATGATGGATGTCTTCAAAACGTTTAAAAAACGCTTCTTCATCCTTCACTTGATTCCCATATCCCCAGCCTTCCTCTGTTTGAAAAGCAATTCCGCCAAATTCAGAAATAAGGATTGGCTGACCTTTATATGGGTAATTCTTTGCAAAGGCATAGAAACCTTTATTAAACTGGATGGAATTCGACATTAATTTTTCTTTATCTTCATATCTACTTGCAAGAAGCGCTCCAAATTCTTCATAGTCATGCAATGTGATAATATCGGAAACAGTATGTTCCCAGCCGTCATTTGTGATTACAGGACGATTGCTATCATATGCTTTTGTTAAATGATAGATACTTTCTGTAAAAGCTTGTTGCTGTCTGTCATGATGGATATTACCAATACCCCATGATTCATTAAATGGAACCCATGTGATTACACTTGGATGGTTGTAATTTTGCTTTACAATTTCTAACCATTCATTGGTGAAATTCCGAACAGCTTTGTCACTAAACCCATACGTTGAACCAACCTCTAACCAGACAAGAAGACCTTTTTTATCCGCTAAATATAAAAATCTGCTGTCCTCTACTTTTTGGTGCTTCCGTACTCCGTTATAACCCAATTCTAATACTTTATCGATATCTTCTTCTAAAGCCGAAACACTTGGTGGAGTTAAATCCGATTCTTCCCAATAGCCTTGGTCTAAAATTAAGCGTTGATATAGCTCTCTATTATTCAGAAGGATTCTATTTCCTTCAATAGATATCTTACGCATTCCAAAATAGGATTGGACTTCATCCAGTAATACATCTTGATGGTACAATTTAAGAGTCAAATCATATAGATTAGGATTTTCTGGACTCCACACCTTCATTGTCCATGGATCCAGTCTTTCTAAAACACTTCCTTTAAGTATTGCTACATTATCAACTATATTTGCCGTTAATTCATTGATTACTTTGCCATTAAATTGGATTGTTGCTACTACTTTATATCCTTCTGCTGTAAGCGGGATGTCTTTTGTTTCTACTTCTATCGCTACTTTTTGCTCATCAAATAATGGTGTAATTTTAGCATGGTTTAAGTGAGCTTCATTTACATACTCCAACCAAACCGGTTTCCATATTCCCGTTGTTTGAACATACCAGCAGCCAAAATTTTCATCATGCCAGCGTTGTTTTCCTCTCGGTTGTGCACAATCCTTTGAATCTTTGACTTTAACAGTCAGTTTATTCTCGCCAGTTGTCACATAGTTAGCTATATCTACAGAAAAACCATGGTAACCTCCTTGATGAATTGTTACGAGATGACCATTTACATAGATAAACG
Organism: Bacillus sp. 522_BSPC; assembly: GCF_001076885.1. GTDB lineage: Bacteria > Bacillota > Bacilli > Bacillales > Cytobacillaceae > Niallia > Niallia hominis. The sequence continues at coordinate 42,289 of NZ_JVDT01000266.1, forward strand.
CCTCATAATCTACTCCTTCAAAATGGACAATCGGATGCTTTTGTATATCATCGATTGTAATCGTTCTTTCATACCAAACCGTTTCGTGATGTTCTTGCTGATTAATCCCACTTGCTTTCGTTTCATAGGTGAACGGCACATTTATGGTTGTGCTCTTTGGAAAAGATGCATACCACTTCTCCTTCTCCCCTACTTTTTTATCATCAAAAGCAAATTTCCATTCTCCGTCTAGTGAAACCCATTCCGCTCTGTGGAATTGAGGATTTGGATGCCATTCATTCATTAATTTATACCTCCAACTTGTTCATTTCTTGTCCTATTTATTTTTCGTATAGATTTATTTTTTGCTAAAACTAAGATACCCGCCGACATACATAAAACTAGACTTATAATATCCATGATCGTATAAGATAGTGCCCCACATACGAATAGCCAAACTGCGACCTTTACATGGACTTGATCATCTATCATATATTTTTTTGCACAAACTAAATTAATTAACCCGAGACCGATTAACAAGGCACCAAACATCCCTATAAATATATAGATACTTCCTACATACGATTCCATTGCTTTCATATAAGCGAACTTAGAATCCTCTACAAGCTTTGCACCTTCTACCTTTTTTAATGTCCCATATAGCAAGATCGTAAAGAGACCATCAACAATTTGCCAAACACCCACAATTCTCACTAAATTTCTTTCTAACTTTCTATTCATTATCCTTTCACCCCTGCAGATAACGACATAGATTCCAAGAAATACTTTTGTGCGAATAGATATAAAATAAAGGTTGGAATAATCGCAAACAATGCACCTGCCATTAATAAAGTCGGTTGTGCTTGATACATTCCTTGCAATAATTGTAGACCTGGTGTAATTGGCATCTTTTCTATATCATTAAATACAATGGACGGCCATAAGAAGTCGTTCCATGATCCCGTAAAGGAGAATAAGGCAACAACCAAAAGTACTGGTTTTACCAATGGCAATATTACTTTTCCTAAAATTTGAAAATCATTTGCACCATCCATACGGGCAGCCTCATCAAATTCGAGGGGAATATTATTCATAAACTGTCTAACTAGGAAGATATTAAATACTCCAGCAGCTCCAGGAACAATCATCGCAATCGGTGAATTCACCCATCCAAGGACATCGATAATTTTATAAAGAGGAATAAGATTTACTACTCCTGGAAACATCATCGTTGCCATTAAAAAAGCAAACAAACCGTTTTTACCCCTAAAATCCAATCTGCTAAATGCGAACGCAGATAATGTAACAACAATTAAAACTAAGATGGTATGTGATACAGAAATAACAACTGAATTTGTAAACCAACGTACCAATGGTGTACTTGTATTATCAACTAATAATGTTGTGTAATTTGTAAGTACCCATTCAATCGGTAAAAATTTAAAGCCCACTGTTTGTAGTTCTATTTCTGATTTAAAGGAGGTTACAACTCCCAATAATAAAGGAATAATCCAAATCACAGCCATGACAAGCAAAAAGGCAAAAGCAATTATTTTCGGTAGTGGATTGGTTCTTTTACTACTCATACTCTTCCTCCTCTAATTAATTCTTTCTCTCTCTTAAGAAAAAGAATTGCAATGATGCAACAACCATTATGCAAAGTCCAAGAATAACAGCCATTGCAGACGAGATTCCAGCAATCGATTGACCTGAACCAAAGGCATTTTGCTGAATATCCATTAATAACACTCTCGTTGAGTCTGTTGGGCCACCACCAGTTAACATTAATGGCTGACCATAGACATTAAATTGGGCAATGGTTGTGATAACAACCGTATAAAGAATTTGCCCTTTCATACTTGGAAGGGTGATTTTAATAAATTTCTGGAAAGAAGAAGCGCCATCAATGTCTGCTGCTTCATAGTAATCTTTCGGAATGCCATTCAGTGCCGCTTGGTAAATGATCATATTCCCACCAATCGTCCACCAAACCGTTACTACTACTAGTGCAATCCATGCAAACGGCTGTGTACCAGTCCAAACTGTTTCAAGATTAAATATATTATTAATTGGACCATACGTTACGTTAAACATAAGTCCCCAAATGATAATGACAGCAGAAATTGCGAATAATGATGGTAGATAGAATAAAGACTGAAAAACTTTCCACAGAGTCGGTTTTGTATTCAATGCCGCTGCAAGAAAGAGAGGTACAAGAATACAAAATGGGACGGTAAATAGAACAAATAAAAAGGTGTTTTTCAAACCACTATGAAGTTGTTCATAAAAGACGGAATCAGATTGAAGTAATAGTTCTTTATAATTATCCAATCCAACAAAGGTTGGGGAACTAATCAAATCCCATTCTGTAAAAGAGATATAAATTCCAAAAAAGATTGGAATCAGAAAAAACACTCCAAAAATAATCAAATGAGGTGCTAAAAATAGCCATGGGGCAAAGGAGGTATTCCTAGTATTTTTCATTTTCATTTGATTCACATATTTCGTAGTGGAAACAGTTTCCATACACCCTACTTCCTTTCCTCTTGCTTTTATTAAAGTAAGATTCGTAGATCCTATACAATTAAAACTTATAGTCTAAATGCACTTATTTTCTTACTAGCAACTTTGATTTCTGTATGTAGGCTGTTGACTATTCTAAATAGATTGGGCCGTTTTGTTGATATTAGCTGCAGCTGAATACACTTCGCTTTTTGCTGGCAAGGTTTTAGTCATCGCGAGCATAACTAGTCATGTTTCCACGTATCTCGCTCGTTTTACCCGGTTGCGCCTTTCGTGTATTCAGTCTGCTTAAGATTGGCTATCCTTCCTTTTCCTGCATGTTTTCAATTATCTAAGAACCCCTAAAATCCCAACTCAAAAAGTAAACACTTTCATTTTTATTCGAAAATCAATTATTCGAATTATCTTTTTCTACCTTTGCAGATATTTCTTTTTCCATATCCTCTAATGCTTTGTCCGTTTCTGTTTTGGAGAATACAACATCGCCCGCTTTCGAATCAAGCAATTCAGAAACATAACCATTGTATTTGTAGTCAAATATTTTTAATGTTGCTTGTTGTTCTGGTGTTGCTAAAAAGAATGATTGTGGCATTGCTTTATATTCTTCATTTTCTAATAGAGAAAGCGTTGCTGGGTTTTGACCGGATTTTGCCCATTCCATTGAATTATCACGAACCCAATCTAGAAACTCAACGACACCTTTTGCTTTTTCTTCGCTACGAGAATCATCTTTAAACATGACAAATTGGTGTGAGGAAGACCAGTTCACTGCTTTAGATAAGTCATCTGATAATTGCGGAGCGTTTGTTAATCCCCAATTTATCTTTGACTCTTTAATTTGGTTTTGCATCCAAATTCCTTCTGGTAGAAAAACAACTTTTCCAGTTAAGAACATTTGCGTAGGATCTTCTCCATCCTTTGTCGTATAGCCAGCCTTCACATAATCTCTCCACAAATTAAAAGTATCTTTCGCTGCTTGGTTAACTAAAGTTGGTTGAATGCCGTCTTCTGTTAGCTCACCGCCATTTTGTGCATATAGTGACAAGAAATTAGGCTTCAGCCATGTTACCCCTAGTGCTCTGATTTTATCCTTTTGCGCTTGCTCACCAACTTGTTTAATCTCATCAAATGTTACAATATTATCATCCAATGCTGTCGGTAAATACTTATCCACTAAATCTTTATTGTAATAAAGTCCGAAAGTATGAATATCTAATGGAATACTATAACGCTCTGAATCTAGTTCTCCAATCTTCCAAGCCTCCGCAACATAATTGTCTGCCTTAATTTCTGGAAAATCGGCGAGCAAATCATTATAAGCAGTTAACATGCCATTATCTTTAAACTGTTTAATTCGTTCTGCATGGACGATTGTTAAATCTGGAATATTCTTTTTGGAGTTTACAATTGTCGGAATCTTCGTATACATGTCCGTTTCTTTTAATGAAACGTTTTTAATTTTGTATTCAGGATTCGTCTTATTATATTCATTTACCATTGCCTGCATGTTTTTCCCGTCAGGCCCTGTGAATGGATTCCAAAACGTAATTTCGTTTTTGGAACTGCTACTAGCTTCCGAATCTCCACAGCCTGCTAAAATACCAATTGAAAGCCCAATTACCCCAAGATACTTCCAAAGCTTACTCTTTGCCCCCACAATAATTCCTCCTTTTTATTTAACTCATTACTCATCTAAATTCTTTAACTAAAAAGTTAAAGTTTATCTTTCAAACCTTTTTACATTACTAATTTAACAACTCAAGAAAGCGTTGTCAATGCTATTTTGTCAATATTTAAAGTGTTTTCTATTGCGGTTAAACACTACGAATGATATAATAAATAAACAAGCTATTGTTTAACTAAATAGTTAAAGGAGGTCCCCATGCAAATACAAATTTCAAAGGATTATTTTCATATTTACCAAGCACTTGCTAGCGAAACAAGAATTGAGATTATTGAAATCCTTGCTAAAAACAATATGAATATATCTGATTTAGCAAAACAATTAGGTATAAGTGCCGCTATCGTTACCCGTCATATTCAAAAGCTAGAAGAAGCAGGAATCGTTAAATCGGAAAGAACCCCGGGAAAATCAGGACTGCAGAAAATAGTCTATTTAGCGATAGACAATATTGAAATTCATTTTCCAAGAAAAATATTTAAAGAATATCAACTCCACCAGACAGATTTAAAAATTGGTCATTATACTGATTTTTCCGCTATGCCTACTTGCGGAATTGCAACAGAAAAAGAAATCATCGGGAAAGCGGATGATCCTAAATTTTTTATGGATAGCCAAAGAGTAGATGCACAGCTATTATGGTTATCTAAAGGATTTGTAGAGTACAAAATCCCAAATTTACTAGGACCAAATGAAATTCCAGAAATGGTAGAAATCAGTCTAGAGCTTGCATCTGAGTTTCCGATTTCCAATAATGTATGGCCAAGTGATATAACGTTTTACTTAAATAACGTGGAGATTGGCACCTACACTGTGCCTGGAAATTTTTCTGATGTGAGAGGTCGCTATACGCCAAAATGGTGGAATGATAAATTTAGTCAGTACGGCCTTTTAAAAACAATCAGGGTAAATAAAATGGATACAGGTATTGATGGGGAGCCGTTTTCTAGTGTCACGATTAATGATTTACAATTAGAGAACTCCCCCTTTCTCACTTTGAAAATTGCGGTTAAAGAAGATTCAGAAAGAGTTGGTGGGATGACTTTATTTGGGGAACATTTTGGAAACCATAAGCAAAATATACAGATTGGGATATATTATTTGGAGAAGGAAAATTAATATAGCAAAATAAAAAGAAATGACCGTTTCCATTCTGTCATTTCTTTTTATTTTCATTTTCACGTTGAAGGTTAATAGCCAACAGTAGCATCGTTTGTAACAGTCATCACTACATCAAAATAAACGGATTAACATCAATCGAGATCTGCAATCCATTTGTGCTTATTTCAGTCTGATAATGATCTAAAATTGACTTTAGAACTTCCTCTAAGTTTGGTTCTTGTTTATATTTTATTAGGCATTGATAACGATATTTATTCTTTATCCTTGCGATTGGTGAAGCGACTGGTCCTAAAATAACCGTTTGCGGTGATAATCTATTTCTGACGATCTGCGTGATTTTCTCCGAGACACCGACTACTTTCATCAGCTCTTCATGACTAATCGTAATCATCGTAAGAAAATAGTATGGCGGATAGGCATGCTGTCTGCGAATCATCATCTCCGTTTCATAAAAACGGTCATAATCCTGTTCGCTCGCAAGCTCAATACTGTAATGCTCAGGGGTATATGTTTGAAAAATAACTTCTCCCTTTAATTCATGTCTGCCTGCTCTTCCACTTACTTGTGTCAGTAATTGAAAGGTCTTCTCCGATGAGCGGAAATCTGGCAAATGAAGCATTGTATCAGCTGATAGTACGCCAACTAGCGTAATTCTTGGGAAATCTAGTCCTTTGGCAATCATTTGGGTGCCTAATAGAATATCTGCCTCTCCATCTTGGAATTTTTGTAGCAGCTTTTCATGAGCACCCTTTCGACTTGTTGTGTCCACATCCATCCGAATAACTCTAGCTTCTGGCAGGATTTTCGCCAGCTCTTCTTCTACCTTCTGCGTTCCTGTTCCAAAATACCGAATATGCTCACTGCTACATTCTGGACAAGTGGTAGGCGTATATGTTTCATACCCACAATAATGACACTTCATCTGATTTTGAAAACGGTGGTAGGTTAAGCTAATATCACAATTCGGACATTTAACAACATACCCACAGTCACGGCACATGACAAAGGACGAATGCCCTCGCTTATTTAAAAATAAGACTGTTTGCTCTTTCTTTTCAAGGCGATCTTTCAGCTTATCTAGCAATACTTCGGAAAACATGGAGCGATTGCCGGTTCGAAGTTCTTCCCGCATATCAATAATTTCCACATTAGGAAGGGATTGGTTATTCATTCGATTAGGAAGGGATAGTAAAGTATATACGCCTTTTTGGGCTCGTGCAAAGCTTTCTAAAGAAGGAGTTGCACTACCTAAAATAATCGAACAACCATGCTTTTTCCCTCTTTCGATGGCAACGTCCTTTGCATGGTAACGTGGATTCTCCTCTTGCTTATAGGTCATTTCATGCTCTTCATCAATAATGATAATGCCAAGATTCGTAAATGGAGCAAAGATGGCGGACCTAGCTCCTACGACAACTTTCACTTCGTTTCTTTGAATTTTTCGCCACTCATCATACTTTTCTCCCACTGACAATCCACTATGCAAAACCGCAACCAGTTCACCAAATCGCCCTTTAAAACGGTTAACCATTTGGGGAGTTAGGGCGATTTCAGGGACAAGCACAATCGCTTCCTCTCCCTTTGCCAATACTTTTTCAATGGATTGCAAATAAACTTCTGTTTTCCCGCTACCGGTTACACCATATAAGAGAAACACTTCATGGCGCTCCTCTTTGACCGCCTGATGGATCGGTGCAACAACCTTCGCCTGATCATCTGTTAAAGGCAAGGCATATGTTCTTTCAAACTCACGCTCTTGATAAGGATCTCGATATACTTCTTTATCTATTTCGCCGAGAAGACCTTTTTCAACTAGCCCTTTTATAGCAGCTGTAGAAATCTTTAATTTCGTTAAGAGCTGTTTTTGTTCAATTGGTTCTGGATGCTCACTAAAAAACGCAAGTAATTCTTTTTGTTTTTTTGCGTTTTTATTCAGCGATTCTTCGTAATCGGTTAAATCTTCTCTCTTTACCAAAGGATAAATATGCTTTACCTTTTTCTTTTGACCTCTTGATTGAACCTCGTAGGAAACTTCTATTGTTCCTTTTTTCACTTCCTTTTGCAGAGCAGAAAGAGATACATTCTTTAGAGCTTCCTCCCACACTACTTCTTCCATATTGCGAAAAAGAGCAGCTACCCCTTCTGCCATGTCTTGTTCTTTTCCCATTACCCTTTTTACCTTGCGCTCATATTTAGCCTTTAAAGCCGGCGGTAGCATCGCTTGAAAAGCAGAAATTTTATAGCAAAGGGTAGAATGAGACAACCAATCAGCAAGGGATAAAAGCTCTTTATTTAAAACAGGTACTAAGTCCATCGGCTCGATTATCTTTTTAAGTGATTTAAAACTAGACGTTTCCTCCAAGCTTTCCACAAATCCTTGAACCTTTCTAGGACCAAATGGAACAATAACTCGCATGCCTGGTTGAATAACCTCTTCCAGTTCTTCTGGAATGAGATAATCAAAGGGTCTGTCCGTTTGTTTTGCCGGAACATCGACAATTACTTTCGCTACAGTCATTTCTGAACAGCTTCCTTCATCAAGACCGCTTGTTCCAAGATTTTTTCCGCTACTTCATCTTTAGAAAGAAGGGGAAGTTCGATGGAAGTCCCATCTTTCTTATACATTGTTACTAAATTTGTATCTGTTCCAAAGCCAGAATCCTGCCTATTTACATTATTAGCAACAATCATATCCGCATTTTTCCGTTTTAATTTATCCATTGCATACACAGCCATATTTTGCGTTTCTGCTGCAAAGCCAATCAGAATTTGTTGATTTTTTCGCGACCCAAGTTCTGACAAAATATCCTTAGTCCGTGTAAATTCGATTGTTTCTGGACCGCTTTGCTTTTTCACTTTATGATCATATACTACCGTTGGCTTATAATCACTAACTGCTGCAGTTTTAATGATAATGTCAGACTTCTCGCTATAGCTTATCACCGCATTATACATCTCTTCAGCACTTTCCACAGAAATTACCTGTGCACCCTTTGGTGGGGCAAGATTTGTTGGTCCGGATACTAAAATAACATTTGCCCCATATGCAATTGCCTTTTTTGCAATACTATATCCCATTTTTCCAGATGAATGATTGGAAATAAAACGAACAGGATCAATTTTTTCTCGCGTCGGTCCAGCAGTTACGAGAACGGTTGTACCACTAAGGATGTTTTTCTTCCCAGAGAAATAATCCTCCATATGCTGAATAATCATTTCTGGTTCTTCCAATCTTCCCTTCCCCACATACCCGCATGCTAAATAACCTTCACCCGGGTTAATAAATCGATACCCATAGTCATGAAGCGTATTAATGTTTTTAATAACTGCAGGGTGATCATACATATGAACATTCATGGCAGGAGCAATCCAAACATCACTTGTCGCTGCAAGCAAGGTGGTTGTAATCATATTATCAGCAATGCCGTTTGCTATTTTTCCTATCACATTCGCTGTTGCCGGTGCGACTAAAATCAAATCAGCCCAATCTGCCAAATCAATGTGGGCAATCACTTTCGGATCTTTTTCATCAAATGTGTCCGTATATACTTCGTTTTTAGAAAGTGCTTTAAAGGTTAAAGGATTCACAAATTCCATGGCCGCTTCCGACATGATAACCTTCACATCCGCGCCCTTTTGCGTTAATTTACTTGTTAAAGCACATGCCTTATAAACCGCAATTCCTCCCGTAACACAAAGAAGAATCTTCTTTCCATTCAACATTATGCGCTTCCTTCCTTTCTTTCTGTTCTAAGAGTTTATGATAAATAATATTGTTTTATTTGTATTCCGTGGGGACAGCACGATTCACTGGGACGAGCGCCGAGCCGCTTCGCCAAATCTTAAATCGGAAACCAACCTGCTTAGTTAGAATTTAAACATTTATGGGAACACCATTATGTAGTCTTTCATTACTTCTATTATTGTTAAGCATATAATTAAATAACCATTATGTCCATGAAAAAAGACTTAGTAAATGGAATTGCTCCTTTTACCTAAGCCTTTTAGTTTGTACTATATTTTTCAAAAAAATTTAATTATTCCTCGCTTGAACCACTTGGAGTATTTACACGGTAAGTTAGCTGATCTTTATTAATCTCTTCTAATGCTTTTCCTACATTTTTATGAGAAACATATTTTGCTAATTGTGGTCTCGCATTTGTTTGTAGCTTTCTTGCTCTCTTTGCAGCAACAGATACTAATGAATATTTAGAATCGATTTTTGTCATTAATTTATCAATGGATGGATATAACATTATTTAGCCTCCAGCATTTTCTTGTATTTTGGTTCTACTCTTTCTCTGCGACAATGTTCAGCAACAATGATTGCTTTAATTTTTTCACAAGCATTCTCTACTGTATCATTTTCTACGACATAATCATATAAGTGCATCATTTCAATTTCTTCTCTTGCCACATTCATACGGTTGTTAATAATCTCTTCTGACTCTGTACCTCTTGTCACAATACGATTCTTCAACTCTGATAGGCTTGGCGGGCTTAAAAAGATAAATAAGCCGTCAGGAAACTTCTCACGAACCTGCTTTGCACCTTCTACCTCAATTTCTAAAAAGACGTCTTTCCCTTTTAATGTTGTTTCTCGTACGTAATCAACTGGTGTACCGTAGTAATTTCCTACAAATTCTGCATATTCTAGTAATTTCCCTTGTTCGATTAAGCCCTCAAATTCTTCTCTCGATTTAAAGAAATAATCTACACCATCTACTTCACCAGCGCGCGGAGCTCTAGTTGTCATGGAAATAGAATATTCAAAGGATGTATTTTGTTGTGAGAATATTTCCTTTCTCACTGTTCCTTTCCCTACACCAGAAGGTCCAGACAAAACGATTAAAAGTCCCTTTTCTACCAAATCTTTCTCCTACCCTTCGTCTATAATCTCATCACGATCATTTAATCGATGTGCAACCGTTTCTGGCTGAACTGCTGAAAGAACAACATGATCGCTATCCATTACGATAACCGCTCTCGTTCTTCTGCCATATGTAGCATCTATTAATGATCCTCTATCCCTAGCATCTTGGATAATGCGTTTAATGGGGGCAGATTCTGGACTGACAATAGAGATAATTCTATTTGCAGAAACTATGTTTCCAAAACCAATATTAATTAACTTAATGGACATTTGCCTACTCCAATCCTATTATTTTTAGTTTTAACTAGGAAGATTTATTCTAAACCCTATTTATTCAATGTTTTGGATTTGTTCTTTCATTTTTTCCAAACAGCTTTTCACCTCGACAACAATTGCTCCAATTGCTGATGAATTAGCTTTAGAACCTATCGTATTGATTTCTCTGTTCATTTCCTGCAACAAGAAATCAAGCTTTCTTCCAATCGGGCTTTCTTCTTCCATAATTTGATAAAACTGTCTAATATGACTATGTAATCTAACTAATTCCTCATTAATATCTGCTTTATCTGCAAAAATTGCCACTTCTGTAACGAGTCTTGCTTCCTCTATCGGTTCCGGCAAATAGCTTTCTAGACGTGCTTTCAGCTTTTCCCGGTATTGTGAAATCACTTCAGGAGCTAATGACTGTAATTTTCAACCCAAGTCTCTGTTTGCTTCAGGTTGTTTTCTAAGTCTTTGGATAACTCTAATCCTTCTATTGTTCGCATATTATTTAACTGGACAACCGCTTCTTCAACTGTAGTAAGTAATACTTCTGATAGTTCTTCCATGTCAAGTTCCCGTTCTACTATCTGAAAACACTCTTCTTGATTTAAGAGATCTCGTAGGGAGATAGGCTCTTCAATGGAATATTTGTCTTTTAATTGATGAAGTAATTGGTAATATTGATCAAGCAATGGCCAATCGACGATCATTTCTTGGCCCCTTTTCTCTTCATCTTCTAAGCTTACAAATACTTCTACTCTACCTCTATGTATATAGTTTGAAATAATTTTCTTTATTTGTTCTTCCAAATATAGAAATTGCTTTGGCATCCGAATAATCTGATCGCTAAACCTGTGATTGACCGATTTCATTTCAATGTGAAGTGTTGAATGATGATATTGTTTTGTTGCTCTTCCAAATCCAGTCATACTTTTTATCATGCTAACACATCCGTTTTCTTAAAATGTGCGAATTAATGTTGCTCATGCTTTTCCCGCAAAGTTTCGCTACTAACCCGCAGCCTGAATACACTTCGCTTTCCGTGGGGCGAGCGGTGAGCCTCCTCAGCTTCTCTTCCGGGGTCTCACCTGTCTCGCTAATCCCCGTGGTGTCTCCGTGTATTCAGGCTGCTTTATTATTCTTTAATAATTTCTCATCATACTTGCATAGCGTCGAATATTTTAGAAAAAACAGCATTAAAAACCACATTAAATAAATAAAAGGTAATAGAGTGGTCTCTACTACCTTTTGGATTATAACATATTTTATTTTGATTTACTTAATAAAAATGATCCTGCGAGTAAAAAAGTTGGTACGGAAGCGAATCCGATGATCATTGGCCAATCTTTCATTGCTATTGGCAGTGTATGGAAGATTTCTTGTAGGAATGGTACGTAAATGACGACTAGTGCAAGTACAAGGGATGAAATAACGGCCCATACAAGATACATATTGCCAAATGGGTTTCTTGAAAAAATTGATTTTTCACTGCGGCAGTCAAAAACATGTATTAACTGAGCAAGGACTAATGTGATAAATGCCACTGTTTGGGCGTATTCTAGATTTTCTGGATTATTATCATAGGCAAACATAAACGCTAAAATTGTGGAAATCCCGATTAAAAATCCTCTTGAAATTACCTTCCAGCCGAGCCCTCTTGAAAATACACCTTCATTCGGACTTCGCGGACCTCTTTTCATGACATTGTCTTCTGGTCTATCCAAGCCTAAGGCCATTGCTGGCAATCCATCTGTTACTAAATTCACCCATAGAATTTGGATTGGTACAAGTGGTAAAGGTAGAGCTAATAACATCGCAAACAGCATAACCAGTATTTCCCCAACATTTGAAGCTAGTAAATAACGGATAAATTTACGAATATTTTCATAGATATTTCTACCTTCTACGATCGCTGCTTTAATGCTTGCAAAATTGTCATCCATTAATACTAAAGAGGATGCTTCCTTCGCTACATCTGTACCTGTAATTCCCATTGCAATACCGATGTCCGCCTTCTTGATTGCTGGAGCATCATTCACTCCATCACCAGTCATAGCTACGACATGTCCTCTATTTTGGAATGCTTGAACAATCTTCAGTTTATGTTCTGGAGAAACGCGAGCAAATACAGCAACATCTTCTACAATATCCTCTAATTCTTGTAAACTTAAATCTGTTAGCTCTTTTCCTTCCATTACCTTGGAACGGTTATTGGCAATGCCAAGCTGCTTAGCAATCGCTTTTGCCGTAATAACATGGTCTCCGGTAATCATAACTGTCTTAATTCCAGCTTCTTTACATTCTTTGACAGCTTGTTTTACTTCTGGTCTTGGTGGGTCAATAATGCCTTGGAGCCCGATAAAAATTAAATCCTTTTCCGCTTCTCTTTCGTGCAAAATAATCGTATTTGGAGATATTTCCTTATATCCAATAGCGATTGTACGAAGCGCTTGGGAAGCTAATCCGTTAATCGCTTCCTGCACTACTTTCTTCTGCTCACTTCCTAATACAGTGGAACGATTTTCAAAAAGAATCGATTTACTTTGACCAATCAACACATCTGGCGCACCTTTTGTTACGACAAACTGTCTTCCAGATGGGTCTTTTACGATCACACTCATCATTTTTCTTGTCGAATCAAAAGGAAATTCATTCACTATCGTAAATTGATTTAATAATTGAGAGCGCGTAAATCCTGCCTTCATACCAGCAACTAGTATAGCGCCTTCTGTCGGATCACCGTTTAAAACATATTCTCCGTCTTTTTGCAGTATCTCTGCATGATTACAAAGCATTCCAAATGTTAAAAGCTGTTGTAACGCCTTATCTTTAGCAGGATCGACTAATTTTTCATCTGCATAGTATTTTCCTTGTGGTTCGTATCCTGTTCCATCTACTGTATACGTTTTGCCACCAATCCATGTTCTTGTAACCGTCATTTTATTTTGCGTTAATGTACCGGTTTTGTCTGAACAGATTACAGAAGCACATCCCAGCGTTTCTACTGCAGGCAATTTACGGACAATTGCATTTTTTCGGATCATTTTCTGAACACCAAGAGATAAAGCAATTGTAACAATCGCCGGTAGCCCTTCTGGTATTGCAGCAACTGCTAAGGATACACCTGCTAGAACCATTGTGTATAAATCATGTCCTTGAAGTACACCAATTACTACAACTAATACTGTTAATAGCAAGGCCGTTACAATGAGAATCTTCCCTAACTGCTCTAATCTTCTTTGCAGTGGGGTTGTCACAGAATCTGCATTTTGCAGCAAGTCTGCGATTTGTCCCATCGCCGTCTTCATTCCCGTACCGATTACGACACCAACACCACTTCCACGCGAAACCATCGTACCCATAAAGCCCATATTCTCCATATCACCGAGCGCTAAATTATTATTCTTAATGGCTGATACGATTTTAGGAACAGGTACAGATTCACCTGTTAACGCTGATTCTTCGACCTCTAAACTTCTTGATTCTATTATTCTTACATCTGCACCGATTCGGTCCCCGCTAGCAAATTTAATGACATCCCCAGGAACTAATTCCTTTGATAAAATATTTATCCATTCCCCGTTGCGAAGGGCATGAACATGGGGCTGTGATAACTCCTTTAAAGCAGACAAGGATTTCTCTGCACGAATTTCTTGAAAAAATCCAAGAAAACTATTGAGAATTATGATTGCAATAATGGCAATCGCATCAATATATTCACCCAATAAACCTGAAACAAGCGTAGCAGCTAAAAGAACAAGTACCATAAAATCCTTAAATTGACTGAAGAAAATAAGCAATAGTGATTGCTTTTCTCCTTCCTCTAATTCATTAAATCCAAAATTCTTTCGTCGCTTTTCCGCCTCTTCATCCGTTAATCCAGCCGAAAAATCAGTATTCAATGTTTGTTCTACTTCTTTTTCGTTCATTTCATGATAGTTCATCCGGCCATCTCACTTCCCCCTTTTTCATTCACCGTTCGCGAATAGCACTTTTGCGAAATAATTACGTAGTAGTTCTGAACAAAGGTTAGCAATTCTAACTAACATACATAGTTGTCCCAACACCACTCTATGGAAATCATATTCAGGCTTGGCCGAAAAAATGCTATCAGGGTTAGATTTTTATTTCGTTTTAAAATTAAAAATAATTTTTTGGCCATTTTTTCTTATCACAAGATGCTAATTTTTCTTCATTAAGGCTACCAAATCCTTGTATTTCTTTGTAATTAAAGATAGAGTAAAGAGGGAAATTATTATAAATGAGGTTGTTAGTTATGTCATTTGATGGTTTATTTACAAGAGCAATGTCCCTGGAATTAAAAGAGCTGTTACTAGGAGGTAGAATTAATAAAGTTCAGCAGCCTTTTACAAATGAAATTATTTTATCTGTTCGTGCAAATGGAAAAAATCAAAAGTTGCTTTTATCTGCACATCCGAGCTATGCACGAGTTCAAATTACCGAGGAAACATATGAAAATCCGAAAGAGCCACCAATGTTTTGCATGCTTTTACGCAAGCATTTAGAAGGTTACTTTATAGAAGACATTTATCAGATAGACAATGAACGAATCATTGTTTTTGAGATTAGAGGAAGAAATGAAATTGGCGATACTTCCTATAAAAAACTGATGATTGAAATAATGGGACGACACAGCAATATTATTTTGATCGATCGCGACAAAAATACGATTTTAGATAGCATTAAACATATTTCCTATGCTGTTAATAGCCATAGAGCCATACTACCTGGCTATGAGTATAAGGCTCCACCAAAACAAGAAAAACAAGATCCTTATACAGCTACAGAGGAAGATGTTTTAAGAGCAATTGATTTTAATAGCGGAAAGTTGGACAAGCAGCTTGTACAGCAGTTCGCTGGATTCTCCCCTTTAGTTGCCAAAGAAATTTTCTATCATGCTGGCCTTGCGAACCGCGATACACTGCCAAAGGCTTTTCTTGCTATAATGGATCCAATAAAAAAAGGCAGCTATGCTCCTTCTATTATGGATACTCCCGAAAAAGAATATTTTTACTTTCTGCCAATAGAGCATGTGAAAGGTGAAATTAAAGCTTTCCCTACTTTAAGCAAAATGCTTGATCGATATTATTTCGGAAAAGCAGAACGGGATCGAGTAAAGCAACAAAGCAATGATTTAGAGCGTTTCATTGTGAATGAACGGGATAAAAATAGCAAAAAGATTAAAAAGCTAGAACGTTCATTAATGGAAGCAGAGAACGCAGAGGAATATCAATTGCTTGGCGAACTCTTAACAGCAAATTTATATGCAGTTAAAAAAGGCATGTCAGAGGTAGAAGTTCTAAATTACTACGAAGAAGATGGGGTAATGATTAAGATTCCCCTTAATCCAAGACTATCTCCTTCTGAAAATGCGCAAAAATATTTTACGAAATATCAAAAGGCGAAAAACTCTATTGACATTATTAAGGAACAAATTCAACTAGCAGAACAAGAATACGAGTATTTTGAAACATTATACCAGCAAATTCTTGCTGCCTCACCGAAGGATATTCAAGAAATTCGTGAAGAGCTAGTAGAAGAAGGATACTTAAGAGAAAGGCAAAAAAAACAAACGAAAAAACAACAAAATGTAAAGCCAGTACTAGATTATTATTTATCTGATGATCAAACAGAGATTATCGTTGGCAAAAACAATAAACAAAATGATTATTTAACCAATCGTGTAGCTGCCAGGGATGAGATTTGGCTGCATACGAAGGATATCCCTGGATCCCATGTCGTTATCCGGAGCAAGGAACCTTCGGAGGAAACAATTCTACAAGCTGCCAAATTAGCCGCTTATTTCAGTAAAGCTCGCCAATCAAGTTCTGTTCCAGTGGATTATACCCTAGTCCGTCATGTGAAAAAGCCAAGTGGCGCAAAACCCGGTTTTGTTATCTATGATAATCAGCAAACAGTTTATGTAACCCCAGATGAGGAAACTGTGATTCGGTTAAAAGCGAAATAAAAAGCAAATCGCGAGAGGCAATGCTGCCTCTCGCGATTTGTTTTATTGGTTACACTGGTTTTAGTTTATGCATAAGGAAAATTCAGCTTGAAGGGTTGGCTTTTTGAGACTCTCATGCCTTTGATGAAGACCAGTTTTGTGTCTCCTCCTCTTCTTTTTTGTTTTCATCCACCTTATGAACACCATTTACCAACTAGTTATTTTCATTTATAGACTTTTATCCAAGCCCCAAAAAAACGACACTTTAGTTAACTAAAATGTCGTTATAAACATCATCCACTTACCACTTCTCTGGATTTTCCTTCCAAGCATTCAAGCTCGCTAAATCTCTTTCTTCAATATAGCCATTTTTCTGTGCTACTTCTAATAAGCTCGTATAATCTGTTAATGAGTATGCTGTAATTTCAGCCTCAGCAAGCAATTCTTTCCCCTTTGGCAATTCGTATGTAAAAATCGCAACAACCCCAAGTACATCACTGCCTGCTTCTCTTAAACTATTAACTGCTGTAATGACACTTCCCCCTGTTGAGATAAGATCTTCCACCACTACTACTTTTTGCCCTTTATCTACCTTGCCTTCAATCTGATTCCCTTTTCCGTGGGCTTTTGCTTTGGAACGTACATAGGCCATCGGCAAATCAAGAAGGTCACTTACCCAAGCTGCATGAGGAATACCTGCTGTTGCTGTCCCTGCCACAACTTCTGTTTCTGGAAATTTATCTTTGATTAAACTAGCTAATCCTGTTGCGATATTTTTACGCACCTTCGGATAGGACAAGGTTAAGCGATTATCACAATAGATTGGCGACTTTAATCCTGAAGACCAAGTAAACGGATCATTTGGCTGTAAAAAAACTGCTTTAATATCTAGTAATTGTTCGGCAATTTCATGTTTCATAACGTGATGCCCTCCCACTCGGATTTAAATAATGAATAGCTTTCATATGGATTTGCTGCTCTTGTAATCGAGCGACCAACAACAATTGCTGATACCCCATTTTCTCTCGCAATCTTAGGTGTTGCTACCCGAACTTGATCCTGTACTTCATCTGTTTTTAAACGAATGCCAGGCGTTACAGTTAAAAAGGTATCCCCTAATCTTTTACGAATTGCGAAAGCTTCTAAAGTGGAGCACACGACTCCATCCAGTCCAGCCTCTTTTGTTATCGTTGCATAGTGTAATACCGATTCATGTAAAGGAACTTGAATTAATTGCTCTTTTTGCATGCTCGCTTCAGAAGTACTTGTTAACTGAGTCACACCAATACATTTCGCTCGTTTCATGCCAGATGGTGTACCTGCTTCAAGCCCCTCCACTGCACGAGCCATCATGTCGATTCCACCAGCTGCATGAACATTCACTAAATCAACGCCTAAGCTAGCAATATTTTTCATCGCACTTCCAACTGTATTTGGAATATCATGTAGCTTTAAGTCTAGGAAAATTTGGTGATTTTGTTCCTTTAATTCCTGAATGATGCTTGGTCC
Source organism: Bacillus sp. 522_BSPC (assembly GCF_001076885.1). Classification (GTDB taxonomy): domain Bacteria; phylum Bacillota; class Bacilli; order Bacillales; family Cytobacillaceae; genus Niallia; species Niallia hominis. The sequence goes on from NZ_JVDT01000266.1 coordinate 60,208, forward strand.
TTCTTTATAAAATAGTTCCATACCTACTTTTAAAAACAACGATTCTCCGTTAAATCCTTTTAAAAAAGAATGTACCTCGTCCTTACTTGCAAAATCAAGCGCGATGATAAGCGAATTGTTCATGCTTTCCCCAGCTCCTTCCCGTTACTTCTGAAATATGTTCAAATCCGTATTTGTCTAATAGCTCAGGTAATTCATCTATTATTTTCGGGCAAATAAATGGATTTACGAAGTTTGCTGTACCAACTGCTACTGCACTTGCGCCTGCATAGAAAAACTCTAATACATCTTCAGCAGTGGATACTCCCCCCATTCCGATAATCGGTAGGTTTACTGCTTGACTTACTTCATAAATCATTCGGATTGCTACAGGCTTTACTGCAGGACCAGATAATCCTCCTGTTTTGTTGGCTAGGATTGGCTTGCCTGTTTTTAAATCAAGACGCATGCCAACAAGGGTGTTAATCATGGTAATCCCATCTGCTCCTCCAGCTTCTACCGCTTTTGCCATCTCGACAATATTCGTTACATTTGGTGAGAGCTTTACATATACAGGAACTTCTGACACTTCCTTCACCTTTTTCGTTAATTCCTTAGCAACTTCTGGAATTGTTCCAAAAGCAATGCCTCCTGTTTTTACATTCGGACAAGAAATGTTTAATTCTAGTGCCTTAACATTCGATGCTTTTGATATCTCTTTTGCAACAGCAACATAGTCCTCTTCCACCGATCCAGCAACATTTGCAATAATTGGTACATCGAATTGGCTAAGCCAAGGTAATTCTTCGCCAACCACTTTTTTTAGTCCAGGGTTTTGAAGACCAATGGCATTTAGCATCCCAGAAGTAGTCTCAGCTACTCTTGGTGTTGGGTTACCAAAGCGTGGTTCTACCGTAGTTGCTTTTATCATGAGGGCACCGAGCTTGCTTAAATCATATAAGTTACTGTATTCCCGTCCAAATCCAAAACAGCCAGAAGCAGGCATGATTGGGTTTTTAAGCTCTAATCCAGGAAGCTTTACTTGAAGTCGGTTCATAGGACAACCTCCCCTGTTCTAAATACTGGTCCATCTGTACATACCTTTTTATAGCTGAATCCTGTCGGATCATCTGCTGTGTGACATACACATGCAAAGCATGCACCAATCCCACATCCCATTCTTTCTTCTAGAGAAATAAACACCTTTTTAGTAGGAAATGTTTTTTCTAGATTTTTAAGCATTGGCGTTGGTCCACAGGAGTACAATACGTCAAACTCCAGATTTTCTTGAAAAATAACGTCTGTGACAAAGCCTTGTGTACCATGACTACCATCTACTGTAGCGATATACGTATCCCCAAATGAGGCAAACTTTTCTTCATAAAATGCAACGGATTCTGTTTGAAAGCCTAATACAGCAACAACCTTTACCCCTTTTGCAACTAGTCGATTTGCTAATTCATATAAAGGTGGCACACCAATTCCTCCGCCTACTAATAAGGCTGTTTGCCCTGACTTGCTTGCTTCAACGGGGAATCCATTTCCTAATGGACCAAGAATATCAACTGCTTCCCCAGCTGTTTTTTGGGCAAGAAGCTTTGTGCCCGCTCCTTCAGCGCGGTAAATCATCGTAAATGTTTTACTTTCCTGATCAATCCGGCAAATACTAATGGGACGTCTTAATAAAGGTGTAGCATTATCACTTACTTTTATATGAACAAATTGACCTGGCTCGTTCATTTCAGAGACAAGCTCACCTGTTAAGGTGAGCTCCATAATATTTTCAGCTATTTCTTTCTGTTCGACTACTGTACAGATTTCGTTTTTGATCATACTAACACTGCCTCCGGTTGCGTTTTGCTTGGCTCCATTGCATCTGTAGAGAATGTCATCGATTCTACTACTCGAAGGATAGCCTCTGCTGTATCTAATGAAGTTAAGCATGGAATGCCATTTTCAACGGATTCACGTCTAATTCGGAATCCATCTCTTGCTGGCTGGCTTCCTTTGGAGAAAGTATTAATGACAAATTGTGCTTCCCCATTGCGGATTACATCTATTAATGTATGTCCTTCTCCACCGATTTTACCGACTACTTTTACTGGAATGTTATTGCTTTCAAGGTACTCTGCTGTTCCACTTGTTGCCATCAAGCTATAGCCGATATTCGTAAATCTTTTTGCAAGCTGTAAAGCCTCTTCCTTATCTTTATCCCCAATTGTCAAAAGAACCGTTCCAAATGTTTTTATCTTCATTCCTGAAGCAATTAAACCTTTATACAGTGCTTTTTCTAGAGTAATGTCTTTCCCCATTACTTCTCCCGTTGATTTCATCTCAGGGCCTAATGTGATATCGACTCTACGTAATTTTGCAAAAGAGAATACTGGGACCTTCACATACACACCAGACTTCTCTGCTACTAAGCCCGATTGATATCCCTGCTCTTTTAAGGAAGTACCCAAAATTACTTTTGTAGCGATTTTCGCCATTGGCACATTCGTAATTTTGCTTAAGAAAGGTACTGTTCTACTAGAGCGTGGATTTACCTCTAGTACGAATACTTCACCTTTGGAAACAACATATTGGATATTTAGTAAACCTACGATTTTTAAACCTTTTGCAAGTCTCGTTGTATAATCTACTAACGTTTGCTTAATTTCAGCAGACAAGCTTTGTGGTGGATAGACAGCGATCGAATCGCCTGAGTGTACTCCTGCACGTTCGATATGCTCCATAATTCCTGGAATGACAACATCAGTTCCATCACAGATTGCATCCACTTCAATTTCTTTCCCTGTTAAATAACGGTCAATTAAGATTGGTTGTCCTGGACTTGCCTTAACCGCGTTTTCCATATATGGAATCAGCTCTTCTTCTTTATATACGATTTGCATTGCTCTTCCACCAAGTACGTAAGATGGTCTTACAAGTACTGGGTAACCAATTGATTTTGCTACAACAATTGCTTCTTCAACTGTTAATGCTGTTTTTCCGTCTGGCTGTGGAATTCCTAATTCTTGCAGACTTTGTTCAAACTTATCACGGTCCTCTGCGCGATCTAAGTCTTCAAGAGATGTTCCTAAAATTTTGACCCCACGCTCTGCTAGTGGGCCAGCTAGGTTAATGGCTGTTTGCCCACCAAACTGAACTACAACTCCTTCAGGTTTCTCTAAATCGATGATATGCATTACATCTTCAATCGTCAGTGGTTCAAAGTAAAGTTTATCTGAAATACTAAAGTCTGTTGAAACCGTCTCTGGATTGTTATTAATAATAATTGCTTCATATCCAGCTTCTTTAATCGCCCATACAGAATGAACGGTTGCATAGTCAAACTCTATTCCTTGGCCAATGCGAATTGGTCCAGATCCAAGCACAACAATGCTTTTCTTCTCTGTTACAATCGATTCATTTTCCTCTTCATATGTTCCATAATAGTACGGTGTTTCAGATTCAAACTCAGCAGCACAAGTATCAACCATTTTATAAACGGGCACAATGCCTTTTTCTTTTCTCCAGTTATATACTTCAAGCTCTGTTGTATTCCAAAGATTTGCAAGTTGAATATCAGCAAATCCCTTTTCTTTCGCTTCTTTTACATATTCCTCATCAAATGGATGATTGATTAACTCTTTTTCGAACTTTATGATGCCTTCAAGTTTGAAAAGGAAGAATAGGTCAATCTTGCTCCACTCATGAATCGTTTCAATACTCACGCCACGATTAAGTGCTTCTGCTATATAAAATAATCTTTCGTCTCCGGCAACTCTTATTCGCTTTTCGAGTAATTCGTCGCTTGTTTCATCTGCTGCATTTAAGGAGAAATGATATACTTTTGCTTCAAGAGAGCGAATCGCTTTTAGTAAAGATTCTTCAAAAGTACGACCAATTGCCATTACTTCTCCCGTTGCTTTCATTTGTGTTCCTAAGTTACGTTTTGCTGATTCAAACTTATCGAAAGGAAAGCGTGGAATCTTACTTACTACATAATCAAGTGCTGGTTCAAAGCTTGCATAAGTTTTTCCTGTAACAGGATTCATCATCTCATCTAATGTTAAACCTACTGCGATTTTTGCCGCTAGCTTTGCAATCGGATAGCCAGTTGCTTTACTTGCAAGGGCAGATGAGCGACTCACTCTTGGGTTAACTTCAATAATATAATATTGGAAGCTATCTGGGTCTAATGCTAGCTGTACGTTACAGCCACCTTCAATTTTTAGTGCACGGATAATTTTTAAAGATGTATTTCTTAATAATTGATATTCACGGTCACTTAACGTCTGACTTGGTGCGACAACGATACTGTCACCTGTATGAATCCCAACTGGATCGATATTTTCCATGTTACATACTACAATCGCGTTATCATTGCTATCACGCATTACTTCATATTCGATTTCTTTAAAGCCTGCGATACTTTTCTCTAATAAACATTGCGTTACTGGGCTATTTTTCAAACCACTTGTTACAATTTCTTCCAACTCCTGATCATTATGGCAAATACCGCCGCCTGTTCCACCTAGTGTGAAAGCAGGACGAACGATTACTGGATATCCGATTCTCTCTACAAATGCTCTTGCTTCCTCCATATTATGGATGATATCACTATCTGGAACAGGTTCTCCTAATTCATTCATCAAGTTACGGAAAAGATCTCTATCTTCCGCTTGCTGAATCGCGGAGAGCTTCGTTCCAAGTACTTCTACTCCGCATTCTTCTAACACGCCTGCCTCTGATAGCTCGACTGCAAGATTTAAGCCAGTTTGCCCTCCTAATGTTGGCAAGATAGCATCTGGTCTTTCTTTGCGAATAATTCTGCTGACAAATTCAAGTGTTAATGGTTCAATGTACACTTTATCGGCCATTTCTGTATCTGTCATAATCGTTGCAGGGTTAGAATTTACAAGAATAACACGATAGCCTTCTTCCTTTAAAGCGATACATGCTTGCGCTCCTGCATAGTCAAATTCTGCTGCCTGCCCAATGATGATTGGTCCTGATCCGATTACTAATATACTTTTAATACTTTTAAGCTTTGACATATGCGGCACCTTCCTGTTTGTGAGATTGTATCATTTCCATAAAACGATCGAATAAATAGTTAGCATCCTCTGGTCCTGGTGAAGCTTCTGGATGGTATTGCACGGTAAATGCTGGGTATTCTTTATGCTGCAAGCCTTCGATTGTTCCATCATTTAAAGCAATATGTGTAACTTCTAAGTTTGTGTGATTAATAGATTCTTCTTCTACTGTATAGCCATGGTTTTGAGAAGTCAGAGAAACCTTCCCTGTTAATAAATCCTTTACTGGGTGGTTTGATCCTCTATGACCAAACTTCATTTTCTCTGTGTTTGCCCCACTTGCAAGTGCGAACAATTGATGACCTAAGCAGATTCCAAACAGCGGCACTTGCCCAATAATTCCTTTAATTGCTTCAATAGACTCGGGCACATCCTTTGGATCCCCAGGTCCGTTCGATAGCATCACGCCATCTGGACTTAAATTTAGAATATCTTCTGCCGTTGTATTATATGGAACGACGATTACATCACAATCTCGTTTATTTAATTCTCGTAAAATTCCATGCTTCATTCCATAGTCTACTAACACAACGCGACTTCCACGGCCAGGACTTGGATAAGGTTTTCTTGTAGAAACTTGCTTTACTTGATCTGTACTTAACGTAATCCCTTTTAATTTTGCAATTACTTCCTCTGCATTTTCCTCGATGCTGCAAATCGCACCCTTTAAAGTTCCATATTGGCGGATAATGCGCGTTAATTTTCTTGTATCAATTCCCGCTATTCCTGGGATATTCTTTTGTTTGAAATATTTGTCTAATGAAAGCTCGTTACGCCAGTTTGAAGGAAAATCACACACTTCTTTTACAATAAATCCATGAATGGCTGGCGTTATCGATTCAAAATCATCTCGATTGATGCCATAATTTCCTACTAACGGATACGTAAGTGTGACAATTTGTCCACAGTAGGATGGATCGGATAGAATTTCCTGATAGCCTGTCATTCCTGTGTTAAATACTACTTCACCAAATTTTTCTGAATCGGCACCGAAGCCTTTTCCGATAAATACCGTGCCATCTTCAAGAATTAATTGTTTTTTCATGCGTGTACACTTTCCTTTCTCCAAGCAATCTTTCCACCAACAATTGTTGCAGCCGGCCAGCCCTGACATTCCCAACCAGCAAACGGGGTATTTCTTCCTTTTGATAAAAATGTTTCTGGGTCAATTTTATTTGTATCTTCTAAATCAAGAATGACGATATCTGCAGTTTTTCCTGCTTCTAAAGTTCCAGCATCCAATTTAAAGCTTTGAGCTGGTTTTATTGTTAGATAATCTATTAATTGTTGTAATGTCATCACCCCTGTTTTTACAAAGTTCGTATAAAGAAGAGGAAATGCTGTTTCTAAACCGACAATTCCAAATGGTGCAAGCTGCATCGACTGTGCCTTTTCTTCTGCTGTATGCGGTGCATGGTCTGTTGCAATAAAATCAATTGTTCCATCTAACAATCCTTCAAGTAAGCTTTTTCGATCCTCTGTTCCTCTTAAAGGAGGATTCATTTTATAATTCGTATCAAGAGAAGGAATATCTATATCTGCTAATAGTAAGTGATGTGGCGACACCTCTGCTGTAACTCTAATTCCAGCTTTTTTTGCATCTCTTACAACGCGCACTGATTCTTTTGTACTGATATGGCATACATGATAATGACAGCCTGTCGCTTCTGCTAAAAGAACGTCTCTTGCTATTTGGACTGATTCACAAACACTTGGAATTCCATTTAAACCTTTCGCCTTTGAAAATTCTCCTTCGTGCACACAGCCTTTATTGATAAGGCTATTATCTTCACAGTGAGCGACAATTGCCATATCTAATGCAGCCGCTTGCTTCATCGCCTCGAGCATTTGACCTGCTTCTTGGATTCCTACACCATCATCTGTAAAAGCAAATGCTCCTAATTCTTTTAGTGCTTTAAAATCAGTAAGTTCAGTCCCTAATTGTCTAATTGTAATGGATGCATACGGTAAGACATTTACATTTGCCGTATTTCGAATTCTTTCATTTAAATTATGTAAATTTTCAACTGTGTCAGGAACAGGTCTTGTGTTTGGCATATTGGCAATCGTTGTAAATCCACCTCGTGCTGCTGCCATCGTCCCTGTTGCAATCGTTTCTTTCTTTTCGCCGCCTGGCTCTCTTAAATGAACATGTAGGTCAATGAATCCTGGCGCCACAACTTTTCCAGCAGCATCAATCACTTCATCTGCATTTGAAGTTATTTCCTTTGCAATCGTCTTAATTGCTCCATTTTCAATCAAGATGTCCTTCTGTTCTAATTCCCCTGTAGTATTAAGCAACTGGCCATTTTTGATAAGTATTGACATGTTCATTTCTCCCTCCGATATTTTCTAATGATCTTTTTAGCACACTCATGCGGATAAACACACCATTTTCCATTTGCTTAAAAATTCTCGAGCGTTCGCATTCAACCAATTCATCAGCAATTTCTACATCTCTGTTTACAGGTGCAGGATGCATGATGATGCTTCCTGGCTTCATTTTTCTTTCTCTTTCTACTGTTAATCCATATAGTCTGTGGTAGCTTTCTTTGTCAAAAGCAGCTCTTTCATCTCCATGTCTTTCATGTTGGACACGTAGCAGCATGACAACATCGGATGTTTCAATCGCTGTATCAATATCTTCATAATTTGCATCTTGTAGGACTGTTTCATCAAACCATTCTCTTGGTCCAGAGAAAACGACCTCTGCCCCGAGTCGTGTTAGGGCATCTGCATTTGATCTTGCTACTCGGCTGTGGCTGATATCACCAATAATACTTACTTTTAAGCCATTGAAGCGTTGGAATTCCTGCTGTATCGTCAGAAGGTCTAGTAGAGATTGTGTAGGATGATGACCACAGCCATCTCCTGCATTAATGACTGGTATGTTTACCTTCCCTACTAATTCATCAAAGTAATGATCCTTTTCATGTCTTATAACAATAGCATTTACTCCTACTGATTCCAGCGTTCGAACAGTATCATATAATGTTTCTCCTTTAACAACACTTGAGGTTGTCGTTTCAAATGGGATTACCTCAAGTCCTAACTTTCTCTCCGCTACTTCAAAGCTGCATTTTGTTCTTGTGCTAGCTTCGAAAAAAAGGTTTGCCACAAAGCTTTGATTTGCCGGTCTCCAAGTTTCTCCATTAGCAAATCTTTGTGCATCTCTTAAGATTTCTTTAATCTCTGTAACGGTTAACTCAGTCGTAGTTAATAAGTTTTCCATGATACTACCTCCCGTTATTTGCTGCTTTTAACTTAGCCCGCAGGCTAAAATACACTTCGCTTTCCGTGGGGCGAGCGGTGTCTACGTGTATTTTAGACTGCTCAGTAATTCTCTAATCCCCTAAAAAAAACCACCCTAACAACTCGTTAGGGCGGCAAAAATCATGATTTTCCATAGATTTAGGCAAAGTGAACCTAGCACATACAATCTATGCATCATTTTTGACACCCTTATAAGTCTCTCTGTACTTGTTTAAAAGGTGTTATTATTTAGTTTCGTCTACTGCGATTGGTTCTTCGAATAAATCGTCCTTTGCTTTTTCTCTACCTGGCAATACTAAATTTAAGATAATGCCTAGGATTGCGGCAAAAGCCATTCCTTCTAGTTTAAAATTTTCTCCCATATGAATGGAGAAGCCTCCAATTCCTGTTACAAGGATAACGGATGCAATCACTAAATTGCGATTTTTATTAAAATCAATCTTTGCTTCTACAATAATTCTTAATCCAGAGGAAGCGATAATTCCGAATAGAAGGATGGAAACTCCCCCCATTACCGGCGTGGGGATGGATTGAATTAATGCTGCGATTTTTCCAATAAATCCAAACCCTATTGCAAGTACTGCAGCTCCTGCTAATACATAAACGCTGTATACTCTTGTGATTGCTAATACTCCAATATTTTCGCCATATGTTGTTTTTGCAGGACCTCCCATTAAAGCGGAAAGAATAGTTGCTGTTCCATCTCCCAAAATACTTCTATGCAATCCAGGATCTTTAATATAATCTTTACCAACAACTTTACTTAACACTAGCTGATGACCGATATGCTCTGTTAATGTAACAATTGCGACCGGTACAAAAATAGTTAGTAGCGCAAGATTAATTGTTACAGGATAATCTACAAACGGGAAGATAAAATCTGGCATTGCAAACCATTTTGCATCTAGCACTTCTTGGAAGTTAACAACACCTACTAGCAAGGCATATACGTAACCTACAACGATTCCTGCTAAGATTGGGATAAAGCTAAATACTCCCTTGCCAAACATGGTGAAAAGTATTGTTGCTAGTAAGGTTACTAGCGCAACAGAGATATAAAGCAAACTATATTCTTGATTCTCACTGCCATTATTTACATACATTGCTTGCCCTACTGCTGTGGAAGCTAATGCTAGCCCGATAACCATGATTACTGGTCCAACAACAATCGGCGGTAGGATATTCATAATCCAACGATAACCAGCTTTTTTGATGATTAAGGAAACGATGCCGTATACAATCCCGGCTATAAATGTTCCAATCATGGCTGCCCCTATACCTCCACCAGGCATTGTCTTTGCTGCAATTACCGGTGCGATAAAGGCGAAGGATGATCCTAAGTAGGCCGGAACCTTAAATTGCGTAATGATTAAGAATGCGAGTGTACCTACACCACTTGAGACTAAAGCAACCGCAGGGCTCATTTCTATTAAGAATGGTACTAACACTGTTGCACCAAACATAGCGAATAAATGCTGTAAGCTTAACGTTACCCACTGAAGGGCACTTGGTTTATCTTTAATTCCTAATAAGGGTTTTGATTCGTTCATTGCTGTCTCCTCTTTCTGTTTAAAAAAATTACTTGTATAATTGCTATTAATATCCCCTATTACATAAATAAAACCCCTTTTCAGCGCAGCTGAAAAGGGGTTTTATACAGGCTTAAAGAAACCTGACGAAAAAAACTCCCCTTCTCAGCCTCACAGGACTGCTATTAAAAGGGCTCTATTTAATTTTCAAAAATATTCACTTCATCATATCCATCCACTTCAGTAAGTTCTACCACAATTTTCTCCGAGCTGGAGGTAGGAATGTTTTTCCCGACATAATCTGCTCTTATTGGCAGTTCTCTATGTCCTCTGTCTACTAGGACCGCAAGCTGTATGGATGCTGGTCTTCCCATATCCATTAGTGCATCCATGCCGGCACGAACAGTTCTTCCTGTATACAAGACATCATCTACAAGGATGACCTTTAATCCTTGTATATCTTTCGGGATATCTGAGCCTTTTACTAATGGCTCCTCATTTTTCGTCTTTTTTGATAAATCATCTCGGTATAAAGTAATATCCAATTCACCAACTTCAATTGGCTTTCCTTCAATTTGAGCAATTTTCTCTGCAAGGCGATTTGCGATGTATATACCTCTTGTTCTTATTCCAACAAGAATACAATTCTCAATCCCTTTATTTTTCTCGATGATTTCATGAGCAATTCTTGTTAATGCTCGTCTTATTGCTTGATCGTCTAGTACAAGTGCCTTTTGTGACATCTCGCTCACCATCCATGCTGTGATTCAATCATATTTTCTAAAAAAAAAATCCTCTCACCCTTTTGGATGAGAGGATAGACGTATACCAATATAGCTATTGCTTAAAATAGCTAGGATCCGTTTCCTTCTCAACCTCACGGGATTGATTTAAAGGACTTATTCAACTAACGTTATCTTAATATAAAATTAAAAGCGTGTCAACGATTATTTCGTAATGTATCTAGAATATTCTCATAGTCTTTAGGAAGTGGTGCTTCAAACTCTAAATATTCCCCTGTGCGCGGATGTTCAAATCCTAGAATTCCTGCATGCAGTGCCTGACCGCCGATATCCAATGTTTTTCTTGGGCCATATTTAGGATCTCCTACAAGTGGATAGCCAATATACTTCATATGCACGCGGATTTGATGGGTGCGTCCTGTCTCTAATTGGCATTCGATAAACGTGTATCCATCCATTCTTTCTAACACATGGAAATGAGTAACAGCATGCTTGCCCTTATCTATAACCGTCATACTTTGTCTATCTTTCGTATCACGGCCAATCGGGGCCTCAACCGTTCCATAATCATGGGGGATAGAACCATGTACCAATGCTTTATATTTTCTCGTTACTGTTTTTGCTACTAATTGATTAACAAGACTCTCATGTGCAGCATCATTTTTTGCAACCATTAATAGTCCAGATGTATCTTTATCGATTCGATGAACAATTCCTGGTCTCATCACGCCATTTATACCGGAAAGATCTTTACAATGAGCCATCAAGCCATTTACTAATGTACCTGTCACATGTCCAGGAGCTGGGTGCACAACCATTCCTTTTGGTTTATTCACTACGATGACATCACTATCTTCATAATAAATATCTAAATCCATTTCCTCTGCTTCTACATCTAGTTCGATTGCTTCTGGTACTTCAATTGTAACTAAATCATTTAAAACACCTTTATACTTTGTTTTAACCGTTTGCCCATTAACTGTAACATGACCGTCTTTTATCCACGCTTGAACCTGTGTTCTCGACCAATCACTGTTAATCATTGAAACGATTTTGTCGATCCGTTCATTTACTTGCTCACTTTGAATGATATGTTCCTTTTTTTCCATGTTTCTTCTCCTTCTTTGCGTCTCTATCCTCCTTCAGCATAACTAGGATTAATAAAATAACGCCAATTACTAAAGATGAGTCTGCAATATTAAATATTGGGAAATCATAATTAAAGATATACGTATTGATAAAGTCTACTACATATTGATGGCGCGCGCGGTCAATAAAATTGCCGATTGCCCCCCCTAAAATAAGACCAAGAGAAACACCATAAAGAATTTTCCCTTTCGTACCTGTCTGAATTAAATAAATCAATCCAATTACAACGATAACAGTGATAATATAGAAGAACACCATTTGATTCTCAAGCATTCCCCAAGCTGCACCACTATTACGATGGGATGTCAGATAGAAAAAATCTTTTATTACTTCGATACTTTCTCCTAGTTCCATATTTTTTACAACTAACCATTTCGTCCATTGATCAAGAATAATAATTATAGCTGCAATTATGTAATAAAACACTAAAGTTTCCTCCAATTCTCGAGTCTCCTTTAGCATTTTAGCATAAACCAGTTGAAAACGATAGCTTGGTTCATTATTTTAAATGGCTGTTTTCGTAAAGTACCCCTTTTTGAATAAAAGCTATTCTCTTAATGAATGGACTTTCTATAATAGGATTGAATGCTATTTATATCCTCTTTCGTTCGAATCGTTGGAATCATTTCCAGCAAATCAACAGGAAGTAACTCTCCTGACATTTCGCACATTCCGAAATTGCCATTTTCTAGTTTTTGCATGGTTTCTTCTACATCTTTTAATTCCTCTTCAATATATTTATTAATTTTCGAGTCTCTTTTAACCCTTAATGTCGTTGCTAATTCGATTTGTGTTATACGGAGTTCTGTATAAAGCTTTTCAATAGTTGAATTCAATTCCATTACCTCCGTTTCTTTAATTATCTTTAGCATTTCCATTGAAGAATACATAAACCGATTAAAGATTTAACAGCCATAACAACTATTAACGGAGGTGGAAGTATTTCTCTTTCTTACCTATGTATAAAAAACTCCACCAGCATCAAGATAATAGACAGACATAACTTTCTCACTATGTAATTATATATTCTTCTTTTCCTTTCCCAATAAAAGGCTTTTACAAAACTTTTTTCCTTGCATTTTTTCTTTGTTTTAAATTATCTTTTAAACACACAAAAAAACCGACAAACTATTGAAAGTTTATCGGTTTTTAAAATTTATCTCTTAATAATTTTCTTCTACTACATGTGCACATCTTTCACATAATGTTGGATGAGCTTCGACTGTGCCAATGTCTGTTGTAACAGTCCAGCATCTTTCACATGTTTCACCGTCTGCTTTTGCTACAACTATTGCAGCATTTTCTAGCTTTAGTGCCTCTTCTGGTGCATTATCATATTTCCCAGCAATTTCAAAACCTGATACGATAAATAATTGCTGTAAGTTTTCTTGAATAGAATTTAGTAGTGTATCTACTTCTTCATTCACATACAGTGTTACTTTCGCAGCAAGGGATTTACCGATGACTTTTTGGTTACGTGCTTCTTCTAATGCTTTAAGCACATCGTCACGTACAGCCAAGAATTTATTCCACTTTTCTTCTACTGCATCACTATTTTCATACACAGTAGATTCAGGGAAATCAGTCAACTGGACACTTTCTTCCTTTACAGAAGAAATATGATCCCAAACTTCGTCAGCAGTATGTGGTAAGATTGGCGCAACTAACTTTGTTAAGCTGATTAAACTTTCATAAAGAACTGTTTGAATAGCTCTTCTTTCTTTGTTATTTGTTGCTTCAATATAAAGGACATCTTTTGAGAAATCAAGATAGAATGCACTTAAATCCAATGTACAGAAATTATTAATATTATGATAAATAGTAGAGAATTCATATTTATCATAGGATTCTGTCACCGTTTTAATGAGCTTATTTAGCTTGATCATCATAAATTGATCCACTTCACGTAATTCCTCATAAGAAAGAGCATCTGTTTCTGGGTTAAAATCAGCAAGGTTTCCTAATAAGAAACGGAAAGTATTTCTGATTTTACGATATCCTTCTGTTACTTGTTTTAAAATAGCATCAGATACACGTACATCTGCTTGGAAGTCTACAGATGCTACCCATAAGCGTAAAATATCTGCACCTAATTGGTTCATTACTTTTGCAGGTATCATGACATTCCCTAATGATTTACTCATTTTGCGTCCTTCTCCATCTAATACGAATCCATGGCTTAAAACAGCCTTATAAGGCGCCTTTCCAGTTACTGCAACACTTGTAGATAGGGAAGAGTTAAACCAACCACGATATTGGTCAGAACCTTCTAGATATAAATCAGCAGGACGTTGCAGATCCTCTCTTTCTAACAATACAGCTTGATGAGAAGAACCAGAATCAAACCAAACATCCATAATATCTGTTTCTTTCGTAAATTCCCCATTTGGGCTGCCTGGATGTGTAAATCCTTCAGGCAATAATTCCTTAGCTGACTTTTCAAACCAAATATTGGAACCATTTTCTCTAAATAAATTCGAGATATGCTCAATTGTTTCATCAGTAATAATACTGTCACCATTTTCTGCATAGAATACAGGAATTGGCACACCCCAAGCACGTTGTCGAGAAATACACCAGTCCCCGCGATCACGAACCATATTATACAATCTAGTTTCGCCCCATGCAGGTACCCACTGTGTTTCTTTAATTGCATCTAATAGATCATTTCTAAAGTCTTTAATAGAAGCAAACCATTGTGCTGTCGCTCGGAAAATAACTGGTTTTTTCGTTCTCCAGTCATGTGGATAAGAGTGTGTGATAAATTGAAGCTTTAATAATGCGCCAACTTCTTCAAGCTTTTCTGTAATTGGCTTATTTGCTTTATCATAGAATAACCCTTCAAATCCAGGTGCCTCTTCTGTCATAACCCCTTTATCATCGACAGGACAAAGAACTTCTAATCCATATTTTTGACCAACTAGGAAGTCATCTTCCCCGTGTCCTGGTGCTGTATGAACACATCCAGTACCAGCATCTGTTTTTACATGCTCCCCTAGCATTACTAAAGAATCACGTCCATAAATTGGATGAGCTGCTAAAATGTTCTCGAGCTCTGCACCTTTTACTTCTTGAACAACATTCGCCTCTTCCCAACCAATCTCTGTTTTAACGCTTTCTAATAAATCTTGTGCAACAAGATACTTGCTTCCTTTTTCCTCGACGACTACATACGTCAAAGTAGGATGAACAGAAATACCTAAGTTTGCAGGAATAGTCCAAGGTGTAGTTGTCCAAATAACAATTTGTACATCACTTGCCAATACTCCTTTTCCATCCTTCACTTTGAATCCAACATATATGGATGGAGACTTTTTGTCTTTATATTCAATTTCTGCTTCTGCAAGAGCTGATTCACTTGTTGGAGACCAATAAACTGGTTTTTTGCCTTTATAGATATAGCCTTTTTTCGCCATTTCTCCAAACACTTTTATTTGTTGTGCTTCATAGGCAGGCTTTAGCGTTATATATGGGTTCTCCCAATCACCACGAACACCTAAGCGCTTAAACTGTTCTCTTTGACTGTCAATTTGTTCTAAAGCATATTCTTCACATAACTTACGGAATTCTGCAACGGTCATTTCTTTACGTTTAACGCCTTTATTCGTTAAAGCTTGTTCAATAGGAAGTCCATGTGTATCCCAACCAGGCACATATGGTGCTTGAAAGCCTGTCATGGATTTATAACGAACAATAAAGTCTTTTAAAATTTTATTCAGCGCATGTCCAATATGTATATCACCGTTTGCATATGGTGGGCCATCATGAAGAACAAACATTGGACGTCCTTTTGTACGGTCTTGAACTTTTTCGTAAATATTCATTTCTTTCCATTTCGCTTGCATATCAGGCTCGCGATTTGGTAAATTCCCTCTCATCGGAAAGGCTGTTTTTGGCATCAGCAACGTATCTTTATATTCCATTTTCTTCCTCCAGCATTATTATCTTTTTTTCATCATGTATGCAAGCAATATATTCCGTATTCTATTATAGACATTTCTGCTTTTTTAGAATCAGTATACACAGCAAAAAACCTTCTCATCCCCATGAAAGGGACGAGAAGGTTTTTAAAGGTTCCCGCGGTACCACCCTTATAGATAAAAAGAACTCTTATCCACTTAGACATTTTTTAACGGCAATGAACCGCCTTTTCTTACTTCTATTTCAGAAAAGGACTCAAGGGTGATTTTCAACTTCCAACTTATATCAGGCTTACACCGCCCCTGATTCGCTACTTTAAGTTTCACGGAAATCTACTATCCCTATCAACGCTACATGAATATCTATTTGTGAAAAATTATATTTCATCAATCCATCATTCGTCAAGACTTGGGAATTATTTTGTTGAATTTAATTCAGATGCATCTAATTCATATTCTAATAAATGATCCCAATCATCATTATTAAGCATATCTAATTGTGCTTCAATTAGCATTTTGAATCGAGTACGGAATACTTTTGATTGCTTTTTCAATTCTTCAATTTCAAGAGCAATCTTTCTAGCTTTCGATAGCGATTCATTGACAATGCGATCAGCATTTTTTTCTGCTTCTTTAATAATTAGTTTTGCCTCTTTTTGTGCATTTCGCTTAACTTCTTCGGCAGCTTCTTGTGCTACTACAATGGATTTATTTAACGTTTCTTCAATGTTATTATAGTGGCCGATACGGTCCGTTAACTCATTTAATCTTTCTTCTAGTTCTTTTTTCTCACGGATAATATTTTCATAATCTTTAATTACCTGGTCAAGAAATTCATTTACTTCATCTTCATCATAACCACGGAAGCCTTTGGCAAATTCCTTGTTATGAATATCTAACGGCGTTAATGGCATAAAGCCACCTCCCAAACTTCGATTTCTTTATGTATCATCCTAATTTCGACAGTATTACCGGATTTCCTGCATTATTTTTAAAAAATAAGAAGAAACGTGAAAAATAATGCTACTAAAAAATATTGTAACATATATAGACAATAAAAAAACTATGTTTTTTGTTTGCAGGAAAAATTATGGGACCTTATCTTCCTTCTTATTATCTATTTCAATTTACCTACCACTACCCTCCATTTATCTTTTTTCGTTTTTCCTTCAATGGATTTAATGGTAGCTCGTCCTTCTCCCCGAACAGAAAACACATCTCNCATATAAATGCAACATTTTCTATTAAAGTAAAATTCACTTTTACAAGTCCTTGTGCAATGTAAGTCTTTGCTTTTTCTCTTGAAAAATTATAGATTGCTGCAATTAGTGTGTCGAGGCGAAGGGAGGAAACAGTCGTCGTCATTTCTGTCCAATGTTCTTCTTTGAAAATTATTTTATCTAATGAAACTTCTGTTAGACTTATCTTCGCTTTCCCAATCGATTCAAGCTGAAGCCTTACATAATCCTCGACTTCTCCTGCAACAATGAATTGAATTTCCTCATCTACAACCAAAATATCACCGAATTTATTACGATTTAACCCAAGCGACATTAAGCTACCTAAAATATGGGGATGCTCAATAGTGACAAATTTCTTTGGATAATTCACTTCTAATAAAGTCAAGTTAAAATCCTTTATGTCTGCCTCGTAATATTCAGGGTATAGAAGTGCCCGTTTTCTTTCTGCCTGATCATGTCCTCCAAAAAATTGAAACTTTACCTCATGATGCTCACCAATAATCATACCGAGGACTTTTTGTTCTCTTGGATCTAAAAAATCGGTTAATTTCGGGGCATAGGTATTCTCGACATAGCTTCGCCAATTTTCTACTTGATCGATAAAGTCTCTTTCTTCAGGACGAAAATGTTGATAGATTGACATGTTTTTAGCTCCTTTTTTGCATAGAAAAAGGGCTATATTAGCCCTCTTAAATACTTATATAAACCACATTCCTAATTGCTGAATTCCCATTCCAGCAAGGTTTAAAACAAAGATAGCAACAATCGGTGAAATATCTAGCATACCAATTGGCGGAATAACTCTCCGGAAAACTTCTAAGTAGGGCTCACAGACTTTTGCAAGAAAAACACCAATAGATGTTTCGCGTGCACTTGGAATCCAAGACATTAGAATGTAAATAATTAAAGCATAGGAGTAATACTGTAATAATTTTGCTAAAACTAAAATAATAAATGTCATTCGTTGTTACCACCTCGTATTTTCGTATTCTGCATCCTGCAGGATTTGCGATATATTTCCTGATACTTCCACATTATCTGGCGTACATAAAAATATATCTGTACCAATTTTTTGAATATCTCCACCAATCGCATAAACAGTCCCACTAAGGAAATCTACTATTCGTTTACCTTGGTCCTTTTCAATCCGCTGTAGATTAACAACGACAGCCCGACGGTTTTTCAACTGATCTGCAATATCCTGTGCTTCTGCATATACCCGTGGCTCCACCAAAAATACTTTTGATGATTTTTGGATACTTTGTAGACTTACTACATTTTGGTTATTAGTTTTCGGCTGTTGAACATGTTGATTTTGCTGATTATGATAATTTTGCTTAACAGGCTGTTTATAATGTCTAGCAGGCTCGCTTGGCTCGTCTTGATAGTTAGCTTGCTCTTCTTCGTAATCTTCATCTTCTAAAAAAAAGAACGTTTTTATTTTCGATTTTATACTCATTTCACTTGCCTCCTATTTCTCGCTTCCTACTAAAGCAGTTCCAATTCTTATCATCGTTGCTCCCTCTTCGATCGCAATGGAATAATCATTCGACATGCCCATAGAAAGCTCTGTGCATGGAGCATATGGTAATTGTAATCCTTTTACATCTTCTTGAATGCTTTTTAATTTTTGAAAGCATTGACGAAGTAATAATTTATCTTCTGTAAATGGTGCCATTGTCATTAATCCAACTACTTGAACATTTGGATAGTTGGATAATTGTTTCACAAAATCAATTACTTCTTCTGGTTCCATTCCATGCTTCGATTCTTCTTTCGAAACATTAACCTGTACAAAACACTTTATGGTACGATTCGCTCTTTTATGTATTTCTTTTGCCAAAGATAGTCGATCCAAAGAGTGAATATAGTCTACATAATCTATAATACCTTTTACTTTTCTAGTCTGCAATGATCCAATAAAATGCCAAATTGGCTTGTCCTGAAGAACTTCATACTTTGCCAGTAAGCCTTCTTCACGATTTTCACCTAGATGAACAATTCCAGCATCTAACGCTTCTTGTGCTCGCTCTATTGTAACATACTTTGTCACAGCAATAAGTGTTATCTCTTCTGGATTCCGATTTACTTTTTCACACGCATGCGCAATTTCCTGCTTTATAACACTAAGATTATCTTTCACTAACATTTTCGTTTCCTTCTTCCTCTCTCCATCCAATATAACTCATCATTCTTCCTGTTTTCCCCTTATCCCTTCTATGAGAGAAAAAATAAGCGTCATCTTCATAGGTACAATAATTAGTTAGATGAATATTGCTTTCCAGCACTCCTGCTTCTAATAAAATCTGCTTATTTGCTTCTTGTAAATTCAGTCTGTATTGCCCCGGAGAAACAGTCGTATATGACTTCGCTTGAGAATGTATCACCATATCTATTTCATTGATGACTCGGTCATCCACTATATAATGACGATTTGTAATGGAAGGACCAATAACAGTAAGCACTTCATCAACAGGTATACCGTGTGAAGCAAATACATTGATCATTTCCCTAGCAATGCCTTTAACTGTCCCTTGCCAGCCTGCATGTGCAATCCCAATTGCTTTTGTAATGGGATGAATAAAATATAAAGGAACACAATCTGCAAAACATAGAGTTAATAATATATTTTTTTCTAAAGTAAAAAAACCATCTGTATCCTTTAACGCACTTTCATAATCTTTAGCACCCATACCTAAATGATCACTTGTCACTTTGGCAATATGAACTTTATGCGTTTGTTCTGCACCAACCCATCGTTCCAAAGGAAACATTAACTTTCGCGCTACCTCATTGCGGTTAGCTATAACCGTTTCCTTCTGATCATTCACATGAAACGCCATATTTAAACTAGCATAATCGCCTTTACTTTTCCCATCATTTTTTGTTGTGAAACCAGCTAATAAATTGGGGAACTGCTGCTCCCATAAATCAAGATTGAAAAACTGTTTATTTTGTAAAGTAAAAGGTTCCATTATCTAACCCCATCTTTTTGTTTTAGTTTACCATATGGACCTATAATTGGTCACAGAAAAACAGGATTTTCTTTGGAAATAAGATTGCATTTTATAAAATGGGGGTTATTTTTTCTAATCCGAGTATCTTCTAAATTAGCTATGCTAATTGGTGGCGTCTTATTTAGTTACCTAATGGATAGCAAAGTCACTATTAGTTAAACTAGCACTCAAAACTCGCATGATCCATTTCTATAATTATTTATGTATTTTATTAAAAATAGCATTTTTCCAATAGAAAAGGTTAGACAATCATTAAAGTATCATACTTTAAGAAGTCTAACCCGCTATTCCTATTTTAGCTTTGAATATTTTTATTCATTTGTTTGATAGCAGCTTTTTCCAATCTTGAGACTTGCGCTTGTGAGATGCCGATTTCATCTGCAACTTCCATTTGTGTTTTGCCTTGGAAAAATCGCTTTCGCAAAATCATTTTTTCTCGATCATTTAATCGGCGCATTCCTTCTTTTAATGCCAATTCTTCCACCCATTGTATGTCCTTATTTTTTTCGTCACTTAATTGGTCCATTACATAAATTGGATCTCCACCATCATTATATATTGGTTCAAAAAGAGACACTGGATCTTGAATAGCATCTAACGCAAAAACAATATCCTCATGGGGAATGTCTAACTCTTTGGCAATTTCCTCAGCTGTCGGTTCTTTTGATGTTTTATTCATCAACCTTTCTCTGACCTGTAGTGCCTTATAAGCAATGTCTCTCAGAGATCTGGAAACCCTAATTGGATTATTATCGCGGAGATACCTGCGAATTTCACCAATAATCATCGGGACAGCATAGGTGGAAAACTTTACGTTTTGACTTAAATCAAAATTATCGATAGATTTCATTAGACCAATACAACCCACTTGAAATAAGTCATCCACGAATTCTCCTCGATTATTAAATCGTTGAATCACACTTAATACGAGGCGGAGATTTCCATTTACGAGACTTTCTCTTGCGGATATATCTCCCTCATGCATTTGCTTGAAGAGCAATCTCATTTCTTCGTTTTTTAACACTGGAAGCTTTGATGTATCAACACCGCAAATTTCTACTTTATTTCGAGTCAATCTATTTCCCTCCTCACAGGAGCTGCTGTACAAAAAACAGTATCTCCCCGAGAAGGAAAAATATGCATGAGAAGAATTTTTGTTAAATTTCCAATTTACGCTAATTTCAGTTGAAATTATGTGGGACAAGGATTTCTAAACGAAAAATTTTTAAACCATTTTATTAAATTCTTTTTGAAGTCTCTTAATAATTCTCTTTTCTAATCTGGAAATATACGATTGAGAAATGCCTAGCATGTCTGCTACATCTTTTTGGGTTTTTTCTTCTCCTGTTCCTAAACCAAACCGTAATTCCATGATTTGTTTTTCTCTTTTAGAAAGTTGATGTAATGCTTTTACCAAGAGCTTTTTATCCACACTTGCATCTAAATCCTTCGTAATAATATCATCTTCTGTTCCCATCACATCTGATAGAAGTAGTTCATTTCCATCCCAATCAATATTCAACGGCTCATCAAATGAAACTTCTGAGCGAATTTTATTATTTCTCCGCAAATACATCAATATTTCGTTTTCAATACATCTGGAGGCATATGTGGCAAGTTTAATTTTTTTCTCTGGATTAAATGTATTAACCGCCTTAATTAATCCAATGGTGCCAATACTAATTAGGTCTTCAATATTAATACCCGTGTTTTCGAACTTCCTCGCAATATATACAACAAGACGCAAATTTCTCTCAATAAGCATCGAGCGAGCTGCTTGATCCCCTTTTGGAAGTTTTTCCAAAAGCATTTCTTCTTCTTCTTTCGTTAACGGAGGAGGCAGTGCTTCACTTCCACCAATATAAAATACTTCGTCTGTTTTCAATCCAATTTTAATTAAAAATTTGTACCAATAATAAGATAAGCGAAGCTTCCATTTCTTCATGTGCATTTCCTCCTTCTAAACGATGTTTTTCGTGAGTATAGTATATTAACTAACCTTTTCCTCCACTGATTTTTTCCCTAATAGCATTTTCGGATGAACAATACAATCAAATGCATCCTCAGCAGAGAGAACTTGGTTTGTAAACGAAATCAATCCTTTTTCAACAATAGTTACTTCCTGCTCTTTTTTCAACAGCAAAACATCTGGTTTCACTGCTATAATTAGTTGGTGATCCTTGCCGACTACTTTATATGGAATAATGCGCATCTTACTTTCCCACTCTGGAGCAATTGGCTCACTTCCATAAATAACCTGTTCTGGCTGCTCTGATAAACGAATTAATTCTGCCGGCATATCATTTCCGATATTCTTCAAGGAAACAAACATAACCGGAAGACGAGAGATTGGATCATATACTTGATTTCCGCTATCCACCAATCCCTTTACCGAAAACTCTTTTCCACCAATTTGAAAAATCACATCAATTATTTGCTCATATTGAATCTTTGTAACTTCAATCCCTTCCACATTTCTGCGTGAAAAGTACCAGGCAACAGGAAAGCCAAGAAGGACAAATAGCCAACTAATAGGATCACCAAATCCTTTTACACTTGCAAGAAGGACGGAAGAAGACAGTTGAAAATCAAACTGTATAAAATAATGGGCGCCTATCAATGTTCCTCCAATTAAAAAGGTAGCTAAGTAAAAAATCATCAACGCTTGAAGATAGGTGCGAAATCGCTTATATCCAAAAGCAGTTGCTACCATGATGATCGAAAATAGTAGCTTCGATACAGGATGACTTGTATAGGGACTAAGCGATGTGATGGATAACAAAATAATTAGGGAACCAATGAATCCTCCAAGCAAAATTCTCCAATGAATGATTTTTTTCTTTAAAAGAATTCCAGTTAAATATAGTAATAAACTGTCAAATAGAAAATTTAATAGCCATATTACATCTAGATAAATGGCCAAACATGTAACTCCTCCTCTCCTTCATCGAAGCTTTGTAAATGACTGACCTTATCCTTATTCATCTGCATTATAACTAGAAAGCTATCAAGATCCTCACAGTTCTTGCAAATGAAAAAGGGATCATCGCCAAAGCCACAAAAGAAGTAAATCTTCTCTCTATTAATCTGTTACGAAAAAGTATAACGTACTTGTTCTTGAAATTCTGTCACTTTCTGTAATCAAAAAATCAGAAATTTCCTCTATTTCTAACGGTTTTTGTCACTATATCTCCTAACTGAATATTTTTTAGTTCTAGCGAAATATTATCAGTTTTTTTAATAATTCTAAGCAATATTAAATGGAAAATGAGAAAAACGGATAATGGATGAGTGCAATTAAAAAGGGGATTTTTATAGCTAGCTTAAAAAATCTAGCCTGCAAAATAAAAAACCTCTCCATTATTGTAAAAATAACAGAAAGGTTTTTGCTACAGAAGTAATTATCTTCTGCGGTTTCTATTTCTTAAGAAGGTTGGGATATCTAAAGTATCCTCTGTTTGTTGTACGTTTGTACTTCTCGGTTGTTCTTTTTGAACATTTGGTTCTTCTCTTTTAGGTTCTCTAGTATTAGCTTGATTGCTGTTTTGGCTTGCATTATTGGCATTTGGCTTTAACCCTCCAAATCCAGGTCTGCCTTGCTGTGGTTGAGATAAGTCTTGGTTGAAGCCTGTAGCAATTACAGTAACAACTATTTCATCTTTTAAATTATCATTGATAACAGAACCAAAAATCATATTTACATCTTGATCTGAAGCTGATGCAACAATATCTGCTGCTTCTTGTACTTCATACAAGCTTAAATTCGATCCGCCAGTGATATTCATTAATACCCCTTGTGCTCCGTCAATAGAAGTCTCAAGAAGTGGAGAAGAAATTGCTTTTTTCGCTGCTTCAGCTGCACGATTTTCTCCAGAAGCAACCCCTATACCCATAAGAGCTGAACCTTTGTTTACCATAATAGTTTTTACATCAGCGAAGTCTAAGTTAATTAGACCTGGTGTTGCAATTAAGTCAGAAATACCTTGTACACCTTGACGCAATACATTATCTGCTTCTCTAAACGCTTCAAGCATTGGAGTTGATTTATCTACAATTTCAAGTAAGCGGTCATTTGGAATTACAATTAACGTATCCACTGCGTCTTTTAGTGACGTAATACCACTTGCAGCGTGGGTAGATCTTTTTCTTCCTTCAAAAGTGAATGGTCTTGTTACCACTCCGACTGTTAAAGCACCTAAGTCATGGGCGATTTGAGCGATAACTGGTGCAGCACCTGTACCAGTTCCTCCACCCATTCCAGCCGTTACAAAGACCATATCTGCTCCCTTTAAAGCCTCTTCAATTTGTTCTTTGCTTTCCTCAGCAGCCTTCTTTCCTACTTCAGGATTGGCACCTGCACCAAGGCCTCTCGTCAACTTGCCGCCAATTTGCATTTTTATTTCTGCTTTCGATAAATTTAATGCTTGTGCATCTGTATTCACAGCAATAAACTCTACCCCTTGAACACCATGTTCAATCATTCGGTTAACAGCGTTATTACCGCCGCCACCTACTCCTATTACCTTTATTACAGCTAGTGAATCTATATTTGTATCAAATTCCAACATGACAAATCCTCCTAATTCGTCGATATTCAGCAGTATCGAACTGTCCGCATCTCAAGTCTTGGTGATATGGAGTAACATACCATTTAAAAATATACCTAGACTGACCCTAAACGACTCTCAGCCTTCTCGAAGTTCTTTTTATTAATACATGTCCATCCTATTAAAGCCATTCATTAATCGAAGAAATAACCCATAAATTTCTTAAACTTTGAAGGTTCCTTCTCAACTTGTTTTTTCTCATATGCTGGTTTTTGGGTTGCTTGTTTTTGAACTTTTTCCCTATTTTCAGCAGGAACGGTGACAGGATTATGGATATTTCCACCTTGAAGTTTACTATTTTTATAGGAGAATTTAATTAACCCAACAGCAGTTGTATATTGTGGCTCTCTTACTCCAATATAATCAGGAATAGCAATTCTAACACGGCTTTGGAAAACATCTTGTGCCAATTCTAAAATTCCTTTTGTACTAGCAACGCCACCAGTTAATACGAATCCTCCTGGAAGATCGTATACCCCGTATCTCACTAGTTCGTGACCAACCAGTTCAAAGATTTCTTCTAATCTAGCTTCTATGATATCAGAAATCTCTAATTGATTAAATTGTTGATGCTGATCGCTTCCTATAATAGGAACACTAAATACCTCCTCTTCAGAAGCATGATCATAAAAGGCATATCCATACTTTATCTTGATTTTTTCTGCATCTTCTGTCGTAGTACGAAGACCAATCGATAAATCTTTTGTGATGTGGTCTCCTCCTATAGGAATTACACTAGTTGCTTTAAGAAAACCATTTTCAAATACAGCAATTGTGGTGGAACCACCGCCAATATCTATTAAAGCAACCCCTAAGTTTTTTTCATCTTTTGAAAGTGCGAAGGAGCCTGAAGCAAGTGGCTGCAAGGAAATATCCTGAATTTCAAGTCCAGCTCTTTCCACACATCTTAAGGTGTTATGTAGTATGGTTTTACTTCCTGTTATTATGGTACCTTCCATTTCCAGTCGTACACCTATCATTCCTCTTGGATCGGTAATTTCGTCTAATCCATCAACAATAAATTGCTTAGGAATAATATCAATAATTTCTTTTTCTGGGGGAATAGAGACTACTTGTGCTGCATCCTTTACCCTAATTACATCCTCAATTGTAATTTCGCGATTTTCACTAGAAACTGCAACTACCCCACGTGAAGTTTGCAGATTTACATGATTTCCCGAAACGCCAACAATTACTTGTTTTATTTCCATCCCAACCATTCTTTCGGCTTGCTCTATTGCCTGTCGAATAGAATGAACGGTTTCATCTATATCCACAATTGAACCTTTTTTTAAACCTTCTGATGGAACGATGCCTACACCAATAATATTTAAAGATTCGTTAATCATCTCGCCAATGATAACTTTTATGCTGGATGTACCGATGTCTAGACTTACATAAAGTTCATTGCTGTTCATTCTCGGGCACCTCCTTTTGCATTTTAAATAAAGTGAACAACAAATTATGTCATACAGTAGAAAAATAAAATTTCAACATTTTTATTAAGAAGTAACGTCTTCTATTTTCATCGTTTTTTGATATACATAAGATATAAGATAAATTTCATCTATAACTATTCTATTGTATACCAGGCAACACCATATTTTCACTAAGTTTTCACTTAGTGTCAATAAAATTTTAGACTTTTTTACTATAAATAGGACTAATTACTTATTCATTAAAGGAATTTCATCATTCACTTTGACATTTCTATTAATATTTAAATTATTCGCCAAAACTAATATATTCCCTTTTTTCTCTGTCAACTTTTTTCAATTTTTTCGGGAGAATTAGTATTTGATTTCTTTAAAATAATACTTCTAATTACAGCAATGTTTTGAAATAGTCTCACACCAAATGCAAAAATCGCCGCTAAGTATAAGTCTACACCAAGATGAACACCTAGAAAAGCTAAACTTGCTGCAAGGACAATATTAAAAAAGAAGCCTGTTACAAACACCTTTTCATCAAAAATATTTTGCAGATGTGCTCGAATCCCACCGAATAAGGTGTCCAATGCTGCTAGAACTGCAATCGATAAATAATTCGCATATTCTTCTGGTACTTTTATATCGGTTAATAGTCCAAAGACAAGCCCAACAATCAACCCAAATATAGGAAGCCACATTATGAATCGCCTCCTTCATTTGTATTTGCAGGCTCCATATTATGGATAGTAACAGCCTTACTGTATGCTGGAATCGTGATTGCCTTCTCTGGTTTTTCTACATTTAATAAAAGATTGGAAACAAAAAATTCATCTGCTGATTTAGAAACCTTCATGTAGTTAAACAATTTTTCTGCAGTACTAGCATCTTTCGCTATTACCTTTATTTCAATCGGCAGCTGATTAAGGGGATTTCCATCCATTTTCAACACATTATTTATTTCACGGATAACAGTTGTATTCACATAGCGATTATCATTGATCGCTATCTCCTCTGCCCCATATAAATTCAACTCATTTACCAATCGCTGTAATAATTCAGATGTCACTTCTCCAGGTTCTTCCCCTAATAGAATTTCTGTATTAACAGATGCAATTTTTAAGATGATTCCATTTCCAGTTACTTCTGTTAAACCAGCTTCCTGCTTTAATTCTTTTAGCGTATCTTTTAATACCTCTGCTTTACTTTCAGAGGTTTCATTTTCATACTCATCTAATTTTGCGTTTATCGATCGAATTTCATTAATAAGCTGCAATTCTAATTTTTTTTCATTTATTAAATCTTCTCTTAGTTCCCATGTATCTCTTGTATCCCGTACTACCGGTTCTTTTATTGTCTGAAATTGTACTGCAATCATAAATCCGACAATAAGCGTTATTCCAGTCATTGTTATAAAATTCTTATTCAAAGCGCATCATACTTTCTACTCATCATACTTACTGTTAATTTACTTTCAAAGGTTCCATTTGAATCGACCGTTTTTTTTCCAGGCTAAATCTAACATTATCATTTACTAACAAATCTTTTACACCACCATTAATATTGATTGCACCTTCTAATACATCGCTATCACCGATTGCCGTAATAACAAATGGAGCAGGGTGTTGGTAACCATCCACTTCAATTACCGGTCCATTACAGAGAATATATGAATTATGGGATAGTCTTTGCCCGTTGATACTAATTGCTTGTGCACCTGAAACATATAGCTCATTAATCACTTTAAACACATGATGTTCATGGACCAAGTAATTATTCACACGATCTTCCTTTGGATTATATTCTCCATCTTCTAAGGTAATTTGCACCCCTTCTCCTTTTACAGCAACTTTTCCTAAATAGATACGATACTTTTGGGCATCTTCTGCTAAGTTAGAATAGGTTTCTGCTTCATTCGAAAGATTCTTCTCTAATTGAACAAGTTTCTTTTGGGATTCCTTTAATTCCTTATAAAGATCGTTATTTTTTTCTTCCTGCTCTATTAATTCGTTCCGCAATTCCAAATCTCTTTCAAATTGGCTCTCACTAATTTCTTGCTTTTCGTCCTTTTTTGTATTTTGATACGAAAAGGAAATCATAAATCCAAGTACGAGAAAAACCAAGGAGAAGATAACATTTCTTCTTCTTTTATTAGTCTTCACTCTTCTTTTCCCCTTCCGAATCGAAAGCTTTGAAATAAGAACCTACTTCTAAATCAATTACTCCCTTTTTGTCTGTATTTAGCTGTGCAATAATGGATGGATAATGCTCCATTTTATCCGAAAAAGAAGATAAAGAAGCTAATACTTGATTTCCGTCATTCATATAAACGGTAACATGCCACTTATCGGTATCTTTAGGAGTATACCTTATTTCAGAAATCGCATTATACACACTTGCTGGAAGTTTACTTAATTCCTCCCCTATTTTCGTTATGACAGTGTCATTTTCGCTCTTTATATCTTTGATAATAGGAGCATCGTAGGGACTGTTTGTCATCGCTCTATCATGTAGCATATCACCATTTTCTAGAAGCGGAATAAATTCATTCTCCACTTCAAAGTAAGCAATCTTCCTATATTCTTTTACGTCAATTTGAACAGTATTTGGAATAGAGATGGAAACTTTTGCAGACTTCATTCCACCAGCATCTTTCAGTTTTGATGCTAACTGATCTTTTTTGATTGTCCAAATATTTGTTTCGGTTGTAATTCCACTCATTTTCTCTAAGTCTTCATAAGTATATAAATGATTCCCAGTAATTTCGATTTTTTTTACATGACTTAAAGGTGATTGGAAATAGATAACGCAAACGATGATAAGGAAGAATAGAAGGAGAAGGAAAATAAGTCGACGATTCGCCTTTTTTCGTCTCTGTTCTTTTAATTTTGGAATTCGATCTTCTAAAGAAACAACCTTCCCATTTTCCAAAAAATCACCCCGGTATTTTTAAATAAGGAAATAGTAAAAAACCATTCAAAGGTTGTCCACCTTTTTATTCGCAAACCGAAAATTTGCTTTCTAATCAAATTTCCGATTTGCAATTTCCTACTTTTTCTTGTTATCGATAACTTCCTTCATTACATTATATAACCTCATTGCCGCATCAGGAATCCCTAGTTTTTTGGATGCCTCCTTCATACCTTTTAACACATTAGGATTCAGCATAATGGCATCCATTTCTTCCACTAATTTTTGTCCATTCATATCCTTTTCTAGAAGTATTTTTGCTGCTCCATTGCTTGTTAGTGCAGTCGCATTTTTTTCCTGATGATTGTTCGTCACATAGGGACTCGGCACAAGAATACTTGGAATGCCGAGCGAGGTTAGCTCGCTTAGCGTTGTTGCGCCTGCTCTCGCAACAGTCAGGTCAATGCTTGTTAATACTTCTGGCATATTATGAACAAATGGCTTGATAATTACATTTTTAGGATTTCCTACTAACTCTACTTCTTTTTTTACCGCTTCATAATGCACTTCTCCGGTTACATAAAGTACTTGATATGGTTTATCCCCTAATTGGGGTAACGCTGTAATAACAGCATCGTTTATCGGTCTAGCACCTCTGCTTCCACCAACAATAAGAACAGCTGGGGTTTTCAATTGTAAGCCAACCGATAA
Source organism: Bacillus sp. 522_BSPC (assembly GCF_001076885.1). GTDB lineage: Bacteria > Bacillota > Bacilli > Bacillales > Cytobacillaceae > Niallia > Niallia hominis. The sequence continues at coordinate 89,795 of NZ_JVDT01000266.1, forward strand.
TCTTCCTTTAATGCCATCCTGATTTAACACTTCTGAAGCTCTAGGATTCCCTGTCATCACAACTTTTTCTTCTGGAAAATAAGAATCCGCTTCTTCAAAGCAAGTAGCTACTTTATCAACATATTTGCTTAAAAATTTATTCGTTAATCCTGGAACACTATTTTGTTCATGAATGATGGTTGGTATCCCAAGCTTAGCAGCTGCATAAACAACCGGACCACAAACATATCCGCCTGTTCCTATTACCACATCTGCCTTAAACTCTTTTAATATCGCCTTACTTTTTTGTACACCAGCAATAAATCTCCAAACTGTTTTTAAATTTTCTGGAGACAGTTTCCGTTTAAAGCCTGTAATATGTATTGTTTTAAAGGGAATATTTTCCCTTCTGACTAATTTATTTTCTAGTCCTTGCTCTGTTCCAACATAAAGAAACTCAGCATCTTTCACTTCTTTTTTTATTTCGCGAATCAATGCTAATGCAGGGTATATATGTCCCCCTGTTCCTCCACCACTTACAACTATCTTCATTCTTTCCACCTCAAAATACTTCTCTTCTCTACTTTGAAAAATATGTTATTTTTCTTTTCTTTTTACATTATAGCTTCAATTAATGAAAAACAGAAATAATCTTCTGCTATTTTCTAAGAATTTTTTTACTTTCCGGTCAACCCCCAACTAATAGATACCTTATTGTACTATATTTTAAACACCCTTTATGAATATCTTGAAATTGATAATGAAATGTAACACATTCCCCTTTTCCGCACCATTTTTTGTCATGATTGCAAAAAGTTTATCATATGTGCGAAAAAAATAAATTTTTGATATTCTCAGCTTTCTTATGATGTTTTTCAGGTAAACAAGCTATTTATTAGCTATGGTAAGTATTTATATTAATCCCTTATGGCTTATGTGTGCCAAGAGAATGGAATTACCTGCGAGTTCTTCCTTTTTAAAAAGGCAATAAAAAGAACCTAGTGATGGGAATAAGCACCCTACACTAGGTTTCAAAATTTTAAATAACGTTTAATACCTTGAAAATCTGCTGACATTTAAAAGAATACCAATCGCGATTAACATGAGGGTTAAAGAAGATCCTCCATAGCTTAGAAATGGAAGGGTAATCCCTGTTACAGGCATTAGTCCTGTTACAACTCCGATGTTAATCATAACTTGAATCGCAACCATAGAAATAATTCCAACCGCTACAAAACTACCAAACAAATCTTGTGCGCCTAGAGCGATTCTTATTCCTCTCCAAAGCAAGAGGGCGAATAATAATAAAATCAGCGAGCCACCAATAAATCCTAATTCTTCTGATAGAATCGCAAAAATGAAGTCTGTTTGTGGCTCCGGCAGGTAGAAAAACTTTTGCCGACTCTCCCCAAGACCTAAACCAAATAATCCACCTGGACCAATTGCATACAAGGACTGAATGATTTGAAACCCGCTTCCTAATGGATCAGACCAAGGATCAAGGAAGGAAGTAATCCTTTTAATCCGGTAAGGAGCACTCGCAACCAATCCTACAAACCCTGCAACACCAATAAGACCTAATATCACAAAGTGACGAATTCTAGCACCAGCAATAAAAATCATGACAATACTTGTACCAACCATAACCGTACCAGTACCTAAATCTGGCTGAAGCATTATCATTCCAAACGCCAGGAATACTAGCCCTAATGAAGGGAGCAAGCCTTTTTTAAATGAAGTAATATGCTTTTGATTTTCTGACAGAAACTTCCCCAGGAAAATAATCATTGCTATTTTCATAAATTCAGAGGGCTGAATAGAAAATGCACCGACTCCAATCCAGCTTTGTGAACCATTCCGAACTAAACCAACGCCAGGAATTAAAACGACTATAAGCAATACAAAACAAACAATAATAATCTGTTTAGCCCAAGAACGCCATATCCAGTAATCAAGATTCATTATAAATAGCATTGCTGCAATTCCAACGCCCGCAAAAAGCATCTGTCTTTTTGCAAAGAAGAAAGAATCACCTAAATTTCGTTCAGCCATTACCGCGCTAGCACTATACACCATGATTAACCCTATTGCCAGTAACGTAAATGTGAGAATCATTAGAATTATATCTGGAGTCGTTTTTTTTGATGGCACCATTAACACCTCGAATTGCAAGATTTGGGCTTGAAGAAAAGAAAAGCGCGTGGTATCCAAATTTCATGTGTTCTCGAAATCGATTCAAAAAAAGAAAGCTCTGTAAATTAACGGTTGAGAAGTAGCAAAAAGTTCAAAAGTCATTTCATTCCCGCATGGCATAAAATAAACTTTCTCCTTTTCTCTACTACCCTTGTTATCATTTACAGAGCTTACTTCAGGTAAGAACGTTTTATCCTGTTAGATCATTGATGTGTTTGTTCATACAAATCAAATTTTTTCTTTCAACGCCTACTTACAGACAAGCCCTTATTTAAGCATATGCACCGCATTAATAAAAATGTCTCCTCTGACCTCAAAAGTTTTGTATTGATCCCAGCTTGCACATGCTGGGGAAAGGAGAATTACATCTCCACTTTCTGATAAGTCATAAGCAACAGGTACTGCTTTGTCCACATTATCGACGCGTTTAATTGTTTTTATTCCTGCAAGTCTACCTGCCTTCTCCACTTTTTCAGCAGTTTGTCCAAAAGTAATCATGGCCTTCACATTTTTAAGCGATGGAATTAGTTCATCAAATTCATTTCCTCGATCCAAGCCACCTGCCAGTAAAATAACTGGCTCATTAAAGGCTGCAAGGGCATTTTGTGTTGCTAAAATATTGGTTGCTTTCGAGTCATTATAAAATTTTCGCCCATGTAATTCTTTAATAAATTGCAGACGATGTTTAACCCCTTTAAATGTACTTAGTACTTCAAAAATACTTTCATTTGACACTCCAGAAAGCTTAGCCGCAGCAACGGACGAAAGGATATTTTCTAAATTTAAGGCACTTAAGTATGTAATACCAGAAAGTTTCATTATTTTTTCCTCATTAAAATAGATGACATTATCTTTCACATATGCACCAAACTCTAATTCCCGTTTTGCAGAGAAAGGAATAATTGTCGCATTACTGTTTTTCGCGATATTCATTACTACCTCTTGCTCCACATTTGCAATTAAATAGTCATTTGCATCCTGATTCTTCGTGATATTCCCTTTTGCCTTTGCATATTCGTCTTTTGTTCCATGATAATCCAAATGCGCCTCATAAATATTCGTAATGATTGCAATATGTGGCTTGAATTTCTCAATACCCATTAATTGAAAAGATGATAATTCGATAACAATTTTATTATCTTCCTCTGCAACTTGAGCCACATTCGAAGCAACTGTACCAATATTTCCGGCAATGAGTGGCTTTTTCTTATCTGCTTCTAACATATCAAATAATAATGTAGTTGTTGTCGTTTTCCCATTTGATCCAGTGATGGCAAAAAACGGAGCTTCAGAAACTCTGTATGCAAGCTCTACCTCTGTAATAACGGGAATATCGCGTTCTATTGCCCCTTTAATCATTGGATTAAAATAAGGAATCCCTGGATTTTTTACAATAAGCTGGAATCCTTCTTCTAATAATTCAATGGGGTGGCTACCGCATATTACTGTTATCCCTTGCTCCAATAATCCTTGCGCCTCCGGATTCTCATCTAAAGGTTTACTATCATTTACTGTTACGAAGGCACCTAAATTATGTAGTAATTGAGCTGCGCTTACTCCACTTTTGGCAAGACCTAATACAAGTATTTTTTTATGATGATAATCGTTAATCTGTTTCATTATAACCACACCTCAATATAAATTCCTAAAGCGGCAAATAATAATCCAACCGTCCAAAATGTGACAACTACTCTCCATTCTGACCATCCAACCAATTCATAATGATGATGCAGTGGACTCATTCGGAAAATTCTTCTTCCTGTTGATTTAAAGGAAATAACTTGAAGAATAACGGAAAGCGTTTCGATAACAAATACTCCACCAATTAGTATCAGTAGAATCTCTAGTTTTGTCAAAATTGCAATGGCAGCAATCGCGCCACCTAGTGCAAGAGAACCTGTATCTCCCATAAATACTTTAGCTGGATGGGCATTAAAAACTAAGAATCCTAATACTGCTCCAACAATCGCTACAGAAAAAATACTAATTTCAAACTGAGATTGGCTCCAAGCAAGAACAGCAAATGCACCAAAAGCAACAGCAGATGTACCGGAAACTAAACCGTCCAAGCCATCTGTTAAATTAACAGCATTTGAAAATCCAACTAACCAGAAAATAATAAACAATGCATAAAACCAGCCTAATTCCAATGGTTTATCAACAAATGGAATCGAAATAGCGGTCGAGAATTCATTTTCACGTAATACAAAGTAAAAAATAAGGGAAATGATAATCTGACCTAGCAGCTTTTGTCGAGATGTCAATCCTAAGTTACGCTTCATCACTACTTTTATAAAGTCATCTAAAAACCCTAATAAACCAAAACCAACTAAAACTAATAATAATAAATATGTCTTAATTGTTGGCTCTGAGAATTTATTAATCATTACTAAAGTTGTTACAACAATAGAAAAGATAATCATTAACCCACCCATTGTTGGTGTTCCCGTTTTTTTCTGATGGGATTTCGGTCCTTCTTCCCTAATGCTTTGTCCGAATTTCAATCTTCGCAAGAAGGGAATAAAAAAGGGAGAAATCAATACGGTTATTAAAAAGCCTAAAAGAATCGTAAAAAAGATTACTTTCTCCTGCATTTTAGTTCCCTCCTTTCATTTGCGTGCTCGTTTTTAATACATGCTCTCTAATTACCGGTATATCATATGATTCCATCATGGAATGCAGACTGTTTTCTTTCAAAAAAATAAATTTTGTTGTACTTTCTTGTGTTTGCAATTGTTTCTCATAAATTTCAATCATTTTTAATATGCCTTCCTTTAAATCTTTTGTATAAAAAATAGGGAAATGATTAGGTGTATAAGATGGGAGATCCACCCCTTCTTCCCAAATCGCTCCTATTGCTCCATTCGCTATTGCAATGCTCAAATCACCAGAATTCTCCTCATAAAAAGGAATAAATAGCCCTTTCGACTGCTTCGTGTCTGCTATAAATGTCACGGTTTGAAAAAGTAAATCTTCCTTCACAAACCCTTTTGCTTTCGGTATTGCCTGAAGGATTACATTATAGGACAGTGTCATTTTTTCTCTCTCCTATCGCTTCTTTTGCAACTAAACGGTCATCAAAATCTAACACATCAGAACCAATAATTTGATATGTTTCATGTCCCTTTCCTGCAATTAAGATAACATCGCCATGCTGTGCTTGATTTACCGCTAAAGTAATAGCCTCTTTTCGATCAGGAATTATCGTATAATTTTGTTCTTCCTCCACTCCTGCTTCCATATCTTTTAATATGGCAATTGGATCTTCACTCCTAGGATTATCAGAAGTAAGAATAGCATAGCTCGCTTCCTGACAAGCAATTTTTGCCATTAAAGGGCGTTTTGTTTTGTCTCTGTCTCCCCCACAGCCTACAATGACATAAACTTTATTCTCGGCAAATTCCTTCACCGTCTGCAGGGCATTTTGTAAACTATCAGGTGTATGGGAATAATCAACAATCACTAAAAAGTCTTGCCCAGCATTCACCGTTTCAAATCTTCCTGCAACTCCTTCTACCTTTTCTAACGCTTTAATTGTTACTTCTAATGGAATATTGCTTGCAATCGCTGCACCAATGCTTGCTAACGAATTATACACATTGAATTTGCCAACCATTTTCAGTTGGACAGATTGCGTTCCAAGCGGAGTATGTAAATCAAACGATGTACCAGCAGCTGTTATTTTTATATTTTTCGCCATAATATCCGCATCTTTATCAATTCCATATGTAAGTATATGAGCAGCTGTAATGGTTTCATACTCGTTCGCTGCTGCATCATCTTTATTTAGGATAGCAAACTTCGGCTTTTCCCCTTGAAAGGCATTTCCTAATCTTGTAAACAACAGCCCTTTTGCTTTTTTATATTCCTCCATCGTACCATGATAATCTAAATGATCCTGACTTAGATTTGTAAATACAGCAATATCATAATCACAGCCAAATACTCTGCCTTCTACAAGGGCATGTGAAGATACTTCCATTACAGCTGTATCCACTTTTTGTTCCACCATTTGATGGAACACCTTCTGAAGTGTCACGGCTTCTGGAGTAGTATTTTTTGTTTCTTGAATTTCCTCACCGATTTTTGTATACATGGTACCGATGATTCCTGTTTTTTTATGCGCCTCTTTTAAAATAGCATCTATTAAATGGCTCGTTGTCGTCTTTCCATTTGTTCCTGTTATCCCAATAAGCTTGAGCTTTTGTGTTGGATTTTGATAAAACACATCTGCAAGCACACTACTAGCCCTTTTGGTATCTTTTACTACGATAACTGGAATAGGCAAGGGCAGTTTTCTTTCAGCAATGACAGCGACTGCGCCAGATTCATATGCATTCTGGGCAAAATCATGTCCATCGACTGTATATCCTTTTATACAAATAAAAAGACTGCCTTCTGTTACTTTGCGATTATCATTCTCTATTGATTTTATTTCCACATCTTCTCCAATATAAGGAGTGTATGGCTGTAAACTCTCAATAAGTTTTTTTAATTGCATCGCTTTTTGATTCCTCTTTTCTCTAGCTCTATATGTACTCTAAATCACTCATAAATATTAATTATATACTAAATAATGAAGCAACCATATAGATTATACAATTTTCTTAGCGTATTTTATTTTACATGATTAAATAAAAATTATCTATGTTGTACCTTATTGTTGGAGAATTTATATTAGAAGAATAATTTTTTAATGGAGGGTATTTTTATATTTAATTTGCTCTCCCCTTTTCCTTTTAGAAAAAGCGCATAAGGGGGTCTACCTTCATTCCTGTCTGATAAAAAGAGAAGCGGCACGAAAAATACCGGCCGCATTCTATCCAATTAATTAAATTGAAGCAATATGGTTGATCCATCCTTTACTTTTGTACCTGGTTCTGGAGATTGTTTAATAACGGTATCCCCACTACCACTTGAATCAATTTTAAGATTAATAAACAATTCACTAATGTCTTTTTTCGTATAACCAACTAAATCCGGCACTTCGATTAATGGATTTTCCGGATATTTATATATTTTATCAATCTGGTCTTCACGAGGTTCTACGCCAAGGGCTCTTAAACTATCTCCCATAATCGCCCCAACGATTGGCGCTGCAACAGCACTACCAAATTGCACCGTTCCTTTTGGATTATCTACTGCAACATAGACGACTAATTCTGGGTCATCAGCAGGTGCAAAGCCGATAAAGGAAAGGATATAGTTATTTTCTAAATATTTTCCTCCTGATGCTTTTTGGGCAGTTCCTGTTTTCCCGCCAACTCGATATCCTTCCACAAAAGCTTTACCTCCAGAACCTTTTGCAACAACGTTTTCTAATGCTCTTCTCACTTCTTTTGACGTTTCCTCTGAAATAACCTTTCTTTTTGCAACAGGCTCTTTCTCCATAATGACGTCCCCTGTAGCTGGATCAATTAACTCCTTTGCTACATATGGAGTATACAAAGTTCCGCCATTAATTGCTGCTGATAACGCTGTTACTTGCTGAATTGGCGTTACAGCAACCCCTTGCCCAAACGCTGTAGTTGCTTGCTCAACTGGCCCTACCCTATCCATGTTAAACAAGATTCCTTTTGACTCTCCTTGTAAATCAATGCCCGTTTTCTGTCCGAATCCAAAATCGCGAATATATTGAAAAAGTGTATCTTTTCCAAGACGTTCCCCTAATTCCACAAAGCCAGGGTTACAGGAATTTTGAACGACTTCTAAGAATGTTTGCGAACCGTGACCACCTCGCTTCCAGCATTTCAACTTCGCTCCACCAACTTCTGCGTAGCCTTTATCATAAAAAGTATCCTTGTCTAAATCTACTTTTCCTTCTTCAAGTGCAGCTGCCAGTGTAATAATCTTGAATGTGGATCCTGGTTCATACGAACTCCAAATAGGTAAATTTCGATTATAGACAGTAGAATCTACGTTTTGGAAGTCTGCAGGGTCAAATCCAGGGCGACTAGACATCGCCAATACCTCTCCGGTTTTCGGATTCATCGCAAGTGCAATAATCGATTCAGGAGAATACGTTTGCTCAGCAATATCCAATTCCCTTTCTACAATCGTTTGGATCCTTGTATCAATTGTAAGCACTAAATCATTTCCATTGACTGGTGCCTCATAAGCATCCGCCATATCATTCATTCTTTGTCCTTTTGCATCAGAGTAATATTGAACAGATCCTTTTTTTCCCTTTAACTCATCATCATATTCTAGTTCCAAACCAATTAGCCCCTGATTATCAATACCCGCAAACCCCAACACATGGGATAAGTAATTTCCGAACGGGTATGATCGCTTGGAATCCTCTCCAATATAGACACCATCTATATCAAGCGCTCGAACTTTTTTCGCTTTTTCATGCGTAATTTTCCTTCCTTCTTTTAAACGAACACTCATCTCCTTTTGAATAATCTGCTTATAGACAGATTCCTTATCCGCTTCCAATACTGCCGCAAGCTTATCCGCTGTGCCCGCTGGATCTTTAATTTGGCGTGGTACTATATAAACCGTTGGCGCACTGACATTTGTTGCAAGCGCTATTCCATTGCGATCCAAAATTTCTCCCCGCTGTGGCTCAAAAGCAATTTGTCGACTCCATAAATTTTTCGCTTTCGTTGTAAGCTCGTCCCCCAGAAAAAATTGAACATAAGCTAATCTTGCATCAATAATAAGAAAAATTATTATCCCAGCAACTAATGCTATCAATAATCGTTTCCGAACGGTTACGTTTGAAACCCGCATACAGATGGAACCCCCTTTTATACTAGCTCGATTAAAATATATGCTTGTACGAAAAGGAATAGAACGTAGAGTATTTGTTGGGGGATAGGGGTGTTGAGTGGGGTGGGGATGTTTTAGGATATCTTGACTTAATTAGGGGTTTGCTTTTTTTGATGAACGCTGGTTTCTTTTGCGCTTCTAGGAATTTTGGTTTTCATTTCATTGATGAACGCTACTTTCTCTTGCGCTTTCGGGATTTTTGGTTTTCATCTCATTGATGAACGCTACTTCCTCTTGCGCTTTTGGGATTTTTGGTTTTCATCTCCCTAATGAACACCACTTTCTCTATGCTTCTATCGATTTTTGGCACTCATCCCCCAAATGAACACCACTTTCTCTATGCTTCTATCGATTTTTGGCACTC
>NZ_JVDT01000267.1 GCF_001076885.1 Bacillus sp. 522_BSPC
TAGCCTCTGCCTTATGACTAGACCGAACGAAGGAATGTAGGCACATAGATGCCCAGAGACATGGGAGGGTACGTCATCATAAGCTACGCAGAGATCCATTGTGCATCGCATAATTCCCTATCACTACTTTCTATAATTATCCAGTAGTGACCGCGTAGCGTACCCGTAGGTTGGAATAATTACACATAATATATAAATTCTGTTAGGAATCGTGTCGAAAAATATTTTTTTGACACCCCAACAACGGCTCAAACCGTTGATAAATCAATATTTATAGAGGGAGTTATATTATGACTTTTACTTTACTTAAAGCAATCGATGAATATAAAAATGACCCAGAATCTGTTTACCAAACCTGGTTTATAAATAACAACGATAGACTAAAGGCATTTCGTACGATAAAAAATGCTATAAAAGTAGTTATTAAGGAAATAGAGAATAACACATTTCCTTGTGATTTTAAGGGTTCATCCCTTGAGGTAGCTATTTCAGCAATTGCGGAACAAAAGCAAATCTTTGAGGGCGCAGCTCATGCTTTTTATTGGAAGCCAAAGTTAAGAATACCTGATATTTATGAAAATGAAGATAATAAAAAAGCCTTTGGTCAATTTTTAAAGGAAACATTGCTCTATAATCAAGAAAAACAATTAATCTATAATATTAGGAAACTTCAAGAAAAAAATATAAAAGGACTAGGTCCTGCAGTAGGTAATATTTTATATTTTCTTCACCCTACTATTTTCCCGCCTTTCAACACTAGCATTGTTAAAGGTTTTAATATGATATTCAAACAAAAAATTAAATTAGGATCATGGGAAGATTATTTAACGATGCGCGAAATTATGATGGAGTATAATAATAACCATAACCTAGTCCTATCAAAAGATTTAGGTGCACTAGCAGGATTACTATATGAGATAGGTTCTGGCAGACAAGTTATTCAAGAAAACCACACTCTACTATTACAGGATATAGATAAAGTTAATAAAAAGCTAAAAAAAAGACATGAAGAAATTCAAAAGGAATTAGCCGAAGAGAATGAACATACTGAAATGCAATATTATTTAGCTAAAATAGGGACGACTCTTGGTTATAATGTGTGGATAGCAAAAAATGACCATAAAAGAGAATGGAAAGGATATAAATTAGGCAACTTTTCTATTCCCCATTTAAACTTAGAAACAATTTCAAGTGCTGTTAGTGAAACGATTTCTTTTATCGATGTTCTATGGCTTAATGGTGAAAATAAAGTTATAGGTGCATTTGAAGTAGAAAAGTCCACGTCTATATACTCTGGAATTTTACGCCTACAGGATTTGTCTATGTCCTTTAACAATGATAAGTCCAGATTTTATTTAATTGCTCCGAATAAAAGAAAAAAAGAAATTAAAGCACAATTATTAAGACCATCCTTCCAACATGACAGTATGTGTAAAATTTCTTATATTCTATTCTCGGATTTAAGAGAAGACTGTGAAGCTATGTGTAAGTTTGGAGTTAATATTTCTGTATTAGATAAGATATCAAACTAAATCATAATCCTATAAGTTATACTTGTATATATAACTTATAGGATTTTTTACATTTTATTAAGAAACCATTTTTCTACAGAATTCTGCACATTTAAAGCAAGATTCTGCGCATTGGAGACAATGTTCATGATGACTGTGCTTTTTACATTCTTCCCCACACTTTTCACAGATATCCGCACATAACAAACATATTTCCTTTACTAATGGGCTATTAGACTGCATTGCTTTTGCGGCTAAACTACAGATATCCGCACACTCTCGATCTAATCTAATACAACGAGCCATCATTTTAATATCTTCTTCATTTAAACAAGCATCAAAACAAGAATTACATGCTTTCATACATTCCAAACACGCTTTAATACATTCTTCGTAGTTCGTATTCATTCTTTTCCCTCCTATTAATTTATACAAGAATATTATTCCCATGGATTTCATAAATAAACTGCATAAAAAGTGCAAACTTTTTATGCTTAATCTGCAAAAATTCTACATACTTCACTTATATAATCCTATTTAAAACCTAATTCAAGTTAGAATAGGAGAGTTTTAATGAATAACATTTTGTTAATTGGAGCAAGTGTTGAAGAAAAGTGGAATACTCTATTAACAAGAAATGGATATAATTGTATCGGACCGATAAATATTGAAGAAATTCCAAATTACATTTATTCTCCATTAATTGATATTGTTTTAATATATGATGAACATTTATCCATAACAGTGGAATCAATCTGTATAAGTATTAATAAAATTTCTCCTGCTTTTATCATGGTAATAAGTAACAATATAAATTATTCACTTGTTAATATTTTAAAAAGTGGGGCAGACGTTTGTTTATTTGAACCAATATATGAGGACGAGCTAATTGCCAGAATCAACTCATTATTGAGGCATAAGAATAAATTAAGAAATGATATATTTACTTACAATAACTTAGAATTAAATATAAAAAAACGGAAAGTACATTACAGAGAGAAAATAATTCCACTAAGTCAAATAGAGATAAAGATTTTAGAAATGCTGATAAAAAATGATAACAAAGTTTTGTCCACTGATTTTTTAATAGATAATATTTGGGAAGATCACAAAATAAGTACTCAAACGCTCCGATCTTATATTCGTAATATTAGAGATAAAATTAGAGATGCTGGTTTCCCTGTAGATAAGTATTTAATTACTGTTTGGGGAATGGGTTATATATGGAAGTTTGATTAATAATTTCTCAATATATCCTTTTAATTGAACAGGAAAATAAATTCGTATGAGTAAAATGTTTGTGGGAGAATAAATATCCTTTTTGTC
>NZ_JVDT01000268.1 GCF_001076885.1 Bacillus sp. 522_BSPC
TAGAAATGATAATTTAAATATGTACAAACGTGCTTGAATAAAGATGTACAAAATTGATTATGAATTACATACTAATATTGGGTGATTAGTATGTACATAAAGTTAAATATTGAAACAGATTTTGAGATTAAGAGTCTTTCAGATTTAGGAAAATTCAAACAAGTAATGGAGCAGTTAAAGATGAAAATTAATAAAAGTGAATTAGCTAGGGAATTAGGGGTAGATCGTAGAACAATCGATAAATATCTCAATGGGTTTATTCCAAAACGTACAAGGAAAAAGGCATCTATGCTTGATGAATATTATGAAATTATAGCCGCACTTTTATCGGAGGATTCGAAACAGAAGTTTTATTATCGGAGGGTGCTTTGGCAATATTTAAAAGATAATCATGGTCTTGATTGTTCGGCTTCTACATTTAGGGCGTATATAGCTAGAATACCAGAATTTAAAGCTTATTTTGATGAGGACAAAAAGATTGCCTCCCCCAAAGGGGCAGCTCGTTTTGAAACAGCACCAGGTAAACAAGCACAACTAGATTGGAAAGAAAGTATTCTATTTGATACTAAGGATGGTCAACAGGTAGAAGTGAATGTGGCCGTTCTTGTTCTTTCTTATTCAAGGTTCCGCACGTTCCATCTAAGTATCTCTAAATCACAAAGTACATTGTTTTCGTTTTTAACGGAAACATTTGAAGCACTTGGTGGTGTTCCTTCAGAGATAATTACGGACAATATGAAAACAGTTATGGATGAAGCTAGAACAGAATTTTCTAGCGGAAAAGTGAATAATAAGTTTGCACAATTCGCTAACGACTTTGGTTTTAAAGTAAAACCTTGTGTAGCAGGCAGACCACGTACAAAAGGAAAAGTAGAAACAACGATGAAACTATTAGATGAAATTCATGCTTATCAAGGTCAACTGACCTTAGAAGAATTACACCGATTTGTACAGGATTTATGTAATCGAGTCAATCATGAGGTACATCAGGGGACTGGCAAGATACCAGTATTAGAATTTAAAAAAGAAAAGAACCTCTTACACCAGCTACCAACTGTCCAAGTAAGAGATTTCTATCGAATCAATCATAAGCTTGTAAAGGTGAATGCCTCCAACATGATTTCTTACAAATCGAATCAATACTCGGTACCAGCAAAATACCAAGGAAAGAGAGTTGGACTACAAGTGTATGATGATCAAATATGGGTTTATTATAACACGGAGCTCATCGCACAACATCCCTTAAGTGGGAAGAAATTAAATTATCAAGAAACCCACTATCAGGAATCACTAGGGGTTTCTATGCCTAACTATCCTAATATTGATGAGTTAGCGAAAAAGAACTTAGCAGCGATTGGAGAAGTGTATAAATAATGAATCAAGTAACAACAAATCATCAGCAATTATTAAAGAATCTAGAGTATCTGGGGCTTAAGCAAATGACGTTACATTTAAATGAAGTCATAGACTTTAGTGTAAATAATCAATTGTCCTTTAATGATACTTTGATTAAATTAACGAACTATGAAATTGATGTCCGAGAGCAAAATATGACACAGGCAATGGTGAAAGTAGGTGCATTCCCACATCGTAAAGAAATAACTGATTTCGATTTTGATTTTCAACCCTCCATTAACCGACAACAAATCTTAGATTTTTTAACGCTCCGTTTTATAGAGGAGAATGAAAATATCGTTTTCTTGGGTACAAGTGGTGTTGGAAAGACCCATTTGGCCACTTCAATCGGAATTGCCGCAGCGAAGAAACGAACTAGTACTTATTTTATTAAGTGCCATGATTTAATCCAGAATTTGAAGAAAGCACGGTTGGAAAACCGTTTAGAAAGTCGTTTAAAGCATTATGCCAAGTACAAGCTTTTAATCGTAGATGAAATTGGTTACTTGCCAATAGATGCGGAAGATGCGAAGCTCTTTTTTCAGCTCATTGACATGAGATACGAAAAGAAAAGTACGATTCTCACTACAAATGTAAATTTCAAAGAGTGGGATACAATTTTTCAAGAGACTAAACTAGCGAATGCGATTTTAGATCGTATTTTACATCACGCAACTGTCGTAACCATTGTAGGTGATTCTTATCGATTAAAGGCTCATTTAACGCAAGAAAACGAGTGATTTTGTACATCCTTACGCAAGCAAAATTGTACATATTTGTGTTGACATTTATACTTATTAAACTATTTTTTCCTAATTCCCCAAGCCTTTAGTGGTTAATTAGTATAAGAGAAGAGGGATATTCATAGCTCGTCCGAACCTGTACTCCCCCCATTTACTATTCGTGGCCTTCAGCCCATGGCTGGCTTCCAGTCTTAACCATTTCCTTCAACTTTTTTGGTCAGCATAAAAGGTATTATTTGAAAAAATGGAAGCGCTTTACCTACACTTAGTTTACACGATAAACAAAGTATAGGTAAAACACAAATTTCTTTTAGGAACTACAAAAGTATTTTTCTATTAAGTAGATACGGAGGAGAGAAAATGAAGAAAAAGGTTGTCATTACAGGTGGAAGTGGTCTACTTGGCCGAGATGTCATAAAAGAGTTTATCAATCATGGTTATGAAGTTCTTAATGTGGATAGGCAGTATCCAAAAGAAGCGCTCTGCAGAACAGTAATAACAGATTTAACAAATCTTGGTGAAGTATATGGGGTATTAGCTGATGCAGATGCGGTTGTCCATCTTGCAGCGATTCCGGTTGCATATTCCCATCCAAATGAAGTGACCTTTGAAAACAACGTTATATCTACATATAACATTTTAGAAGCAGCAGGGAATTTAGGGATTAAAAAAGCGGTAATCTCTTCAAGTGAGTCCTCCTATGGTATTTGTTTTTCAAAGCAAAATTTAACACCACAATATGTGCCAATAGATGAAGATCACCCACAATTGCCGGAAGATAGCTATGGTTTATCCAAGATTGTTAATGAAAAAACAGCGGATATGATTCATCGTAGAACAGGGATGCAGGTCGTATCTTTTCGTTTAGGAAATGTTATCTCCCCTGAAAAGTACGAAAATTTCCCTGAATTTATCCATGATCCAGAACAGCGAAAAACGATTCTGTGGAGTTATATTGATACACGAGATGCTGCGAGTGCCTACCGATTGGCAATTGAGACAGATGGACTTGGGTCAGTTGCCCTTAATATCGGGGCGGATGAAACAAGTATGGATATAGAAAGTAAACAGTTAATGGAAACATGCTTTCCAACTGTAAAGGATTTTCGTAAAGATATATCTGGATTTGCGCCATTATTAAACAATGAAAAGGCGAAGAAATTATTAAATTGGCAGCCTGTTCATAAGTGGAGAGATTACGAAAAAATGTAATGACTATTTTAATAAGGAGAGATAATAGATGATTTCTAATCTTAAAAGTACTACTACTTTGCATAACGGTGTTGAGATGCCATGGTTAGGTTTAGGCGTTTTTCTAGTAAAGGATGGAGAAGAAGTTGTAAATTCAGTTAAAGCTGCTCTTGAAGTGGGCTACCGAAGCATCGATACTGCTGCTGCTTATAAAAACGAAGAGGGTGTAGGCAAAGCCATTGCTGAATCAAATGTTCCTCGTGAGGAACTATTTATTACAACAAAAGTTTGGAATGCTGACCAAGGATATGAAGCAACATTAGCGGCTTTTGACGTAAGCATGAAGAAATTGGGGCTCGATTATCTAGATCTGTATTTAATTCACTGGCCACTTCCCTCACAAGGAAAATTTTTAGACACATGGAAAGCACTTGAGCAGCTTTATAAGGATGGACGTGTCCGGGCAATTGGGGTAAGTAATTTTAAGGTTCATCATCTTGAAGAAATAATCGCAAACAGTGAAATTGTGCCGATGGTCAACCAGGTAGAATATCATCCCAGATTTAATCAACGAGAATTGCATGATTTTTGCAAAAAGCACGGCATCCAGCTTGAAGCTTGGTCTCCATTAATGCAGGGTGGTCTGCTTGAGGAACCAATTTTGGTTGAACTTGCAAAAAAATACAATAAATCACCAGCGCAAATTATTATCCGCTGGGACATACAAACAGGAGTAGTGACGATTCCAAAGTCGGTTAAGCCCCATCGCATTGCTGAAAATAAGGATGTCTTTGATTTTGAACTTTCAGAAGAGGACATGGATAAAATCAGTGCACTAAATCAGGACCAAAGGATGTTTGCTGATCCTGATACTTTTTATAAAGTATAAGTTTAGTATTAAATATTCTCTAGTAGTAATAAAAAGGGCAACCGAATAATACAAAAAAACAGCATCCTCCATTGATAGAGAGGTGCTGTTTTTATCAAAATACCAACTCTAATATTCAGGACACAGAAGAATAATCTGAACTAATAAAATTGACTCCTTTTTCTTAGGAGATGATATCAAGATAAAGGAAATCCCCGAACAATGTTTAAAAGCCTAGACAGTAATTTCCTTGGAAAAGAATTGTTTACGTAAACAATTACAAGTATACAAAAAGTAAACAATACGTATACAAAGTCGTTTACGCGTAAACAAATGTGTAAACATACTGTATTTACCTAATGTATACACATTTGTATTCAAAGATTACGAAAATGTCTACAAATACTCTTAGTTTACGAGATGTTTACAATTAAGTGTTTTTTTTGGTAAATCAATTGATTTAATCTAGCAATCTCTTATAGCCTTAAATAAGAAATAGGAGATTTAGAAAACAGAGTATCCAATAAAAAGAAAAGGAATGATGAAAAGATGAGCTCTAGAATTGCGGCTGTAGATGTTGGTAATGACTCCATTAAGGCAATCTTTGGAGAAGTAGAGTACGAATTGAATATTCCTAATATTGTGGCAAGAGATACAGAAGATCGTCCTGTAATAGGAATAGAAGAATTAGATAACAAGAATCCTCTCGAAGGAATACATATTAAGGTTCACTCCCCTGCATTAAAAGAAAATAATGCTATCTATCGTGTTGGCCATTTAGCAACAAAGAGTAGCAGTGCAACCGAATTAGATCCAGGCAGTGCTAAATCGGAGGAAGATCAAACATTAGTGATGCTTTTTGCTACATTGGCTTTAGATGCAGTCAATGAGAAGAATTCGAATTCTTTCCCACGAATGAAAAATGTCATTGACGCAAACTATACGCTTGGAACAGGGCTCCCTCTAAGAGAAGTAAAGGAAGGTAAGGACGCTGGATATCGATCTAAATTAGTTGGTTCTGTCCATCAAGTGGAATTTCTTGTGACCCCTAAATACCAAGGGTTGAAAGTAAATATTAAATTTAATGAAGTGAAAATTTATCCTGAAGGATTTGCAGCCTATATCAATCTTGTCATGGATAATCAGTTGAAAATTATTAATAAAGATTTAATTGATAAAAGAATAATTATTCAGGATATAGGTGGTTTATCTACAGATATCGCGGTTATAAAAAATCGAAATGTCGATGATGATAAAGCGCAAGGATTTAATCTTGGTGTATCGGAATCACTAGAGTCTATAAGAGAAGAAATTCGATCCAAACACGGCATTGAATTAGACAGTCGACGTGATGTAGTGGAAATTATCACGCGAAAAAATGACAGAAACCATATTATGGTTAAGGGAAGCCGGACAAGTGTTCATGACATTACGGATCGTATCTTACTTGAACTAGCGAAAAAACAATATCGATTATTACGTAACGTATGGCAGAAGAATTCTCAGACAGAAATCTGTTATTTTGTTGGTGGAGGAGCAAATGTACTAAAAGAATACATTAAAACATTAAATAATAATTTAGATGGCTATAACATTGAATTCTTTGAAGATGAGAAAGAGAGCATTTGGATGATGGCAAATGCTTATTATAAGCTCATTACTGATTTTGTAAGAAAGACAGAGAAGCCTAATCCACCACAAGAACCTGTGAAAAATTAATAGGGTGATGATATGAAAAGCTCTAGTTCAAAGGGAATTAAGCGAGGACAAGCTATTTCATTTCGTGTCCCTTCTGATATTCCTGATCATCTTTTAAATCATTTACAAAAGCTTAAGGAAGTCGAAAGAAGAAATTTTTCAAGTAAAATAGCTGAGTATGTGCTACAAGGGGTTGGTCAGTCCTTTTCAAAGGAAAGAGAAACAATTACAATTCCTCTTCCCCATAAATTAAGCAAATCACAGCGAGATTGGTTGAAGCACGAGCATTCTGAGGCGTTGTTAGGTGCGATTATATACCAGCTTTTAAAAGATCCAGTTCGTTCAACAGCTTTGCTAGCATCTTTAAATAGTAATTCTTTAGATATAGACGAGGCCTTGTATTTGCAAGAAGAAAGCACAAATGAACGGGAGAAAGTAGCGGAAGCGGATGACTATTTGCATGCAACGGAAGAAACAGCTGTTATCGAAGAGATAGATAGCATGGATGATTTAGACAATTTTGATTGGGATAAAGCAACACATAATCAATCAATAGAAGCAGAAGCGGAAAAGGAACCAGAAGACAGTGAAAATGAAGATTTAGATAGTTTATTAGGAGACTTTCTTCATTCCATGAACAAGTAGTGTAGGTTGAAAGTTAGGATGCACAGGGAATTCTCGAAATTTGTCGAAGATGGATAAAGTGTGTAATTCCATGCATTTTCTGAAATGATTTAGCAGCATATTCTAAAATGTCTATTCAAAAAATAGTTCGTTAACTAAAACCAGAAAGATTAAAAACCAAAAAACGCTTGAATTCAATGTTTTTTGGTTTTTTGTTTGGGCACAAATGCTTCCAAAATAGGCTTTTTCAGTTACTATATTTATTTTAAAATTTCCTTAGATTTATATGCTAAGGGATGTATAACGGTTAGGGGATACAAGTTTCTTTGTACGGAGAAAAGCAAAACAAGTGATAGAAAAGAAAAAACAAAAATTCGACAAAAAAACCAATAAATAGTTTGACATTTCAAAAAACAGACGCTATATTAATAGAATGTGAAAAATTATCTGAATGTTTCTAAAACAGTGATTAATCGGAGGTCATCTTATGGAACAACGTCAACAATGGGGATCACGGTATGGCTTTATCTTGGCAGCTGTCGGATCTGCTGTTGGTTTAGGGAATATCTGGAGGTTTCCAGCAATTGCTTATGCAAACGGAGGAGGAGCCTTTTTCTTACCTTATTTATTTGCAATCATAACAGCAGGGATTCCAATATTAATTTTAGAGTTTACAATCGGTCAGAAATTTCGTGGATCAGCACCATTATCGCTGTTCCGTTTAAATAAAAAAGCAGAATGGCTTGGTTGGTGGCAGTTATTAATTGCCTTTGTCATCTGTACTTATTATGCAGTTATTGTCGCATGGGCGATAAAATTTACAATTTATTCATTTGGTACGCAATGGGGTTCAGACCCTGAAAGCTTCTTTTTTGGTAGTGTATTAAAGATAGCGGATCAACCTGGCACAATAGGCGGATTAGTTCCTGGTATTGTTATTCCAGTACTTTGTGTGTGGGCAGTGGCTCTCTTTGTTTTATATCGTGGAGTTTCAAAAGGGATTGAAAGATTAAATAAAATATTCCTTCCTATCCTGATTGTTATGTTTTTAGTAATCGTAATTCGTGCTTTAACTCTTGATGGAGCGACACAAGGATTAAACGCATTTTTCAAACCAAACTGGGAAATGATTCTTGACGGAAAGGTTTGGATTGCAGCATATGGGCAAATATTCTTCTCTTTATCGATTGGATTTGCAATCATGATTACTTATTCAAGTTATCTACCGAAAAAGTCGGATATAAATAATAATGCATTCATTACTGCATTTGCAAATTCTGGCTTTGAATTATTGGCAGGTATTGGTGTATTTGCTGCACTCGGCTTTATGGCAAATCAACAAGGCGTTGCTGTTGAAGATGTAGTAAGTAGTGGGATTGGACTAGCATTTGTAGTCTTCCCTAGCATCATCAATGAATTCCCTGGAATGAATGGTCTATTTGGGGTATTATTCTTCCTTTCTCTTGTTTTTGCAGGTATGACATCGCTTATTTCTATCGTAGAAACCTTCATCGCAGGAGTTCAAGAGAAGTTTAATGTATCACGAACAAAAGCGGTACTAACAAGCGGGCTAGTGGCAACAGTAATCTCCTTGCTTTTTGCAACAAATGGCGGTTTATATTTACTTGATGTAGTTGACTACTTTATAAATAACTTTGGAATTGTTACGGCAGGATTAGTAGAAGTCATCTTAATTGCTTGGTTCTTTAGAGGATTAAATGGACTACAGACTCATTCGAATGCTATTTCTGATATACGTATTGGTGCTTGGTGGAAGTTCTGTTTAAGTATTGTAACACCTCTTGTTCTTGGTTATATGATGGTTGACAACATTCATCAGAATTTAAAGGAGAATTATGAAGGATATCCAACAACATTAATTTTGTATGCAGGTGTGTTAGTAGTCGCTTTGAGCATCATTATTGGGGTTCTTCTATCCTTTAAAAAGTGGAAATCTAATGCTCTAGACAAGAATAAGGAGGTTGTTTAATATGTCAGCTAGTGCGATCACCATGATGGTAGTTGGAATGGTTATCCTATGGGGCGGCTTAGCAGCCAGTATCTTTAATGTCGTAAGAGTTTCTAAGAAAGCTAAATAATAATTTTAAAAGGGATTGGCCATAACGATATGGTTGATCCCTTTTTATTGGTTGAAAAAGAGGAAAAGTTCACTAAAAATTCAAAATAAATAATGGATAACAAAAAACAAGTTGACGAATATCGACAAAATACGTTACTATAAAAACTAATTGAATAAGACCTCACTTTTTTTTACAGTGAGGTAGAGGCGCGATATTTAACAGTCTTTAGTGGAGTTTGAGGAGCTTTGATGCTAGGGAGAAGGAAATGTCGCCGAAGTTTGTAATATTCTCCATATTACATGCTGGGTCTGTAGTTAAGAGCTGCAGGACTGTCTCAATAAACACCTAGTTTATTGAGTTGTGCTATCTCATTTGGGATAAAAGAGAGGACTTTAGGGCTATCGCATATACTACGACCTGAGTTTATCTCAGGTCTTTTTTTGTTTTAGTAGATTAATAGGAAAACAGGGGGAAAGACATCATGAGAAACAAGTTAACATTATTTTTAGTTTTAATATTATCCGCAATGCTTTTATTAGCTGGATGTGGGACAAGCAGCGATTCAGCTTCTGGATCGAATGATGATAATACATTTAAAGTAGGGATGGAGGCAGGTTATGCTCCGTTTAACTGGACGCAAAATGATGATTCTAATGGTGCGGTGAAAATTGAAGGGTCTTCAGAATATGCTGGAGGCTATGATGTAGAGATTGCTAAAAAAGTGGCAGAAGGTTTAGGAAAAGAATTAGTGATTGTAAAAACAGAGTGGGATGGCTTAGTACCAGGATTAGTTTCAGGAAAAATTGATGCCATCATCGCAGGGATGTCACCGACTGCAGAGCGTAAAGAAACAATAGATTTTTCAGGTAACTACTATACATCCAATTTAGTAATGGTAGTAAAAAAAGGTAGTGAGTTTGAAAATGCTACGTCTATCCAGGATTTTAAAGGAGCAAAAATTACGGCACAGTTAAATACATTCCATTATTCTGTTATTGATCAAATTAATAGTGTAGAAAAAAAGACGGCAATGGATAACTTCCCCGCTATGAGAGTAGCACTGGAGTCAGGAGTTATTGATGGATATGTATCTGAACGTCCAGAAGGGATTAGTGCTTCCACTGCAAATGATAAGTTTGTAATGGTTGAATTTAAGGATGGATTCAAAACGTCAGAAGAGGAGACAACTACCGCTGTTGGTCTTCAAAAGGGCAGTGACTTAACAGAGAAGATTAACAAAATTTTAGCAGATATTCCAGAAGAAGAACGTACAAGCATGATGGATAATGCTATTAAAAATCAACCTGCAGCAGAATAAAAAAGGATAAAACCGACTGTAGCCTTTATACAGACGGTTTTATCAAGTAAGTGAGGAGAAAAGATGAGTTTTGAGTGGATCATTAAAATAATTTCAGAGAACTGGCCGATGTTTCTTCGTGGTGCTGGTGTAACGCTTTTGATTGCGTTAATCGGAACTATTATTGGAGCAGCAATCGGATTGGTTGCAGGGGTTATTCGCACTATCCCGACCCCGGAACGAGTAGTAAAAAAAGTTATATTAAAAGTAATTAATATCATCTTGTCTATCTATATTGAATTCTTCCGCGGAACACCGATGATCGTCCAAGCGATGGTTATCTTTTATGGTTCCGCGCTAGCTTTTGGTTTAAATATGGATGTGCTCACTGCAGCTATTATTGTTGTATCCATTAATACAGGAGCATATATGGCGGAAATTGTTCGTGGTGGGATTGTTTCCGTTGATAAGGGCCAGTTTGAAGCGGCTCATGCAATTGGCATGAATCATCTACAAACAATGTGGAATGTAGTGTTACCACAGGTTATTCGAAATATCCTACCAGCAACAGGAAACCAATTTGTTATTAATATTAAAGATACATCTGTATTAAACGTAATTTCTGTTACGGAATTATATTTTGTTACAAAATCCATTTCAGGAAATAACTTTAGATATTTTGAATCGTTTTTCGTAGCTTGTATGATTTATTTTGTAATGACCTTTATTGTTACGAGAATATTGCTATATATGGAGAAAAAGTTAGATGGATCGAATAATTACACGATCATCGGAAATGATGCACAGTTAGAATTAGATAAAAAATAATGGAAGAAGGTGAAGAACGATGGAACAAATCATTGATATACAGCATCTGAACAAATCCTATGGAACACATGAAGTACTTAGAGACATTAATTTCTCCGTAAATAAAGGGGAAGTTGTTTCCATCATTGGTTCCTCTGGATCTGGTAAATCAACGCTTCTTCGTTGTATAAATTTATTAGAAAAAGCAAGTGGCGGGCAAATATTTTACCATGGTGCAAATATATTGGATAGCAATCATAATGTCGCAGATTATCGCAAACATCTTGGTATGGTATTTCAACAATTTAATTTGTTTAATAATCACAATGTCCTTAAAAATTGTGTGGTGGGACAAGTAAAGGTGTTGAAACGATCCAAAGAAGAAGCAGAAAAGATGGCCATGCATTATTTAAAAGTTGTGGGAATGGATAAATATATTAATGCAAAGCCAAAACAGCTATCTGGTGGTCAAAAGCAGCGTGTTGCAATTGCGAGAGCCCTATCGATGAGTCCAGATGTCATGTTGTTTGATGAGCCTACTTCCGCTCTTGATCCAGAAATGGTGGGAGAAGTACTAAAAGTCATGAAGGACCTCGCCAATTCCGGTCAAACGATGATCATCGTAACACATGAAATGGAATTTGCGAAGGAAGTATCTGATCGGGTTATCTTTATGGACAAAGGAGTTATTGCAGAAGAAGGAAGTCCAGATCAAATTTTCCATAACCCGACACAAATACGTACGAGAGAATTCTTAAAGCGCACTTTAGTAACGCAACCATCCTAACTTATAGCTATAGCTAGAGAATGAGGAAGATAATCCGCAACCAAATAAGTGAGTTTTAGTCATAGAAGATGATCTCTGCCAGTGTAGAGGTCATCTTTTTCTATTAGAAAAAATTGGTGAAATGGGAATATGCACCTAAAGCGCCCTAATACAGGCAAAATGGAGCATAAGATTGGTGAACCTTAGCATAAGTTAAAGATGTTTTTAATATTTGAGGATTCTATGTCATAATAGAGTGAAGTGCAAGCTGTGCTCTAGGAAGGATAGATATCTTATGAAATACATGAAATCACAAATGAAAAAGTTAACCAAAGATAATAAGGACTTACAGATAAGCTTAAAGGATTTGATTGATGAACATGACCTTGATAAAAGTTCGGCTATAAGAGCATTGTATCATTCAGAAGTAGCAGCAGGCGGAAAGTATCAATCCGCATATCAAGCATTAGACTTACCAAAAGGGTAGGTCTTTTTTAGACTGTTTTATAAAGGATTGTACATTTGCCAAGAAAAGATAGCGTATAATAGAAGTTTGTATAAGAGAATGAATGTTACGGAAATAATATAAAGAATAAATAAAAAAAGAGGCTTTGTGATGAGTGAAAAAGGTTTTCATGATTTTAATTTAAGTAATCAAATAGTAAAGGCTCTAGATAGTTTAGACTATCAAATTCCAACAGAAGTACAGAGGAAGGTGATTCCTCTTGTGTTAGAGAAAATAGATCTTGTAGTGAAATCCCAAACAGGAAGTGGGAAGACAGCATCTTATGGGATTCCAATTTGTGAATTAATAGAGTGGGAAGAAAATAAGCCTCAGGCGTTAATTTTGACACCAACAAGAGAGCTTGCCGTTCAAGTAAAAGATGACTTTATTGATATAGGAAGATTTAAACGAATAAAAGCAGCGGCTATTTATGGAAAACAGCCTTTTGCCATTCAAAAAACAGAATTAAAGCAAAAAACACATGTAGTGGTAGGAACACCAGGACGTGTATTAGATCATATAGAGAGAGGTACGTTGACTTTAAATCAAATAAACTACCTTGTCATAGATGAAGCAGATGAAATGCTGAACATGGGCTTTATTGAACAAGTGGAGGCTATTATAAAGGCATTACCAAAGAATCGAGTGACAATGCTATTCTCAGCTACACTACCTGAGGCGGTTAAGGACCTATCTCTTCGCTATATGAAGACACCTATTGATATAGAAATAAAGGCAACGGGACTCACAACAGATAAAATTGATCATTCGCTTCTGAAAGTAGAGGAAAAGGACAAATTCTCTATTCTTCAAGATATAACGATTGTGGAAAATCCTGATAGCTGTATCATTTTTTGCCGAACAAAGGATAGAGTAGATACATTATGTGAGCAGTTGTTAGATTTAGGGTACAGCTGTGATCAAATTCATGGTGGTATGGTCCAGGAAGACAGACTTGAAGTAATGAATGATTTCAAAAGGGGAGAGTTCCGCTATTTAATCGCAACAGACGTAGCGGCAAGAGGTATTGATATTGATAGTATCACCCATGTTATTAATTATGACCTTCCTTTAGAAAAGGAAAGCTATGTACATCGTACTGGACGAACAGGTCGGGCAGGGAAAAAAGGGAAAGCTATCACATTTGTTACTCCATTTGAAGATAAGTTTTTAAAAGAGATTGAAGAATATATCGGTTTTGAAATTCCAACTTTAGCAGCACCTTCCAAAGAAGAGGTTTCTGCAAATAAAGCAGACTTTGAGGCAAAGAAGAACGTGGAGCCAACCATTAAAAAAGCAAAAAATGAAAAACTAAACAAGCATATTATGAAGCTATACTTTAATGGTGGTAAGAAAAAGAAGCTCCGAGCAGTAGATTTTGTGGGTACCATTGCTAAAATAGACGGAGTAACAGCAGAGGATATTGGGATCATTACAATAATGGATACACATTCTTATGTTGAAATTTTAAATAATAAAGGGCCTATCGTACTGAATAAAATGAAGAAAACAACCATAAAAGGAAAGCTGTTGAAGGTATATGAGGCTAATAAGAACGGATAAATGATTAGTTACTATTGGTTACGAATCTTTCGTATAGTTCCTTTGGGATTATTGTAATTACCTTTCCCATATATAGCATCAACTACAAAATTAGCTATCTTTGGAATTTTTAAAAGAACATCATAAGCAAGAAAGACCTTATTTGAATGAATGATTGTATGGAGGTTCATTCTACTGCTCCACTGTTTTTGATATAATACTACTTTAGTACAATTTCAAGCGGTGGAGGAAATAAAATAATGAGCAATTTGCTTAATTGTCCGAAATGTCATTCGGAATATACATATGATGATGGGACATTTTTGGTTTGTCCAGAATGCGGATATGAGTGGACGTCAAACACTGATTTGGAAACAGACGGTGATAATAGAGTGATCAAAGATGCAAATGGAAATGTTTTGAACGACGGAGATACAGTTACGGTAATCAAGGATCTGAAGATAAAAGGCAGTTCCTCTGTTTTAAAGCAAGGAACAAAGGTGAAAAATATTCGCTTGGTAGACGGTGATCATGATATTGATTGTAAAATTGCTGGATTTGGAGCAATGAAATTAAAATCGGAATTTGTAAAGAAAATATAGGCGTTTAAGATCAAGGCAGTCAAAGGGACGGTTCTACTGGAGGACAATTAATATTGTTCTCCAGTAGAACCGTCTTTTTGCAGCTTATAGAACGAACATTTCATAAAGTGCTTCTGCAATATCTTCTGGTGAATATCCACGAACCTCTCGTTGAAATAAATAGGAATCACTTTTTAGAGCGGCTAATAAAATATCTGCTTTAAAGACATTGGTGTCAGGTTTTTTTGAAGTGCTGTTCATTTCATTAAATAGGTTCACAAATTGCTGATGCAATTGATCGTGTAAGGGACTGCGCGTTCTGGGTTTTGAGGGGGGGATGCTTCAGAATCCTCTACACCTTTAAGCAATTGGGCTTTGCTTTCTCTAAATTGGATGAATAAACGAATAATGCCTTTTAATCGCTTAAAGTTTTCCAGTGTATTAAAGTACGGTGGGATGACTGTCCTTAAGGAGTACAAGAGGAAAAACGAGTGGTTGGAATAAATTAGTTTTAACATATGACTATATGTATAATCATAAATTACAAATATAAAAAAGCCCAAACAATTAGCCGAATCCTTCGTTGGTATCTTCGTATAATTGTTTGGGTTCATCTTAAATTAGCATATTTATATCTTCATATTTTTGCATGTCTAGTTAGCCTAGTACAAAAGCGTTTTAATTCCTATTTCTTTTAATTAAATAAAGAATTATGCAATGTATTCCGCCATTTTTCGATAAATCCTTCTTTTGGAGGATCAATGTTCATTAAATCAGGTGTATAGAACTTAAAGCGATTTTTTCCATTGTTTTTCGCATAGTACATTGCTCTATCCGCATTTTCAAGAAGTATTTCTTTCGTTTCACCGTCATTCGGATAGAGACTTATACCAACGCTAACAGAAACTTTGGCTTCCGCTTTGTTTATGGAATATGGTTGCGAACTACTTTGGATAATCCGGTCTGCAATATTTTCTAATTCATTTTTTGATGATTCTTCTACGATAACAATGAATTCATCTCCATCAATTCTGCTTATAACATCCTCTTCTCTTAAATTATCTTGGAGTCTTGAAGCTACTTCGATAAGCAATTGATCTCCTGCGTCATGCCCTAACGTATCATTCACATTTTTAAACCCGTCCAAATCGATAAACATAATGCCAAAACAATGCCCATGTCTTTTTGACCGAGCAAATGTTTTTTCAATATGGCGGTCGAGGGCTTTTCGATTTGGTAAATCAGTAAGGTCATCATTATACGCCATTTGTTTGAGGTTCAATTCTAGCGTCTTTCTGTCTGTTATATCTATTAAATGACCATTTATTTTTGAAACAGTACCGTTTTTATCGATAATAGGAATAGCTTTTTGAACGACCCATTTTACATGGCTCTCGTCTTGAATGACCCGATATTCGACCTTACTAGGATGTCCTTTCAACACTTTATGTTCAAATTCTAAGATTTTTGTAAATTCTTCCGGGTGAACATATTGTTTATAATCAAAGGGATACTTTAGCTCATTGTTAATAGTTTTTCCGAAAATCTTTTCTAAATCCTTTGAGAAATTTATTAGTCCATTTTGAATATCAACAGAATAAATAGAGCCTTCTAGTGAATGAAGTAACCGCACATAGTCTTGAATAGTATTCGATAATTCTTTCTCTCTTTCCTCGCGCTTTTTTAGAGATTCTTTGAGGATCTGACTTTGCTTAGTTAGCTCAATTGTTCGACTCCTCATTGTCCATAGTAAAAGTAAAAACACTATAATAATTCCTATTCATATTATTTGCTTTTGTTTAAAAAACGTTAAATTTAAGACTGTCATTAAAATAGAT
The DNA here is from genome assembly GCF_001076885.1 of Bacillus sp. 522_BSPC. Classification (GTDB taxonomy): domain Bacteria; phylum Bacillota; class Bacilli; order Bacillales; family Cytobacillaceae; genus Niallia; species Niallia hominis. The sequence goes on from NZ_JVDT01000268.1 coordinate 15,937, forward strand.
AGGATTATTACTAATATTGTTCTATTTATATTCATATTCTCACCTTGTTTCCATATGGAATTTCTATTCTTATTTCGACCACTAATCCATATTTTACACTATTTATTTCGATTACCTTTAGGGAACACTGAAATATTTAAATTTACAGATTACTGGAGTAGCGACTAGATGCAGTATTTGCTTCTATATCACACTGGAATGGGCTCTGAGCCGCGTGTAAGCTCTTATAAATTTTTACAGTTAACATAACGATTCTGATGTCACCTTCCCACTATGCCTTCTCCTTTTTTTACTCAAAAAAAGACTTCTTTCATTGCTTCAACACGTCCTCTGCATTCCAGTTCATATTTAGTTCATATTTGTAATTTATTATCACTTCATAAGATGAATAGAGGAGGATTTACTTTGAATCAGATGACTAATAATAAAAAGCTTATAGATAGCAGGGAATGGGCTGTGGAAGCCAATGGGCTCGTAAAGGTATTTGGTGATAACCGTGCCGTTGATGGAGTGGATTTACAGGTTCGCACAGGTTCTATTTATGGTGTGCTTGGTCCTAATGGTGCGGGGAAAACAACTACAATTCGAATGCTCGCAACGTTGCTAAAGGCAGATGCAGGTTCTGCAAAGATCTTTGGATACGATATAGGAAAGGAGCCACAGCAAGTTCGCCAATTGATTGGTGTAACAGGTCAGTATGCTTCTGTTGATGAGTCACTAAGCGCGACAGAAAATTTAATTATTTTTTCTCGTCTATTAGGTTTAGGACGTGCAGAATCAAAGCGTAAAGCGATGGAATTACTAGAAGAGTTTGGCCTAACGGAGGCAGCCAAACGTCCATTGAAAAATTTCTCAGGTGGAATGCGAAGACGACTTGATTTAGCTGCGAGTCTTATTGCACAACCCCCGCTTATCTTTTTAGACGAACCAACTACTGGACTCGATCCACGAACACGCAATCAAATGTGGGAGACAATCCGGAAATTAGTAAAGGGAGGATCAACCGTATTACTGACCACACAATACCTGCAAGAGGCAGATGAACTTGCTGATCGAGTTGCGGTCATTGACCATGGTAAAGTGGTTGCAGAAGGAACTGTTAATGATCTGAAGGAATCTATCGGTACATCGTCCTTACATTTAAGTATTCAAGATGAGCAATATATGCAGGAGGCTCGCTTAATCGTGGAGCGTGTGCTTAAGGTCCAATCAGCTGTATCAGCAGAAGGCGGAAAAATTACAGCACCTATGGCAGATGCTGATAAAGTAACAGATTTACTTATCACGCTAAAAGAGGCTGGTATTTCATTAGCTGAGCTTAGCGTGCAAAAACCAACATTAGATGAGGTTTTTCTTACTATCACTGGTTCAAAAGAAAATACTGCAAATAAAGCTAGTAAATTGGAGGAATTAGCATGAGTAGCACTACAATGAAACCAATTCGTGAAAGAAAGCTCCGGGGAAACTCAAGTTTTCGTCAGGCGGTTAGAAATTCATTAACAATGGCCTACAGAGGTTTACTTAAGATAAAGCGTACGCCTGAGCAGTTATTTGATGTAACTTTACAGCCGATTCTTTTTACACTTATGTTTACGTATATTTTTGGAGGGGCGATTTCTGGCAATGTACAAAACTATTTACCGGTCATTATTCCCGGTATTCTCGTTCAAACGGTTATTACAACATCTGTTGTGACAGGAGTTCAGCTGAGGGAGGACATGGATAAAGGGGTATTCGATCGATTTAAGTCTCTGCCGATTGCCAGAATTGCGCCTTTGGCGGGAGCATTGCTTGCTGATACGATTCGTTATACGATTGCCACAACCCTTACGTTTACAATGGGATATATAATGGGATATCGACCAGAAGCTGGTATCGGTTTTGTTATCTTAGCAGGACTTCTTGTGATTGTTTGTTCATGGGCAATTAGCTGGATTTTTGCTTTCTTAGGCGTTATTTCGCGAACGGCTTCTAGTGTACAAGGAATTTCCATGATTGTGTTATTTCCGGTGACGTTTCTTTCCAATGCCTTTGTTCCAGCTGATACCATGCCTCATTTTCTTCAATTATTTGTAAAGATTAATCCAATCTCTCACTTGGTTACAGCAGTAAGGGATTTAACGAACACGGGGACAATTGGCTGGGATTTCACCATCTCCATTATTGGAGCGGCGGTAATAGTAGCTATCTTTGCTCCAATGACTGTACGTGCTTATATGCGTCGTGCATGAGTTTTAGATAAAATAATAGAATAATGAAAGAAGAACGGTCAATAATTTGGCGGTTCTCCTTATTATAGAAAAGAAAACCCTGGGCTATGCCTAGGGTTCCAAAAAGCTTACAGCGTGGTATTAAAAAAACTTCCTCAAGGTGCTAAAATATTTTTGGTTCGCCAACCGAAAATAAATAGCCAGGAGGAAGTCCTTATGTCAAAAGACAATAATAGTTTAGCACACACAACTTGGAATTGTAAGTATCACATAGTATTTGCACCAAAATATAGAAGACAAATAATTTACGGGAAAATAAAGAAAGATATTGGACAAATCTTACGTACCTTGTGTGAGAGGAAAGGCGTGGAGATAATAGAAGCAACAGCGTGTAAGGATCACGTACATATGTTAGTGAGTATTCCGCCAAAATTAAGTGTATCAGCATTTGTAGGATATCTAAAAGGAAAAAGTAGCTTGATGATATTTGATCGACATGCACAACTGAAATATAAATATGGAAATCGAAAATTTTGGTGTACAGGATATTATGTAGATACGGTAGGAAGAAACAAAAAGGTAATAGAAGAATATATACGTAATCAAA
>NZ_JVDT01000007.1 GCF_001076885.1 Bacillus sp. 522_BSPC
AGGAGTCGAGCGTCCTCCGCTCCATTTCACTTCGTTTTTAAACCGTTTTCTAAAAAAAAAACAAACACGAACTATAATATAATTTAATTACATTATAGTTCATGTTTTCTGTTGATTGAAATACTTATGTCCCAGCCTCATTTTATTGCTAGGTGTAATTTCCTTCGATTAATCAGATTTAATGAAGTAGTAGAAATTGCACAGATTTAATCAATGGTATGGATTCTATTATTAATAATATCTTGGGAATGGGTAAGGATGTTGATAAGTTAGCTGGGGAGGATAAGTGTGAGCTGGGTAATTGTCCCTTTGATTACTTCTGTTAATCGATGGACCGAGAATGGTTGTTTGATTAATAGGAGAGATAGTAGATTTCCATTTATTTACGTCCATGGAATAAGTATGAGCCATTATTTCGGGTGGTGTTAGACGAAGTAAATCAGAGCCAAAGATAGCTTCAGGTGTAGGTGCGTCAAATATAGCTAAAAGATGAGTATTATTTGTGTTCGCTATCTCATAATGCCACCAACCTTGAGGAACATTCGCGACTTGACCCGCTGTAATTGTATAGTTTTGGATTTCCTTCGAAAATGGATTTAATAGCGACACCGTTGCAGAACCAGAAATACAATAAACGAGTTCCGCAGCATTTTGATGTACATGTGGTTCCACTACTATATCTTTACTTAAATAAATATCTAGTAATGATACATTTTCCAATGAATTTAATTGTTGCTCTCCTAAGACATTAATATAGTTGTAATTATCTCTTTTAAAAAAATTGCTCTTATTTACATCATAAGTAAATGATGTTTTTGGATCTGTATAATCCATATATATCACCATTCTATTTACCCTTCTTCCCCTTAAAGTCTAGGTATTTTATGATGTATCTTTTAAATAAGTGCAAGTACTGCATCTAAATGGAGACAGATTATAGAAAATTCGTATGATAGAAGAGTAACGATGAAATAGAATGGAAGGTAAAGAAGGGTGTTCCATAAGGAAATAATTAGCTATTCCTTATGGAACATGAAAGTTTGTTATACCTTATGAGATTACTTGAAGCTCTTTAGGAAATTTCGTTAATATTTCCACACCTTCTTTTGTAACGTAGACATCATCCTCAATTCGAACTCCAGCAACATTAGGAACGTAAATTCCAGGTTCAATTGTATAAACCATGCCTTCTTGTAGTAACAAGGGATTTGTTTCTGTTAAGGAAGGGAATTCATGAACACTAATACCTAATCCGTGACCTAAACGATGTGGGAAAAATTCTCCGTACCCTGCATTTCTAATTGTGTTACGTGCAACTTGGTCAATGGTTGCACATGAAACTCCAGCCTTAGATACTTCAATTGCGGCAAGCTGTGCTTTTAAAACTGTGTCATAGATGTCCTTTTGTTTTTCGCTAATATCTCCATATGCAACAGTTCTAGTAATGTCTGAACAGTAACCATCCACAACTACTCCTAAGTCAAATAAAACTAGATCCCCTTTTTTTATTTGAGTTTCTCCAGGATTACCGTGGGGAGAAGCACCATTTATACCGGTAAGTACCATAGTAGAAAAGGACATTTTGCCGATCCCCTTTTTCTTTAATTCATATTCAATACTTGCGAGAATCTCCATCTCTGATTTACCTTCCTCAATTTCATTACAGCCAACTTCTATAGCATAATCCGCCCATTTACAAGCTTCTTTTATTTTTGCTAGTTCATCAGCAGTTTTAATCATACGTAAGGTATTAATTTTTTCTTCGGCAGAAACATATGATTGAATAGTAGGGAAAGAAGTCTGCAGTGCGTGATATCTAGCAACATTCATATGATCCATCTCAAGAGCTACTTTATTTCTACTGCTTGTTCGAGCTTCAACCATAGTTTGAATAGTTTCCCAAGGATTGTCGGTATCACTATATCCGATGATGTCATGATTCCAGCCAGCGTTTTTCGCATCATTTTTTTCCATAGAAGGACAAACCAATATGGGATCTTTTTCTGGGAACAGAATCAAAGCCAATAATCTTTCATGTGGGTCACTATAAAATCCGCTAAAATAAAAAATATTATCTGTTGATGTGAGAAAAGTGAAATCAATTTCTTCTTGCTTCATCCAATGCGCTAAAGACTCTAATTTTTGTTCCAATTAAACCAACCTCCGTGTTTCTTAAAAAATATAGGATTCGTTATACTTACGTTTTATCCGTAGGACTAGGTGAATGCATTCCTTATCTTATAAGAGTAACAACTAAAATCAAGCATGTAAATATTTAGCTTCCCCAAATTTTTTCAGATCGTTTAGCAAATTATTGTTAGTATAATAATTTGCTGATTTTTAAATACTTTTTTAACCCTTGTCCGCATAGTATGGAAACAAGGAGGTTTTACGACTATGAATAAAAATAGATATTTATTATGTATCTTATTGTGTGGAGTCTTTTTATACTATGGCATGCCAAGACTTTCCCCATTTTCCGAAGGAGCAGAAGGAATATTCTCGATTACTTGGCTAGCATTTGCCTTGATGGTGATAGCAGGAAATTTAACTGCATTACTATATACTCCCAAAAAATCAAGAACAGTGAAAAAATCATCTAAAAAATTACAGAAAAAGAAAAAAATATATTATTATCAATAAAGTGAAAAAAGCTAGTATGGTGAACCTTCTACTAGCTTTTGCTTTTTATAATAATTGTTGATTAAAGTAAAATCTTTCAATCCACACCATCCCCCCTTTAACTTCCATATATGTTGGAATGTTTTATACCGATTAGTCGAGAAGTCATTGAATACCCTAGTAGTTCACTCTATAATAAAGATATGTAAGCTTTTCAATAGTTGAATGATAATAATTTCAGATAAATAGAAAAAAAGGTATTAAAATGTCTAGTGCAAGTCGTTCTCGTCTAGCCTAAACTTCAAGAAGTTTCCTTTCCTTATCAAAAGAACAGGACTTTTTAAAGGTTAGATTGGATGCAATGCGCTGTTCTTAAAAAGAGGGTGGTAATTTGGCTACAAAACATGAGCAAATACTAAATTATATTGATGAATTACAAGTAGGAGAAAAAATCTCTGTCCGTCAAATCGCAAAAGCATTGAATGTAAGCGAAGGTACTGCTTATCGAGCAATTAAAGAGGCAGAAAATAAAGGATATGTAAGTACGATTGAAAGAGTCGGTACGATTAGAATTGAACGGAAAAAGAAAGAGAATATTGAGAAATTAACATACGCTGAAGTAGTAAATATTGTCGATGGACAAGTTCTTGGCGGAAGAGCTGGTTTACATAAAACATTGAACCGTTTTGTTATCGGAGCGATGAAATTAGATGCAATGATGCGTTACACGGGTGCTGGTAATCTTTTGATTATTGGGAATCGAGTCCGTGCACAGGAGCATGTTTTAAAAGCAGGAGCAGCGGTTTTAATAACGGGCGGATTTGATACAGAGGATCATGTGAAAAGATTAGCAGATGAATTGCAGCTGCCCATTATTTCAACAAGCTATGATACATTTACTGTTGCAGCAATGATAAATCGAGCAATCTATGATCAGCTAATAAAAAAAGAGATTGTTTTAGTGGAAGATATATTAACGCCACTTAAAGATACAATCTATTTAAAGACAACTGATAATGTTGCATTGTGGCATCAATATAATAAAGACACTTTGCATGGACGCTTTCCAGTAGTTGATCAAAGCTTTAAAGTGCAAGGAATGATTACTTCTAAGGATATTATCGGAAAATCGATGGATATGACTATTGATAAAGTCATGACAAAGCATCCAATGACTGTTAGCGGGAAAACAAGTGTTGCTTCTTGTTCTCATATGATGGTATGGGAAGGTATCGAAGTACTACCTGTTGTAGATGAAGCAAATAAGCTAGAAGGAATCATAAGTCGACAAGATGTATTAAAGGCATTGCAAATGAACCAAAGGCAGCCTCAAATCGGGGAAACAATTGATGATATTGTAACAAAGCATGTATTGTTGGCAAAAGGGAAAAATAAGGGGGAAACTACCTTTTCCTGTGAAGTGACACCGCAAATGACAAATCATTTAGGCACTATCTCATACGGGGTTTTTACAACAATTGTATCAGAAGCAGCGAATAGAATACTAAGAGGTTTTAAAAAAGGGGATTTAGTTGTAGAAAATATGACAATCTATTTTATCAAGCCTGTTCAAATGGATAGTGTTATTGAAATTTCCCCCAAAATTCTAGAAGTAGGACGAAAATTTGGGAAGGTAGATGTGGAAGTATTTAACCATGGGATCCTTGTAGGAAAAGCGATGATGATGTGTCAATTAATTGACCGTCATTAAGGAAGGGAGAAATAAATGAAACAGCAAATACTAGATGCAATTAAAGTGTTTGATACAATCATTATTCATAGACATGTACGTCCAGATCCTGATGCATATGGATCTCAAGGGGGATTAGCTGAAATCATTAAAGCCTCTTTTCCGGAAAAAAACGTGTACACCGTAGGGAAAGAAGAAATCTCATTAAACTTTCTTAGAAGATTAGATGAGATTGATGATAGTACATTTAAAGATGCTTTAGTCATTGTATGTGATACAGCTAATCAAGAAAGAGTTTGTGACCAGCGATATCAAACAGGTAAAATGCTGATTAAGATAGATCATCATCCAAATGATGATGCATATGGGGATATTGCTTGGGTAGAGACTACAGCTAGTTCAACTAGTGAGTTGATTTATGAGCTGTATTTGTTTGGAAAAGATCAAGGACTAAAGATGAGTGATGAAGCTGCTAGGCTACTATACGCTGGAATTGTTGGAGATACAGGGAGATTTCTATATCCGAGCACATCAGAAAAAACATTTCATTATGCTGGAGAATTAATCAAGTATTCGTTTTCGCGTACAGATATATATGACCAAATGTACGAACTTGCCCCTTCTATTGTAAAGCTGAGTGGATTTGTGCTCCAGAATTTTAATGTTCATGAAAATGGTGTTGCAAGCATGATGATTAACAAGGAGATACTAGATCAATTTCATGCTACTCCAGCACAGGCTTCTTTACTTGTTAGCAGTCTTGGAAGCGTAAAAGGTTTAAAAGCATGGGCCTTTTTCATAGAGGAGTCTGATCAAATACGAGTAAGGCTGCGTTCGAAAGGACCAGTTATTAATGGTATTGCAAAAAAGTATAATGGTGGAGGGCATCCTTTAGCTTCAGGTGCAACAATATATCATTGGGATGAAGTAGGTACAGTAATAAGAGATCTAGAGGAAGTTTGTAAATAAATTTTACTAGTAAAGAGGTGCTATCTCATTTTTATGGAGCAGCACCTTATTTCAAAAGCTAAGTAAGTATCGTTTTTTAGTGAACTATCTTCATTTACTTCATGAACGGAACAATTCTTTGGTAAGGAAAGGTTGCTCCTTCTCGTGCTGCTTTTTAATCGGCAAAGGTAACACTTAATTCAACATGAACTGTTGTATAGATAATCAACTCTGTTACTTTAAATTTATAGCGCTTCTTATCAGATTCTACTACTTTGTTTTCAATTGATTTTTTCAATAATGCCCGACTTTTATATACCATATCAAGGTCTTTGGCAATAATGGTCGATAAATCTTCTTTCATCGCATCTTCCATCTCAAGGGCATTGAATGGCTTAATGTCATATTTTTCTTTATCTGTATTGTTTATTTTTACAACAATGCCTTCAACTGTCAGCTTTTCCTCGGTTGTTTTGTTTTGTGCAGCAAACTCCTCTTGCCAAATTTTCTTCTCTCTTTCTAAATCTTCAATGGTAGCTTTTTGTGTTTTAATTTCTGAACTATATCTTTCCTGCCATACGCCAAAAATAAAGACAAAAATGCACCAACTGATTACCCCGCCGATTACCATCCCAGCAAAAAAACGCTGCACTGCCTGATTTTTATAATATGGTGGAATTCTCATTTTAAATATACTCCTGCGTTATCCATTTTATAATCGTTATTCCAGTATGCGCGCCACCAAAAGCAGAGACAATTAATAAGATTTGCTTAAATAAATCCTTTGTTCCGGCATCATAAATTCCCTTTTCAATTGTATCAATCGCATCAAATGTACCACCAATTGCGGTGACGATTGCCCAGATTTTTATGATTCCAGATATACGGATGATTTCTGTGATGAGTGGTTTTCCTGTTAGAAATGCGGCGAGACCGCCTAAAAGTGCTCCACCTAATATAACGCCTAATGCAATAAAGTAACTTTCAATGAAGGTAGGGAAGAATGGCTGTTGGTTCATATATTTATCCTCTCTATCTTTTTTAGTTTTGTCCATTGCTAAAAAAGACCGCAAAGTTACTAGCAAGGACTAAAGATTGTTTGTCGTATTCATCACGCTTATTAGCAACACTTTTGAAAAATGGTAAAACCGTTATCTAGTATTCTTCTATTCTTATTACTATGGACAAACTATCAGTTTTATGAGTGTTTTTAACAACTTCCTTTTATATGTTTTAAAGGGGGGATGTTTGCATCGTTTTTTGATTATAAATCGTATCCCATTTCCTATAAATGCAATGGGAATATTTCTAAATACTCGGAAAGCTCCATAAAGAGAACATATTTTCTTTTTTTGCTGTGAACAACTATAATGAAAGGAAAAAGGTTTATTTCCCCAAACATTTTTAAGGGGAAAATGATATTTTTAAAAATTATCCTAAAAGGACGGTAACGGAAGATTTTCGGTAGAAAATCGTCCTTTTTAAAGGAATGAGCATAGTAATATATTCTGTTAATAGGAAATTAAAAAATTTACAAGAAAAGTGGTGAATTTATGTCTTTTGTACATCTTCAGGTTTCTAGCGCATATAGTCTTTTATCTAGTACTCTTTCGATAAAAGAGTTGGTCAGTAATGCTAAAATGCAAGGGTATCATTCCATTGCTTTAACCGATCGAAATGTTATGTATGGTGCAGCTTCTTTCTATAAAGAAGCATGGAAGCAAGGAATAAAACCGATTATTGGACTAACAGTAGATGTAATAAGTGAAAGGGAAAAAGAAAATGCATATCCATTAATCTTATTAGCTAGAAATAGTCTTGGGTTTAAAAATTTATTAAAAATTACCAGTGCCATTCAAACAAAGAATCCACAAGGAATTCCGGTGAAGTGGCTAAAGCATTATGCAAAGGGCTTGATAGCCATTTCCCCAGGATTCGAGGGAGAAATTGAACAAAGTATTCTGAAGGATGATATGGAATCGGCACGAAATACATTATTGTTATGGAAGTCTATTTTTGAACCTGGCCAATGCTTCTTATCCATCCAAAGACATGGTTTATCCATTGAGGAAACGTTCAATGAACAATTAAGGAAAGTAGCTATCGAAGAAGAAGTGAAGCTTGTAGCAACAAATAATGTACTATACCTAAAGGAAGAGGATCATTTCGCTTATGAATGCTTAAAGGCAATTAAAAATTCAGAAAAGCTATCAGATTTAGAGCAAAATGAATGGAATTCCAATCAGCATTATTTAAAAAATAAAGAAGAAATGATAGAACTTTTTCATGATGTTCCAGAGATTCTTGAGAATACTTGGAATGTAGGTGAATCTTGCCAGATAGAGATGGAAGGTATACTTGCTACCTTGCCTAAATATACTGTACCTACAGGGAAAAACGCACTAAGCTATTTGAAAGAATTATGTCTTGCTGGATTAAATGAAAGATATCCAGAGCCTACTCTAGAACATAAAGCGCGGTTGGAATATGAACTTGGCATAATTGGAAAAATGAATTATAGCGATTATTTTTTAATTGTTTGGGATTTTATGAAGTACGCACGAGAAAATGGTGTTCTAACAGGTCCAGGGAGGGGATCGGCCGCTGGGTCAATCGTTGCCTATGTTTTACATATTACAGATGTAGATCCTATTAAGTATCAATTGCTTTTTGAAAGATTTCTAAATCCGGAGAGAATTTCCATGCCTGATATCGATATTGATTTTCCGGATAATAAGCGTGAAAAAGTTATTTCATACGTGAAAAATAAGTATGGAGAACTTCATGTTGCACAGATTATTACCTTTGGGACATTGGCAGCTAAAGCTGCTTTGCGAGATGTTGGCAGAGCGTTTGGTCTATCTGTAAAAGAGTTGGATGAACTTTCAAGGATGATTCCATCTAAGCTAGGAATCAATCTTAAACAGAGCTATCAAGAATCAACTCGATTGCAGCAATTTGTTGCAGCATCTCCTCGTAATAAAAAACTGTTTGATACCGCTTGTAAAATTGAAGGGCTTCCAAGGCACACTTCTACGCATGCTGCTGGCGTAGTCCTTAGTCAACAACCGCTTGTGGAAATTATTCCGATTCAGAGTGGGCATGAAGATATTTACTTAACACAGTACAGCATGGAATATTTAGAAGAACTTGGTTTATTAAAAATGGACTTTCTCGGATTAAGAAATCTTTCTTTCATGGAATCTATTCTTGAAATGATTTACAAAACAACTAAGAAAAAGATTGATATAAGAAAAATACCGATTGATGATCCAGCTGTGTTCAAGCTTCTAAGTAAAGGGGAGACAACTGGGATATTTCAATTGGAGTCAGAAGGAATGCGCAATGTGTTAAAAAGGCTACAGCCAACTGATTTTGAAGACATTGTAGCCGTTAATGCGCTTTATCGTCCAGGACCAATGGAAAATATTCCTCATTACATCAATAGAAAACATGGCAAAGAGTCGATTAACTATTATCATCCTGATTTAGAGGAAATATTAAGCAGCACATATGGAGTAATTGTTTATCAAGAGCAAATAATGCAAATTGCTTCTAAAATGGCTGGTTTTTCGCTAGGAGAGGCAGATTTGTTAAGGCGAGCTGTGAGCAAGAAACAAAAAGATATTCTAGAACAAGAAAAGATTCATTTTGTAAAAGGTGCGGCAAGAAAAGGATATCACGAGAAAACGGCGAATGAAATATATGAGTTAATAGTACGATTTGCTAATTATGGTTTTAATAGGAGCCATGCAGTGGCATATAGTATGATTGCTTATCAGCTTGCTTATTTAAAGGCTAATTATCCACTATATTTTATGGCTTCGTTACTGACATCGTCTATTGGAAATACAGGGAAAATACTTCAATATATTCAAGAATTAAAACAAATGAATATCGAAGTGGCTCCGCCATCCATTAATAAAAGTAATTACTTTTTCCGAGTTGAAAAGAACAAAATTCGTTATAGTTTAGTTGCGATAAAAGGGATTGGCACAAACGTAATGAAAGAAATACTAAAGGCAAGAAATCAGAAAAAATTTGAGGATTTATTTGATTTTTGTATTCGTGTCTCTCCAAAGACGATAAATAGAAAAGTGATGGAAATGCTAATCTACTCAGGAAGCTTTGATGAATTTGGCGTAGACCGGGCTACGCTGCTTGCTACCATTGATGTGGCAATTCAGCATGCACAGTTAGTTCATCCAGAGGATGCAGACCAAAATGATTTGTTTAGTGACGACGATTTCTTTTTTAAGCCGAAATATGTAAAAGTGGAGCCACTTAAAGTAGAGGATAAATTAGCTTTAGAAAAAGATGCATTGGGATTTTACTTGTCAGACCACCCAGTATCTATTTATAAACAGTATCAGACTTCTTTACAAACTACTCCCATTAATGAAATAGAAACAGGGAAGAAACAAAGATGTATTGTATATATAACAGAATTAAATGCAATACGTACAAAAAAAGGCGAACCAATGGCTTTTATACAGTTAAGCGATCAAAGCGGTGACATTCAAGGCGTTATATTTCCACTTGTCTTTAAAAAATATCATGAACTGCTAAAAATAGGTGAAACGGTCTATATGGAAGGGAAATGTGAAGACAGAAATGGAACGAAACAACTCGTTATTCAAATGGTTGAATCGATGGGAACGATAGTCCAATCACTTCCTAAAAAAAATCATAAGCTATTTATTAAAGTGATGAGTGAGAAAAAAATGATTGACCAAAAAGCAAAGCTTCTTACGATTATTAGGAAATATCCAGGAATTACTCCTGTTATTATTCACTATGAAGAAACAGGAAAAAATATAATTTTGAGCGAAGAATATAAAATTTCTCCAAGTAAGGAATGTATCGAAGAATTAACTGCTCTGCTTGGTACTAATCAAGTTATCTTAGCTGAATAAAACTTTACAACTTTTCAAAGATAGTATATTGTTTAATAAGCTAACTGGTCAGACCACTTAGCGAAATTTTTTGGATTGGATTATTGTACTTATACTTTATTTATTTTCTAATTATATTTGCCCTATTATGGCAAGAAAGAAGTGAGTGATGACATAAGGTGAATGAATCATCTTCAAAGGAATCCAAATTATATGTGGATATCGTTAATCATTTACGAGAAATGATTGATCAGAATGGTCTTAAGCCTGGGGACAAGCTTCCATCTGAACGGGTATTAAGTGAAACGCTAGGAGCTGGAAGATCGTCTATTAGGGAAGCCTTGAGGGCATTAGAGCTACTTGGACTTATTGAAACAAGAAAAGGGGAAGGAACCTTTCTTCGTGATTTCCAAGGTCATAAACTAGTAGAACTAATCAGTACATTCATCTTGCAGAATGATAAAGCCAAGCAAGATGTTTTGGAGACGAAGAATTATATTCAATTAAACGCTCTATATATTGCGATGGAAAAAATAACAGCAGATGAAATCGAATATTTAAAACAATGGGTGAAAGTGCAAGAACGGTCAGAAAGTGAATTTTTCTTTCAGTTAATAAAAATAGCTGATAATTTTTTGGTCCATCGTTTATGGACAATTTTGAATGACTATTATCACTCCTTAAAGATTCCTACAAAAGGATGGAGAAGGGAAGATTTCCTCCTTCTATTAGATGCATTACATGATAAGAATCAAATGAAATTATGGAGTGTGTATAGTATTTACAATAACTTTAAATGAATAATGGTGCATGGAAATGACAGGAATCCGATTCAAATCTAAATTGTTACTTATGGGGAGGTTTCCATATTGATAAAGGGGATATTTTCGAAATCGAAAAAACTTAAATATGCTACATTGCCTTCAGAATTATCGAAAAATGAAGTTCCTGAAGGTATTATGACAAAATGTTCTAATTGTAAGAAAATAATGTATACACGTGAGCTACAGAAGAATTTAAAGGTTTGTTTGAATTGTGGGTATCATTTACCAATGAAAGCATATGAAAGAATGAATAGTATCCTTGATGAAGCAACTTTTATCGAACTAAATGAGGACATGAAAACAGGCAATCCGTTACATTTTCCTGGCTATGAGGATAAGATTGCTGGAGATATTAAGAAAACGAATATGAATGAAGCAGTTGTTACTGGCACTGGCGAAATAAATGGAAATAAAGTAGTGATAGCAGTAATGGATTCTTCTTTCCGAATGGGGAGTATGGGATCGGTAGTTGGAGAAAAAATAACACTTGCTATTGAAACGGCAGACGAGCTTTCTGTACCGTTTATCATTTTTACTGCTTCAGGTGGAGCAAGAATGCAAGAAGGCGTATTAAGTTTGATGCAAATGGCTAAAACGAGTACCGCATTAAAACGATTTAGTGATAATGGTGGTTTATATATAACGATTATGACACATCCAACGACAGGAGGAGTTTCTGCAAGCTTCGCCTCGCTTGGTGATTATAATTTTGCTGAACCAGGAGCATTAATTGGTTTTGCAGGACGTCGAATTATTGAGCAAACAATTGGAGAAGAACTTCCTGAGGATTTTCAAACAGCAGAGTTTTTACTAAAGCATGGTCAATTAGATGCAGTCATACCTAGATTAGAGTTAAAAGAAAAGCTTAGCTTAGTGCTGGAAATGCATCAAACTGGTGGTGATTTAGAGTGGTAGGATTAGATTTTGATAAGCCGATAAATGATTTGAAAGATAAAATTAAAGAGTTGAAAGATTTCTCGGAAAATGCAAATGTTGATTTAAGTACAGAAATTGAAAAATTGGAGCTTCGCTTAAAAAAACTTGAAAATGATATCTATGATAATATGAAGCCATGGGATAGGGTTCAGATTGCTAGACATCCAAATAGACCAACGACTCTCGATTATATCTCTCATTTGTTTACAGATTTTATCGAGTTGCATGGCGATAGAGGATTTGGAGATGATGAGGCAATTGTTGGCGGAATTGCAAAATATAAAGGTTTGCCTGTAACAATTGTTGGTCATCAAAGAGGGAAGGATACAAAAGAAAATATTCGTAGGAATTTTGGAATGCCCCATCCAGAAGGATATCGAAAAGCGCTTCGTTTGATGAAGCAAGCGGATAAGTTTAATCGTCCCATTATTTGTTTTATTGACACAAAAGGAGCATATCCAGGTAAAGCTGCCGAAGAAAGAGGACAAAGTGAAGCCATTGCAAAAAATTTATTTGAAATGGCATCCATGCAAGTCCCAATTGTTTGTATCGTAATTGGGGAAGGTGGTAGTGGTGGAGCATTAGCTCTTGGTGTAGGTAACCATATCCATATGCTGGAGAATTCCACTTACTCGGTTATTACTCCTGAGGGTGCAGCATCTATTTTATGGAAAGATGCTGCACAGGCAAAACAAGCTGCTGAAAAAATGAAAATTACTGCTCCAGACTTAAAAGGATTAGGTATTATCGATTCGATTATAAGAGAAGTAAAAGGTGGAGCACATCATGATATAAAAGAACAAGCGGTACAAATCGATGAGGTTTTATATGCATCTCTGAAAGAATTAAAAGGGATGACAAAGGAAGAACTTGTGAATCATCGTTATGATAAGTTCAAAAATATCGGAGCATATAAAAATAGTTAAAAAACGCTAATAACAAGAATTAAGACTGTAGACATAAAGAAAAACTGTCTACAGTCTTTTTGATGAAACTATTTGAGTAACTATTTAGAATTTACGCTTTCTGTTATATGTAAGATAAAACTAGTGAAAGCTAGACATAACTTTACAATAAAGTGCCGAAAACATATACATAAAAAATAATGAAATGTGTATGATAAAACTGTTAAAATGATTTTGTTCCTATGGTTTAAAGTGATAGAAATAGGGAAAGATCAAAAATACGTATTATTATAAAACGATTTCAATTTGCTGATTATTCCGTCTTTTATTTTTTTCATAGTTTAAGTTGAGATGCGCGATTCTTCATGATATGGTAGTATTGTTTAATGGAGAATTGGATACAAATATCGGGAATTAATAGAGAATAAACATTTTCTATTAATTTTACAAAAGTTAGCATTACATAAAATTATATATGTAAATTTTGTGAAAAATGTTGCAGACAGATAATTTGTTATATAATAGTACATGTATGTTATGCTACATAATTTATTTGTTAAGAAATTATGAGGTGAGGAAATGACAGTTAAAAGAATTGGTGTATTAACAAGTGGCGGTGACGCACCTGGAATGAACGCTGCCGTTAGAGCAGTAGTTCGTAAAGCGATTTTTCATGGAGTAGAAGTATATGGAGTTATTGGTGGTTATGCGGGACTAATTAGCGGCAACTTCAAAAAGTTAGAAGTTGGTTCTGTTGGCGATATAATTCATCGTGGTGGAACATTCCTTTTCTCTGCACGTTGTGAAGAATTCAAAACAAAAGAAGGACAACAAAAAGGAATTGAGCAATTAAAAAAACATAATATTGATGGTCTTGTTGTTATTGGAGGAGACGGATCTTATATGGGTGCGAAGGCGCTTACAGAACAAGGTTATCCTTGTGTAGGCGTTCCTGGTACAATTGATAACGATATACCTGGAACAGAATTTACCATTGGCTTTGATACGGCACTAAACACAGTCATTGATGCAATTGATAAAATCCGTGATACTGCAACTTCTCATGAAAGAACATTTATTATTGAAGTTATGGGAAGAAATGCTGGCGATATCGCATTATGGGCTGGTTTAGCTGGTGGTGCTGAAACAATTCTTATCCCTGAAGAAGGCTTTAATTTAGAAGAGATTATTGGCAGATTGAAAAAAGGGCAAGAACGCGGCAAAAAACATAGTATTATTGTCGTTGCTGAAGGTGTTGCAAGTGGTGTTGAAATTGGTAAATTGATTGAAGAAAATACCGATTTCGATACACGTGTATCTGTATTAGGTCATATGCAGCGTGGTGGTTCCCCTACTGCTCAAGACCGTGTATTAGCGAGCCGTCTAGGTGCTTATGCAGTTGAGCTTCTTGTAGAAGGTAAAGGTGGACGAGCTGTAGGTATCGAGAAAAATCAACTGGTTGATTATGATATCATTGAAGCTTTAGCGCGTAAACACACGATTGATAGTAATTTATATCACTTATCAAAAGAATTATCTATTTAATAAATCGATAGGAATTTATGATTATCTCGTCTATTTCATTGTACAGATAACTCATAAATTCCTAAAATGCTGTGAAATTAGCTATTATTTTTTTACTATTATTTATCGGAGGTAATTATTAATGCGTAAAACAAAGATTGTATGTACTATTGGTCCTGCAAGTGAAAGCGTGGAAAAATTAACGCAATTAATGGAAGCTGGAATGAATGTTGCTCGCCTTAACTTTTCCCATGGCGATTTTGAAGAACATGGTGCTAGAATAAAGAATATTCGTGAAGCAGCAGAGATTACTGGAAACAATATTGCGATCCTTTTAGATACGAAAGGTCCAGAAATCAGAACAAATAACATGAAAGACGGCGCAATTGAATTAGTTGCTGGAAATGATATCATCGTTTCAATGACAGAAGTGGAAGGTACTACAGAAAAATTCTCTGTTACTTATGAAGGATTAATTGATGATGTGGACCCAGGTAGCAAAATTCTATTGGATGACGGCTTAATTGGTCTAGAAGTAACGAAAATAGACAAAACAGCTGGTGAAATACATACAAAAATCTTAAATTCAGGAACATTAAAAAACAAAAAAGGTGTAAACGTTCCTGGAGTAGCTGTAAAGCTTCCTGGTATGACTGAAAAAGATGCAAATGATATTCGTTTTGGTATTGAACAAGGAATTGATTTTATCGCAGCATCCTTTGTACGCCGTGCATCTGATGTTTTAGAAATTAAACAATTATTAGAAGATAACAATGCTTCTCATATCCATATTATTCCTAAGATTGAAAACCAAGAAGGTGTGGATAATATTGATGAAATTTTAGAGGTTTCTGATGGATTAATGGTTGCCCGTGGTGATTTAGGAGTAGAAATCCCTGCTGAGGAAGTACCATTAGTACAAAAATTATTAATTAAAAAATGTAATACTTTAGGGAAACCTGTTATTACTGCAACACAAATGTTAGATTCTATGCAACGTAATCCACGTCCTACTCGCGCAGAAGCAAGTGACGTAGCAAATGCAATCTTTGATGGCACAGATGCAATTATGCTATCAGGTGAAACAGCTGCAGGATCCTACCCAGTAGAAGCTGTACAAACAATGAATAATATTGCTTCAAGAGCAGAAGAAGCATTAAATTATAAAGAAATATTATCGAAACGCAGCAAAGATTCTGAGCATTCCATTACGGATTCAATCGGACAATCTGTTGCCCATACAGCATTAAATTTAGAAGTAAAAGCAGTAATTACACCAACTGGTAGCGGTCACACTGCAAGAATGATTTCTAAATACCGTCCAGAAGCTCCAATTGTCGCTGTAACATATGATGCAAGTATTCAAAGACAATTAGCGCTAGTTTGGGGAGTATATCCACGCTTAAGCCAAAAATCAGAATCAACAGATGAAATGCTAGATGTAGCAGTTCAAGAAGGTGTTAACAGCTCTATTGTTACACATGGTGATTTAGTAGTTATTACAGCAGGTCTTCCTGTTGGAGAAGCAGGTACAACAAACATCATGAAAATTCATGTAATTGGAGATGTTCTTGCTAAAGGACAAGGAATTGGCCGTAAGACAGCATTTGGTAAAGCTGTAATCGCTACTACTGCTAAAGAAGCGCTAGATAAAGTTAATTTTGGTTCGATTCTTGTGACAAATGCAACAGATCGCGATATGGTGCCTGCATTAGAAAAATGTAGTGCAGTAATTGTGGAAGAAGGCGGCTTAACAAGCCATGCAGCTGTTGTAGGCTTAAACATTGGGATCCCTGTTATCGTTGGAGTAGAAAACGCAACAAGTATCTTAAAGGATGGACAAGATATAACTGTTGATTCCCGTAGTGGTTATGTTTATAGCGGACATGCTAGCGTACTATAAAAAATGATTAAAAGAAGAATATCCTTGCTATAAGGCAAGGGATATTCTTCTTTTTTTCTAGTTAGAAAAGGTTAAGCAATTTGATGATAGCCACGATAGTAGTTAGAAAAAAGGTAGTGTTCAAGGAAAGGAAGAAAGCTACATTGGCAACGGAAATGAAAAATAGCTTTTCATAATATTCACCGAAAAATGGAAACAGAGCACCTCCATGCCCCCTCCGCCAAACCACCTATAAAAATAATGCTAAAGATAAATTAAAAGATATTACCATAAATAAACAGTGGGACGAAAGGCGGTCTACTATCCTCAGCAAAGGAAAAAAGGTATAATATAAGTAGGTAGACAAGAGAAGGGCGGTGACAATTTTTGCGAAATTTTTTCATTAGCTTGCTGTTATTGCCAATAATAGAGCTTATAATCTTTCTCTTAGCAGGAAATTTAATTGGAATACCAGAAACTTTATTTGTTGTAATAGGAACAGGAATTCTTGGAGCTATATTATTAAAGAAACAGGGATTAAAGGCAATTCGTAATGTGCAGGTTCAATTAAATCAAGGAATCATGCCTGGAGACGCTATACTAGATAGCTTTTGTGTTTTAATTGGGGGATTACTATTACTTTTCCCAGGATTTTTAACAGATATTGTAGGAGCTATTATGTTAATTCCTCCTACAAGAAGAATCGTAAAGCTACTCTTAATGAGGGGCATACAAAGAAAGTTGCAAAAGAAAAATAGAGTAACGATTATTCAATAAGTATAGACAAAAAGGAATAAATAATGATATATAGTAATAAAGAAAGAGTCTGACTTCTTACAAAAGAATGGAACAGACTCTCTTTTTTTGCAACTAATGTTTATTTGTATAACGAATAAACAAAGTTTGTGATTATTTGGTATAATAATGGTGCAAATAAAGAGAAAGGCGATAAATAGATGTTCAATTTATTAAGAAAATGGAATACATTAAGAAATCAAATCTTGTTTGTTTTTTTATCTGTTATGATAGTCGTTCTTTTATTTGTTAGTATATTGATATTTAATCAGGTATCTTCATTATTAGAAAATAATGCTGAAAAACAAATACAGCAAGTGGCAGTCGAAGCAAATGGCAGAATCGAAACCTTATATGAACAATTAAATATGGCATCAAAGCTTGTAGCCACTAATGATAAAGTACAAAAGCTTTTGACGAAAGAATATGATCAAAAACATGTAGCTTTTCAAGAGAAACAAGATTTGATGGGGACGGTTAATACAATAACCGCTAATTCAGATGGCATTTTTTCCTTTCAATTATTTACTAGGAATCATACACGAATTTTGCCTCTGGATAATGCTAATCTAATGACTAGTCTCGATACAAGATGGGTGAAGAAGGCGGATGACGCAAAAGGAAGCCTTGTGTGGATCGGCGAGGATCCCAATGACAGCAATTATTTTCTGGTTATCAGAAGGGTAAACCTTATTAATCGAAGTTTTGCAAATGGGGGATATTTACTTTTTAGTATTTATGGAAATTATTTTAAGTTTGCAAATCAAGCGCTTACAGGTGAAATAAATCAATATTTTATGCTTTTAGACGAATTAAATAAACCGATTATTACAAATTTTGAGCAATCAAGTGAGTCAATTGTGGAGAGGGATAAAAAAATTGTTCAAATTAATGAAAGGGATTACATGATTACCAAGAATTTTTCTAATGTAACTGGTTGGACGGTTCTCATCCTAACGCCGTTCAGTACGTTAACAAAAGGGATAACGGTGGTAAGAACAAGTATCCTCTTAGCTGGCTTCATTGGATTATTAATATATTTCATCTGCTCATTCTTTCTATCCAATATTATTACTAGACCCATTATTCGGCTAACAAATACGATGAGATTTGCAAGCGAAGGCTCTTTGCCATCGACACCTAATATCTCTTCTGTAAATGAAATAAACGAATTAAACAGTACATATAATCAGCTTGTAAAAGAAACCAATCATTTGATCACAATGGTATATCAAAAGGAAATAATTCGGAGCCGTAGTGAATTAAGAGCACTGCAAGCTCAGATTAATCCTCATTTTTTATTTAATACTTTAGATGCCCTTCATTGGACATTAG
>NZ_JVDT01000269.1 GCF_001076885.1 Bacillus sp. 522_BSPC
TAGAAATGATAATTTAAATATGTACAAACGTGCTTGAATAAAGATGTACAAAAT
Source organism: Bacillus sp. 522_BSPC (assembly GCF_001076885.1). Taxonomy (GTDB): domain Bacteria; phylum Bacillota; class Bacilli; order Bacillales; family Cytobacillaceae; genus Niallia; species Niallia hominis. The sequence continues at coordinate 55 of NZ_JVDT01000269.1, forward strand.
TGATTATGAATTACATACTAATATTGGGTGATTAGTATGTACATAAAGTTAAATATTGAAACAGATTTTGAGATTAAGAGTCTTTCAGATTTAGGAAAATTCAAACAAGTAATGGAGCAGTTAAAGATGAAAATTAATAAAAGTGAATTAGCTAGGGAATTAGGGGTAGATCGTAGAACAATCGATAAATATCTCAATGGGTTTATTCCAAAACGTACAAGGAAAAAGGCATCTATGCTTGATGAATATTATGAAATTATAGCCGCACTTTTATCGGAGGATTCGAAACAGAAGTTTTATTATCGGAGGGTGCTTTGGCAATATTTAAAAGATAATCATGGTCTTGATTGTTCGGCTTCTACATTTAGGGCGTATATAGCTAGAATACCAGAATTTAAAGCTTATTTTGATGAGGACAAAAAGATTGCCTCCCCCAAAGGGGCAGCTCGTTTTGAAACAGCACCAGGTAAACAAGCACAACTAGATTGGAAAGAAAGTATTCTATTTGATACTAAGGATGGTCAACAGGTAGAAGTGAATGTGGCCGTTCTTGTTCTTTCTTATTCAAGGTTCCGCACGTTCCATCTAAGTATCTCTAAATCACAAAGTACATTGTTTTCGTTTTTAACGGAAACATTTGAAGCACTTGGTGGTGTTCCTTCAGAGATAATTACGGACAATATGAAAACAGTTATGGATGAAGCTAGAACAGAATTTTCTAGCGGAAAAGTGAATAATAAGTTTGCACAATTCGCTAACGACTTTGGTTTTAAAGTAAAACCTTGTGTAGCAGGCAGACCACGTACAAAAGGAAAAGTAGAAACAACGATGAAACTATTAGATGAAATTCATGCTTATCAAGGTCAACTGACCTTAGAAGAATTACACCGATTTGTACAGGATTTATGTAATCGAGTCAATCATGAGGTACATCAGGGGACTGGCAAGATACCAGTATTAGAATTTAAAAAAGAAAAGAACCTCTTACACCAGCTACCAACTGTCCAAGTAAGAGATTTCTATCGAATCAATCATAAGCTTGTAAAGGTGAATGCCTCCAACATGATTTCTTACAAATCGAATCAATACTCGGTACCAGCAAAATACCAAGGAAAGAGAGTTGGACTACAAGTGTATGATGATCAAATATGGGTTTATTATAACACGGAGCTCATCGCACAACATCCCTTAAGTGGGAAGAAATTAAATTATCAAGAAACCCACTATCAGGAATCACTAGGGGTTTCTATGCCTAACTATCCTAATATTGATGAGTTAGCGAAAAAGAACTTAGCAGCGATTGGAGAAGTGTATAAATAATGAATCAAGTAACAACAAATCATCAGCAATTATTAAAGAATCTAGAGTATCTGGGGCTTAAGCAAATGACGTTACATTTAAATGAAGTCATAGACTTTAGTGTAAATAATCAATTGTCCTTTAATGATACTTTGATTAAATTAACGAACTATGAAATTGATGTCCGAGAGCAAAATATGACACAGGCAATGGTGAAAGTAGGTGCATTCCCACATCGTAAAGAAATAACTGATTTCGATTTTGATTTTCAACCCTCCATTAACCGACAACAAATCTTAGATTTTTTAACGCTCCGTTTTATAGAGGAGAATGAAAATATCGTTTTCTTGGGTACAAGTGGTGTTGGAAAGACCCATTTGGCCACTTCAATCGGAATTGCCGCAGCGAAGAAACGAACTAGTACTTATTTTATTAAGTGCCATGATTTAATCCAGAATTTGAAGAAAGCACGGTTGGAAAACCGTTTAGAAAGTCGTTTAAAGCATTATGCCAAGTACAAGCTTTTAATCGTAGATGAAATTGGTTACTTGCCAATAGATGCGGAAGATGCGAAGCTCTTTTTTCAGCTCATTGACATGAGATACGAAAAGAAAAGTACGATTCTCACTACAAATGTAAATTTCAAAGAGTGGGATACAATTTTTCAAGAGACTAAACTAGCGAATGCGATTTTAGATCGTATTTTACATCACGCAACTGTCGTAACCATTGTAGGTGATTCTTATCGATTAAAGGCTCATTTAACGCAAGAAAACGAGTGATTTTGTACATCCTTACGCAAGCAAAATTGTACATATTTGTGTTGACATTTATATATCTCAGGAAAGGTCGCTCCATCCCACACGCCCCTAAACGGGTACCTTGCGCTTTTCTATGATAATTCTTTTGGTTGTGGTAAAATAATGCATAGTTGGAGGGTGAATGATGAAACAAAAATGGAAGATTACAGAGAGTATTGTAAGAGAAAATGAACTGGTATTTCAATTGCAGGAGGATGCGAATTTAGAGAACACAAAGGCAAGTGGTCAAATGCTGGTTGACTCTGATTCTCTTGCGTTTATATATTTACTTGAAAAAGAAAATGAATATGTTTATCTAGAAATTCCAGAAATGGTGTGGAAGGATTGTAAAGTGGCATTAGAAGCAAATAATGCATTCTTTATTAAGGCTTTAAATGGGGAATTATTGCTTGAGAATTTTAAAGAGGAATTGGAATATTTAATTGAAAATATTCGAGGAAATGGAAATTATGGAGAGGATATGGAAAAAGCGGTTTCATCCGTTTTTCTATAAAATTTGTTGATTAGTTTTGGCAGGTACAACGGCACAGTGAATGGGATAAATTAGGTGCTAGTCTTCCTGTATAGAGAACAAGAATAAATTAACAGATTTTCTATAAGTGAAATACCTCGTCTCAAAAAGAAACCTTGGAAATGAGGTGTTATATATGAAACAGTGGGATCAATTTTTGGCTCCCTACAAACAGGCAGTGGATGAATTAAAGGTTAAACTAAAAGGAATGCGACGACAATTTGATCATGAAGAGGAGCATTCTCCAATCGAATTTGTAACAGGGCGCGTAAAGCCGATTGCAAGTATATTAGATAAGGCGAATGAAAAAGGAATTCCTTTAGACAAATTAGAAACGGAAATGCAAGATATTGCAGGACTTCGTATGATGTGTCCATTTGTTGACGATATTATAAGAGTAGTTGAACTATTAAGACAAAGAAATGATTTTGAAATTGTAGAAGAAAGAGATTACATATTACATAGTAAAGAAAGCGGCTATCGTTCCTATCATGTGGTAATTGTCTATCCAGTACAAACCATTACTGGGGAAAAGAAGCTCCTAGTTGAGATCCAAATTCGTACCCTTGCGATGAACTTTTGGGCGACGATTGAACATTCACTGAATTATAAGTATAAGGGCCAATTTCCCGAAGATATTAAAATGAGGTTGCAGGGAGCTGCTGAAGCAGCCTTTCGTTTAGATAAAGAAATGTCCTTAATCCGTGGAGAAATTCAAGAAGCACAAGCTTTCTTTAATCGAAAAAAAGAAAATGACAAGAATAGTTAGTATTTTTTTCCTAAGTTAAAAATATATATTCTGCATTCCTAAACTGAGAAGAGGAGCTACTAAACAATGAAATTTGCCGTAACCTCAAAGGGTGATTCAAAATCCGAAAACTTAGTGCAAATAATCAAACAATACTTACTTGATTTTGAACTTCAATATGATGAAGAAGAGCCAGATATTGTTATCTCTGTAGGGGGAGATGGAACACTTCTATATGCATTTCATCGCTACAGCAATCGTTTAGACAAAACAGCATTTGTTGGTATGCATACAGGTCATTTAGGATTCTATGCAGATTGGACTCCAGCTGAATTGGAAAAACTAGTGATTGCGATAGCGAAAACGCCTTATAACATCATTGAATATCCAATATTGGAAGTGGTTGTACGATATCAGAACGAAGAGAAGGAAACGAGATACTTAGCATTAAATGAATCAACGGTGAAAAGTATAGAAGGAACCTTTGTCATGGATGTGGAAATGAGCGGTAAGCATTTCGAGCGGTTTAGAGGAGATGGTCTTTGTGTCTCAACACCTTCTGGAAGTACTGCCTATAACAAAGCATTAGGTGGGGCAATTGTACATCCTTCCATTGAAGCCATTCAGCTGGCAGAAATGGCGTCCATTAATAATCGTGTTTTTAGAACGGTTGGCTCCCCATTGATTTTACCAAAACATCATACATGTGTTTTAAAGCCAGTTAATGAACCGAATTTTCAAATTTCGATTGATCATTTGAATCTATTACATAAAAAAGTACATTCGATTCAATATCGTGTAGCAGAAGAAAAAGTACGGTTTGCAAGATTTCGTTCGTTCCCATTTTGGAAACGAGTACATGATTCTTTCATTTCTGAATAAGAAATAGACAGGAGCGATAGTTTGAGCTTTTTGTTAGAGTGGGTTATACAGCATGAAGCAGGCATTACCATTAAAGAATTTTTGAAAACACAATGTATCTCAAAGGCAGCTTTAACAGATATAAAGTTTAAAGGTGGAAAAATCCTGGTAAACGATCAAGAAGAAAACGTTCGCTATTTTTTAAAAAGGGATGATCATTTAGTTGTTCTCTTTCCGCCTGAGTTGCCTAGTAGTGGATTAACACCAGAATCCATTCCTTTAAACATAATCTTTGAGGATGAGTATATTCTTATCGTGCAAAAAAATGCTAGGATGAATACGATCCCTTCAAGAGAGCATCCTACAGGCAGTTTGGCAAATGCCTTAGTTGATTACTATAAAAAGCAGGGCATTGAAGCAACAACTCATATTGTTACACGCTTAGATCGAGATACATCAGGATTAGTACTTATTGCGAAGCATCGCCATATTCATCATTTACTGAGTGAGCAACAAAAAACTGGAGATGTAAAAAGAAAATATATCGCTATTGCAGAAGGGGAAATTTCTCCCTTACGTGATATAATTAATGAGCCAATTGGCAGGTGCCAAGACAGTATAATTAAAAGAGAAGTTCGAGAAGATGGGCAAACAGCCATTACCCATTATCAAGTCTTATCACAGGATGTAGATTATTCTATAGTAGAATTAACACTTGAGACAGGAAGAACTCATCAAATACGAGTACATCTTTCTTATAAAGGACACCCACTTCATGGGGATGACTTATATGGTGGGAAAAGAATCGATATTGATCGGCAAGCATTACATTGTTTTTTTATTAAATTTACACATCCAGTTTCAAAACAAACAATGACTTTTACAATTGATCTCCCGGACGATATGAAAAGGTTGAAGCAAAAAATGACAAAGAGTTAAGGATCGAAGACAGATCTCTAACTCTTTATTAATTCACTCACCTATCCTTGTTTCCTACTCTTCATCAAAAGTACGGAATTTCTCTGCAATAAAAGGCATACTGGATGGGACAGATTCGCTAGTTAGTTCTGGATATTTTAGTGCTGTTAATTTTCCTCCAAATACTGCGCCTGTATCAATGTTATAGGTACGATGGATTTCTCTTACATTGCTTACTGGTGTATGTCCATAAACAATGATGGATTTTCCTTTATAATATTTTGCCCAATCTCTTCTTACAGGTGAACCGTCTCCATGTACCTCGCCTGTGATATCCCCATACAGTACGAATGTTTTTACTTTATTATGATATTGGCCAATGTAATCCTCCCGAATGCCAGCATGAGCAATAACAAGCTTTTGATTGTCAAGCACATGATATAATGGTGCATTCTCATATAATTCTTTAAACATTTTTCTTATTCTTTCCTGTTCTCTTTTATTTAATTGCTTCCATTCTTCTACGGTTGTTTCTAGACCATGGGCAATTTTCACATTTCGTCCTAAGAAAAAACGATACAATTTATCGCAATGGTTTCCAGGTACGTAATAAGCCAAATCCTTTTTGAGTAATAAATAAACAGTTTCTATTACAGCTAAGGAAGCAGGGCCGCGATCTGTTAAATCTCCAACAAACGCTAGTTTTCTCCCTGCTGGATGCTGTGGATAATTCTGATCCCATCTATAACCTAATTTCTCTGTTAAAAGTTTAAACTCCTCATAGCATCCATGAATATCTCCAATGATATCAAGCTTCATAAAATCCCTCTCTCCTTTATTCTCTTTTTTACTATACCCAATTGCTTTAGAGAGCATTTTGTTAATTGTTTCTGCTTTTGGGGAAAGATAAAAAAATAAAAGTGTCATGTCTAAATAAAAGACAAATCGTTAATCTTTTGTTACTATAAAAATCATATTGAAATTTTGAGGGCACTGAAAAAGTCTAGTTCTCCAAATTAAATGAGGTTTT
>NZ_JVDT01000270.1 GCF_001076885.1 Bacillus sp. 522_BSPC
TATAAATGTCAACACAAATATGTACAATTTTGCTTGCGTAAGGATGTACAAAATCACTCGTTTTCTTGCGTTAAATGAGCCTTTAATCGATAAGAATCACCTACAATGGTTACGACAGTTGCGTGATGTAAAATACGATCTAAAATCGCATTCGCTAGTTTAGTCTCTTGAAAAATTGTATCCCACTCTTTGAAATTTACATTTGTAGTGAGAATCGTACTTTTCTTTTCGTATCTCATGTCAATGAGCTGAAAAAAGAGCTTCGCATCTTCCGCATCTATTGGCAAGTAACCAATTTCATCTACGATTAAAAGCTTGTACTTGGCATAATGCTTTAAACGACTTTCTAAACGGTTTTCCAACCGTGCTTTCTTCAAATTCTGGATTAAATCATGGCACTTAATAAAATAAGTACTAGTTCGTTTCTTCGCTGCGGCAATTCCGATTGAAGTGGCCAAATGGGTCTTTCCAACACCACTTGTACCCAAGAAAACGATATTTTCATTCTCCTCTATAAAACGGAGCGTTAAAAAATCTAAGATTTGTTGTCGGTTAATGGAGGGTTGAAAATCAAAATCGAAATCAGTTATTTCTTTACGATGTGGGAATGCACCTACTTTCACCATTGCCTGTGTCATATTTTGCTCTCGGACATCAATTTCATAGTTCGTTAATTTAATCAAAGTATCATTAAAGGACAATTGATTATTTACACTAAAGTCTATGACTTCATTTAAATGTAACGTCATTTGCTTAAGCCCCAGATACTCTAGATTCTTTAATAATTGCTGATGATTTGTTGTTACTTGATTCATTATTTATACACTTCTCCAATCGCTGCTAAGTTCTTTTTCGCTAACTCATCAATATTAGGATAGTTAGGCATAGAAACCCCTAGTGATTCCTGATAGTGGGTTTCTTGATAATTTAATTTCTTCCCACTTAAGGGATGTTGTGCGATGAGCTCCGTGTTATAATAAACCCATATTTGATCATCATACACTTGTAGTCCAACTCTCTTTCCTTGGTATTTTGCTGGTACCGAGTATTGATTCGATTTGTAAGAAATCATGTTGGAGGCATTCACCTTTACAAGCTTATGATTGATTCGATAGAAATCTCTTACTTGGACAGTTGGTAGCTGGTGTAAGAGGTTCTTTTCTTTTTTAAATTCTAATACTGGTATCTTGCCAGTCCCCTGATGTACCTCATGATTGACTCGATTACATAAATCCTGTACAAATCGGTGTAATTCTTCTAAGGTCAGTTGACCTTGATAAGCATGAATTTCATCTAATAGTTTCATCGTTGTTTCTACTTTTCCTTTTGTACGTGGTCTGCCTGCTACACAAGGTTTTACTTTAAAACCAAAGTCGTTAGCGAATTGTGCAAACTTATTATTCACTTTTCCGCTAGAAAATTCTGTTCTAGCTTCATCCATAACTGTTTTCATATTGTCCGTAATTATCTCTGAAGGAACACCACCAAGTGCTTCAAATGTTTCCGTTAAAAACGAAAACAATGTACTTTGTGATTTAGAGATACTTAGATGGAACGTGCGGAACCTTGAATAAGAAAGAACAAGAACGGCCACATTCACTTCTACCTGTTGACCATCCTTAGTATCAAATAGAATACTTTCTTTCCAATCTAGTTGTGCTTGTTTACCTGGTGCTGTTTCAAAACGAGCTGCCCCTTTGGGGGAGGCAATCTTTTTGTCCTCATCAAAATAAGCTTTAAATTCTGGTATTCTAGCTATATACGCCCTAAATGTAGAAGCCGAACAATCAAGACCATGATTATCTTTTAAATATTGCCAAAGCACCCTCCGATAATAAAACTTCTGTTTCGAATCCTCCGATAAAAGTGCGGCTATAATTTCATAATATTCATCAAGCATAGATGCCTTTTTCCTTGTACGTTTTGGAATAAACCCATTGAGATATTTATCGATTGTTCTACGATCTACCCCTAATTCCCTAGCTAATTCACTTTTATTAATTTTCATCTTTAACTGCTCCATTACTTGTTTGAATTTTCCTAAATCTGAAAGACTCTTAATCTCAAAATCTGTTTCAATATTTAACTTTATGTACATACTAATCACCCAATATTAGTATGTAATTCATAATCAATTTTGTACATCTTTATTCAAGCACGTTTGTACATATTTAAATTATCATTTCTACTTTTCTCTTATCTCCTTTGCTTTTTGGTTTTCATCCACTTGATGAAAACCACTTTTCTCCTATCTCCTTTGCTTTTTGGCGTTCATCCACTTGATGAACGCCACTTTTCTCCTGCCTCCTCTACTTTTGGCTTTCATTCACTTGATGAACACTACTTTTCTCCTGCCTCTTCTGCTTTTTGGTGTTCATCTTCACCCCCTAACTCCTCCTCTAGCAATCTCCCAATAGACTTTCCAAAATAAGTATATTACCATGTAAGAAAACAGTATTTATGGAGGAGTAAAATTTGAATATTCTTTGGGATTTTGATGGTACGTTATTTGATACATATCCTGCTTATACAGATATTCTTTATACAGTATTGGAAGAAAAGGTGGATAAGGCAGCTATTTATAAAGAGTTGAAAGTTTCTTTCTCCCATGCAATTGAGTATTTTCACTTAACAGAAGAGCAACGAAATGAGATTAAGCAGATGAATAAAGGAATTGTTGTTAGTGAAGTGAGGCCTTTTCCAGGTGTAGAGGAAATTTTAAAGGCTGCGGAAACAAATGTGATTATGACACATAAAGTGAAACTTCCATCAGTGGGGGTTTCCTTCCTCCCCCACTGATGGTTAGTTGAACCAATCGGACCTTTACGGACAGTTGATCTCCCACCTAGCTTCCTCGTATTCTCATATGCTTGAGGGGGGAGTCTTACTCCCATGAAAATAAACTGTTGTCATCTTGGAAATTTGGCAATACTAAATACGACGCAGCTCATTCGTGTTTTTTGAAAGAGAGCGCATATTCCAATTTATGAATGGTCCGTTTGCTTAAGATACTTTTGAGATGATTACTTGGTAGCCAAGTTTCTCTAACCTTTTTACGGAATAACTAACAATTGACTGTTGTTTTTGTTTATCAAAATGATCTTCTCCAAGATCAACATAATATTCCTTACGGGTTAAGAGGTAATAGGCAATTCTCAACATCGCATGGGCAACAGCCATTCCAGCTCTCTTTCTTCCTTTTCTCGCACAAATTCTTCTATAAAGCGCACCGAGATAGGTTTTTGATCTTGCAACCGAATGAGCCGCCTCTATCAATGCTGACCGTAAGTATTTATTCCCTTTTTTCGTCTTAGATGATTTCTTTTTACCCGCACTTTCATTGTGCCCTGGTACAACTCCCGCCCATGAACATAAATGAGCTGCAGTTGGAAACTGTTCCCCCACTTTATTTCCGATTTCAGCTAAAATCTGTTGGGCAGTAGGAATGGCAATCCCTGGAATAGAATCTAATCTTTCTATATCTTCCTTGGATGGTTCTAATCTAGATTCGATCTCCTCATCAATCATTTCAATATGTTTTGTCAAAAAATCTATATGGCTTAAAATCGACTTTAACATCATACGTTGATGGGCAGTTATTCTTCCTTGAAGGGAAAGTTCTAGTTCCTGTTTTTTCTCTTTTAACTTTCCTCTAGCTGAATTAGCTAATATCTCCACGTTGTCTTCGCCATCAGCGATCGATTGAAGCATTTCTCGGCTTGATACTCCAAAAATATCGGAAACAACGGATCCTAATTTAATATTGGCACCTTCCAGTACTTTTTGGATTCGATTATGTTGTCGTGCTCGTTCCTCCACCATACTTCGGCGATATCTAACAAGTTCTCTTAATTCTCGTTGATCTCTATTTGGAATATAGCTACCTTTTAGTAATCCATGTCGGAGTAATTCACAGATCCACTCGGCATCTTTTACATCTGTCTTTCTTCCAGGAACTGCTTTGATATGTTGGGCATTGACAACTAAATAACCGATTTCCTCCAATTCTAATAAATTGACAATTGGCTTCCAGTATACCCCAGTACTTTCCATCGCCACTTGTGTGCATCCATGTTCCTTCACCCAGTCTACTAGTTCTAATAAAAATACAGTCATAGTAGAAAAGGTTTTAATCTCCTTTCCCTCTGGAGTAACTACACATGCGGTTATACTGTTCTTATGAACATCTAACCCACATGCACGTTCCACAACTACTTGCATAAAAAAGCATCCTTTCTACGGCCACTAATTATGGAGGCTGGTGCAACAACCAGAATAGGGTTAATCTCCCATGCGTGCTTCTCAAAGAGAGCGACAATTGTTGGTGCACCTTGATCGTTGGTGTCAGACTGTCCGATGGACTCGAGGTACCACAGTAAGTCGACCTTCCTCTGATTGAGTCAAGTTTTTGTGGGAGTTTTTTTAGCTCCCTTTTTTATAAAGTAAAACCTCTAAGTTTGTATCCGCTTTCCAATTGGTTTTGTTCTTCCAACTGTTGATTCTCTCATTTTTTAAAAACCTTTTAATCCCTGTAAGGCAAAGTGAA
>NZ_JVDT01000271.1 GCF_001076885.1 Bacillus sp. 522_BSPC
CCTGAATTATTCATAGAAAATCATTAATTGGTTACAATCGTTATTCCAATAAGCTTTTTTGTTAAATGTTAATTCACTTGATAAATGAAAAAAGAATCCATTTCTGATAAGGTTAAAACAACGACGAAATAACCACAGAAAGGATTCTTATAATGGCTACTTTACCGCAAATTACCCTTGATTTCAATCGCAAAATTAAATTGTCAAATGATGGAGGGGATCTGTCCTCCGATACTGGTGAATTTCTTTTTAGGGAATTCGATGAGAAAATTGGATTTTCAAAAACACTAGAAAACCATTTGAGGTTAAACGATTCTAGGGCCTATTACCTCCATTCAAACGAGAACTTATTACGTCAAAAGATTTATCAAATGATTGCGGGCTATTCCGAGGATGATGCAGCTGATCATTTAACGAAAGATCCAGTTTTCACCCAAATCATAGGAACGCCAGCGCTCGCTTCACAACCGAGTTTATCTCGTTTTTACACACGTTTTGATAAAGAGTCTATTGATCATTTAAATCAAGCAAACCAAGAATTACTTGATAAAATCCATTCATTTCGGGGGTCCGAAGCTTTATTTATCGATTTGGATTCAACCCATTCTGATACTTATGGAAATCAAGAGGATTCTTCCTACAATACGCATTATGGAACAATGGGTTTTCATCCATTGGTTGCTTTTGATGGTGCTACAGGTGACTTTCTTAAAGCGAAGCTTCGTCCCGGAAATGTATATACTTCAAATGGTATTGTTGAGTTTATTCAGCCATTAATTGAACACTACAACCAAAAGTTCCCTGAAACGAATTTATTCCTTCGTGGAGACAGTGGGTTTGCCGTCCCCGACTTGTACGAATTGTGTGAAAAGGAATCCGTTTTATATGTGATCCGATTAAAATCTAACCTACAATTACAAAGTCTTGCTAAAGAATACCATCCTTCTTCTGCACCACGAGATGTTTCAGAAACAGAGCGCTATTTTGAAGAAGCCACTTATCAAGCCAAGTCATGGTCGAAACCAAGAAAAGTGATTATCCAATCGGTACGACCAGCTGGTGAATTACTTTTTGCCCATTCCTTTTTTGTTACAAATTTTGAAATAGCTTCTCCAAAAGACATCGTACGAGCTTATCAAAAAAGAGGAACGATGGAAAACTATATCAAGGAATCAAAGAATGGCTTTTATTTGGATCACATGAATAGTCATTCTTTTCAAGTCAACACGGTAAAAATGATGCTAAGCCTGCTTGCTTATAATTTAACGAATTGGTTACGAACCATTTGCTTTCCACAAGGTCAAAAGATGATGCAAATTGATACCATACGTACAAGGCTTATTAAAGTTGCCAGTAAACTAGTGAAATCAGGTAGATCTTATTACTTTAAATTGTCATCAAGTTTTGTCTATCAGAAATTCTTTTGGAACGTATTGGGTCAAATACAAAAACTCCAGATTGAGTAGCTTAACTTGGTTTTACCAACTGAAAAAAATTTAAATTTCAGTTAAGGGGAGAAGTCTGCCTAAAAATAGGACATTTCCAATGGGAAATAAATTAATTAGATTTTAAAGGTTAGAAAATGTTCAATCTTATAAAAAGATAGAAAACTCTCACCTGCATTTTAGAAAAACGTGCATCTTTTAAAGTGCTATGAATATTTCAGGTTTATATATTTTTCTTCGTTCATAAACAACAGCCCTTTTTTTAGGACGCGAGCATGAAACTTAGTGCATCTTTTTTTTGTTTTGTATATCTTTCACTTTTTGTGGTGTTACATCATTACCTTTTGGATCAAAAATCTTTACATTTTCAATCGTATTTACCATTGTGGAACGGAAATTTTTCAAATACTCACCACGGAGCTTAGTTTGTTCTTTTGCTTCTTCATGTGTTAGGCCATTCTCTTTTTTCTTTTTTGCAAGTTCATTTATGCGATCAAGTTTATTTTTAGGAAACATTTTAAACTCCTTTATAGAAATAGTATATGATTTCTGTTTAATAGTCTTCTTCATTTACTTTTGCTGTGTTTACATGTATGGACTAAAGGTGGTTATTTATAAAAGCAAAAATAAAAAGCTCAGTCTATAAAAATGAACTGGCTAATTGAAAATCTATTATATCATAAATACATGTACATTCCTATTTTTAAGCATAGCATAGAAGTAATCTAGTCTTTCCTATTATAGCTTCTCCATATATTCTTGATATCTGCGATGAATAGTCGCCTTTGAAAAATGATATCCAAGTCCCTTTAAAGTGGAGGTTATTTCTGTAAATGTTAACCCATTTTGCTTTAGTTTTACGATTTCCTCTATGGGAACATCTAACTTCTGTCGACCTGAATGATCCCCTAAGTTTTTTAAATTCTTGTCTGGGCGATACCCATTTTCTACAGCTCTTCTCATGCCTCTTTTTATCTTTAAATTATGTATTTTCCGTTGATATTCTTCCACTATGCTAACAATCTGTAAAACCATCGTATCGGCTTCTGAAAGAGTAAGCTCTCCTGAGGAAGAGATACTATAAAGTTTAACATTTTCCTTTAAAATGCAATGAAGAATCGCTATCCTTGCATTTCCCCTTCCTAATCTTGTTTCATCCTGTATTAAAATCGACGAAATTTCTTCTTCTTTTATAATCGATAAAAGCTCAAGTAGCCCTTCTCTATCTAAGTCGTAACCACTGGCTCTTTCCGATATGATTCTTTTCACTTGAAAATCCATTTTATTTGCTAACTCTACTAATTCCTCTTCCTGCCTTGCTAGGGAAGTTGTCTGTTCTTCTTTATCTGTACTCACTCGACAATAGATTATTGCATTCTTTTCATTCTTTTTATTCATCATTACTTACTAGATTCCTTTTCTATTATTCTGATGCTAACATTAATTGATGATCCTCTACTTTTACTGGAATGACTAATTCTTCTCCTGCTGAAATATTATTTGCAGCTACATTATTATGCTCTTCAATCCATTTAATAAATTGTTTTTTGGTCATATTATAGGATCCGGCATATTCATTAGATAATTGCCATACCGTTTCACCATTTTTTACCGTAATCGACACATATTTACTAGAATCTGGTTGTCCAGTATTCGCTACAATCATTATACACGCTATAAAACCACAAATTAAAAGAATAATAGTATAAGAATATTTTTCCCACAATTTAGACATTTATAATTCCACCTTTATTTAGAATGTATGTTCGTTTATGCAATTAGTTTAATACGAACAAACGTTTCCTGTCAACAACAAAATAGAACTTATGTTTGTATCCTTATATAGAACGTGCTATAATTAGTACAAGAATAATTTAACGAGGTGCGTATAATGCAGAAGCTTTCAAAGAGGCAATTAGACATACTAGAATACATAAAAGAAGAAGTAAAGCTAAAAGGATATCCACCTTCTGTTCGTGAAATTGCAGAGGCTGTTGGACTTGCATCCAGTTCAACTGTTCATGGCCATTTAGCAAGATTAGAGAGTAAAGGATTAATCCGTCGTGATCCAACAAAACCTAGAGCTATTGAAATATTGGATTTAGAAGAAAGTAATATACCAAAATATAATATTATTAATGTACCTGTAGTCGGAAAAGTTACAGCGGGGTTGCCTATCACTGCTATCGAGAATGTCGAGGAATATTTCCCGTTACCGGAAAGACTAGCACCAAGTGATGAACAAATATTCATGCTAGAAATTATGGGAGAAAGTATGATTGAAGCAGGAATATTAGATGGTGACTATGTTATCGTTAGACAACAGCATTCTGCTAACAACGGAGACATTGTTGTTGCAATGACAGAGGAAGATGAAGCTACGGTTAAACGATTCTTTAAAGAACGCGACTTTATTCGCCTTCAGCCTGAGAACAGTACAATGGAACCAATCATTCTTCGTAATGTAAGCATTCTTGGGAAAGTAATTGGCGTATATCGTCATATTCAATAATAATTCTCAATATAAGAATATAAGAGCACGCAAAAGGCTTGTCCCATTTTTGGACAAGCCTTTTCTATGTATCATTTATGCTCATAGATGGAGATTCCTTTTATTCCCATTCCTTACAGACATCTACCCAATCAACTGCATTGCTATATATATATAGCTCTTCATTGGTCAATTCGATCGCTGAATTACTGCTTCCACATGCTGGGAAAACAGTGGTAAATCGTTTTAGCGATTCATCCATATAGACAGGCAAATTTTCTACTAACCCAAAAGGACAAACACCACCAACTGCATGGCCTGTTTTTTCCAATACTTCTTCTGGCGCTAGCATCCTTGCTTTTTCTGCAAAGATTTGCTTAAATTTTTTGTTATCAATTTTCGCATCCCCTGCTGTAACTATTAATATGGCATCATCATCTTTCCGGAAAGATAACGTTTTGGCGATTCTTTCTGGCTCTACCCCTAATGTTTCAGCTGCTTCTAAGACAGTAGCGCTAGACGTTTGAAATACTTGAATATCTTTTTCTCTATTCCATTTACTTAAATGAATTTGAACATTTTCTAATGACAACGCATGACACTCCCTGAATATTCCTTTTTTTTTAATAATTTAAAATATATCATTAATTGCTATAAAGCTCAAATTCTTTAAATGAATCGATTGAGTCAAGTTTTTGTGGGAGTTTTTTTAGCTCCCTTTTTA
>NZ_JVDT01000272.1 GCF_001076885.1 Bacillus sp. 522_BSPC
CCTGAAATATTCATAGCACTTTAAAAGATGCACGTTTTTCTAAAATGCAGGTGAGAGTTTTCTATCTTTTTATAAGATTGAACATTTTCTAACCTTTAAAATCTAATTAATTTATTTCCCATTGGAAATGTCCTATTTTTAGGCAGACTTCTCCCCTTAACTGAAATTTAAATTTTTTTCAGTTGGTAAAACCAAGTTAAGCTACTCAATCTGGAGTTTTTGTATTTGACCCAATACGTTCCAAAAGAATTTCTGATAGACAAAACTTGATGACAATTTAAAGTAATAAGATCTACCTGATTTCACTAGTTTACTGGCAACTTTAATAAGCCTTGTACGTATGGTATCAATTTGCATCATCTTTTGACCTTGTGGAAAGCAAATGGTTCGTAACCAATTCGTTAAATTATAAGCAAGCAGGCTTAGCATCATTTTTACCGTGTTGACTTGAAAAGAATGACTATTCATGTGATCCAAATAAAAGCCATTCTTTGATTCCTTGATATAGTTTTCCATCGTTCCTCTTTTTTGATAAGCTCGTACGATGTCTTTTGGAGAAGCTATTTCAAAATTTGTAACAAAAAAGGAATGGGCAAAAAGTAATTCACCAGCTGGTCGTACCGATTGGATAATCACTTTTCTTGGTTTCGACCATGACTTGGCTTGATAAGTGGCTTCTTCAAAATAGCGCTCTGTTTCTGAAACATCTCGTGGTGCAGAAGAAGGATGGTATTCTTTAGCAAGACTTTGTAATTGTAGGTTAGATTTTAATCGGATCACATATAAAACGGATTCCTTTTCACACAATTCGTACAAGTCGGGGACGGCAAACCCACTGTCTCCACGAAGGAATAAATTCGTTTCAGGGAACTTTTGGTTGTAGTGTTCAATTAATGGCTGAATAAACTCAACAATACCATTTGAAGTATATACATTTCCGGGACGAAGCTTCGCTTTAAGAAAGTCACCTGTAGCACCATCAAAAGCAACCAATGGATGAAAACCCATTGTTCCATAATGCGTATTGTAGGAAGAATCCTCTTGATTTCCATAAGTATCAGAATGGGTTGAATCCAAATCGATAAATAAAGCTTCGGACCCCCGAAATGAATGGATTTTATCAAGTAATTCTTGGTTTGCTTGATTTAAATGATCAATAGACTCTTTATCAAAACGTGTGTAAAAACGAGATAAACTCGGTTGTGAAGCGAGCGCTGGCGTTCCTATGATTTGGGTGAAAACTGGATCTTTCGTTAAATGATCAGCTGCATCATCCTCGGAATAGCCCGCAATCATTTGATAAATCTTTTGACGTAATAAGTTCTCGTTTGAATGGAGGTAATAGGCCCTAGAATCGTTTAACCTCAAATGGTTTTCTAGTGTTTTTGAAAATCCAATTTTCTCATCGAATTCCCTAAAAAGAAATTCACCAGTATCGGAGGACAGATCCCCTCCATCATTTGACAATTTAATTTTGCGATTGAAATCAAGGGTAATTTGCGGTAAAGTAGCCATTATAAGAATCCTTTCTGTGGTTATTTCGTCGTTGTTTTAACCTTATCAGAAATGGATTCTTTTTTCATTTATCAAGTGAATTAACATTTAACAAAAAAGCTTATTGGAATAACGATTGTAACCAATTAATGATTTTCTATGAATAATTCAGGAGATAGTATATATATACGTAATCAACATGGAAATTGGACGATTTAATATGTATTCAATCATTTCAGAAAAGTTTTTATTAGGTAATATTTCGTGAAAATGATAGTAAAATAAGGTAATGAAAATACCAATTATGGAAGAACATAAAACAGTAATCCAAGCATCTTGTTTTGCATCTACACCAATTCCTATAATTAGAGAACTACCTAAATTAAATCCAATAACAAGGTTGAATAATTGGTTTAAAGAAACCTTTTCTTTTAACACCATTTCTTAAGCTCCCTTTAGGAATAAATAATTTCTGATACGTTTTATTATTTATTAAAACCCTGAAAATATTCCAATAAATAGAAAATACTTTAGATGTTTGTTACAGTTGCACGATTTATTTTAGAGATTCTCAGTACACGTTCGGTATTCTCTTATAGTCAAGTAGAATCTCCACCAAATATATGATTTGTAATCTACTTGACATAAAAAAGTGTAGCCTATTCAATTTTAAAAGGAAAAGAAAGAGACGGTAGAGAATAAATATATTGGGTAACTTTAGGTGAGAGTAGGGATATGTTATAGAATTCGAGGATTATTTAAGATAGAAATATCATAAGCGGCTAAGATTATACAAGGTGGTGGAACAAGGTCCTAAACAAAGGGAATATAATGGAGTAATAGAGCTTACTCCTTCTTCCTTGATGGCAGCTGTTTAAAACCAGAAGCCACCATTATGAACTTACTTTAAAAGATATATTGAATGCCAAAACAAACAGAAATAAAAATTCAATAAGATTAAATGGGGAGAAAATGTGTAATGGCATCATGTTTTAGCATTTAGTTGGTTTATTAAAAGAGAGGCTATATCTATTTAAAGCAGAAAGTGTTCAAGCCTTTTTATAATTTGAAAACGCTTTCCTTAACAGCATTTCCTTACACTAAAGCCCTCATTATTTCGATTCTAACTCAAAGGCTTTATTAAAAGTATATTTGCAATGTAGTTTTCTAGTTTAAAAACGTAGTAAGAGGAGGAAGTTATGGGGAAATCAACTTTTTATAACCCGATTCTAGAACCTGGGGCAGATCCATGGGTGTATAAGGATAAAGATACTTACTATTTTATGGTCACAAAAAGGACAAGGCTTGATTTATGGAAGTCGCCAACATTAAGTGGAATGGCACAAGGTAATTGTAAAACGATTTGGACTGCTCCGAGTGAAGGAATCAATTGTGCTAATATTTGGGCTCCAGAAATTCATCGGATAAATGGGAAATGGTATATATATTTCACGGCAAATGACGGGATAGGGGATGATCAATCAAGGAAGATATTTGTGCTAGAGAATTCGGCGGAAGATCCGTTTGGCGGGAATTGGATAGACAGAGGATATGTAAATACAGAATATCCTGGTTTAGATGGAACGATTTTTGAACATAAAGGTTGTCTTTATTTTGTATATGCTGGATATGGGAACTTTCCTGCGTATGGATCAGCTCTATATATAGTTGAGATGGAAAATCCGTGGACACTTACTGGTCCCAACGTATTATTATCAAAACCTGAGTATAATTGGGAAAAGCAAGGTGGAATGGCGATTAATGAGGGACCTGTAATGTTAAAGAGGAATAATAAATTGTTTCTAATCTATTCTGCTAGTACCACTTGGTCTGATGATTATAGTTTGGGAATGTTAACAATCTCTGAGAATATGGATGTCATGAATCCCGAAGTTTGGCTTAAATCTACTGAGCCTGTGTTCAAGAAAAGTATCGAAAATAAGGTATTTGCTCCTGGCCATAATAGTTTTACACAATCTCCTGACGGGACAGAAGATTGGATTGTTTATCATGCTACTTCCGAATCAGAAGGAGGAAGCCAGCGACGAAGTGCTAGAATTCAAAAATTCAATTGGAATGCCGATGGTTCTCCTAATTTTGGAGTCCCGTTATGTACATCAGCACCGATTACCATTCCTTCTGGTGAGTGATGAGTAGGAAACAGAGGAATGGTTCTCCTATTCTCCTTATATTCTAAAAAGTAGAAGGAATTATGACACGTAAAGAACAAAATTCCTACCACCTAAACACGCTTGAACCGTTTATAAAACAGACGAATAAACCTAGTTCCATCAGTACTAGAGTTTTAACTATAAAGTATAGGAACCCAGTTATTATGTTTGGCCTGGATTTTACATGTCGTGTGAAAAAATAATATTTTATTAAAATTTTAAAAGGGGTACCCAATTGCAATGGGTACCCCTTCATCTTTACTTAAAACACCTTCGTAGTCCAATCCTCGCAATTCCAAATATCTGTCGCGATTTCACGATAGAAATCAGGTTCGTGGGATACCATTAAAATGCTTCCGCGATATTCCTTTAATGCACGTTTCAG
The DNA here is from genome assembly GCF_001076885.1 of Bacillus sp. 522_BSPC. Classification (GTDB taxonomy): domain Bacteria; phylum Bacillota; class Bacilli; order Bacillales; family Cytobacillaceae; genus Niallia; species Niallia hominis. The sequence continues at coordinate 4,051 of NZ_JVDT01000272.1, forward strand.
TTCTTCTTTTGCATCGACATCCAAGTGATTGGTAGGCTCATCTAGGATTAATAAGTTCGTTTCTGTGTTTAAAATTTTGCATAAGCGAACTTTGGCTTTTTCCCCACCAGAAAGGACTTCGATTTTACTTTCAATATGTTTCGTTGTTAATCCACATTTTGCAAGAGCAGCACGAACTTCCGCCTGATTCATGCTAGGGAATTCGCTCCAAATTTCTTCAATACATGTATTGTAGTTGGACTCTTTCACTTCTTGCTCGAAGTAGCCAATGTGTTGATAATCACCGCGTTCTACGGTACCCGAAATTGGGGTGATTAATCCAAGAATACTTTTTAACAGAGTGGATTTACCAATACCGTTTGCACCAACGAAGGCAATTTTTTGTCCACGTTCCATTTTCAAATTTAGGGGGCGAGAAAGTGGTTCGTTATAGCCAATAACAAGATCTTCTGCCGTGAAAATCCAACGACTAGCTGCGCGAGCTTCTTTGAATTTAAACTCTGGTTTTGGCTTTTCTTTCCCTAATTCAATAATTTCCATTTTGTCTAGTTTCTTTTGACGGGACATTGCCATATTACGGGTTGCGACACTTGCCTTGTTGCGAGCAACAAAATCTTTTAAATTTGCAATTTCTTGTTGTTGACGCTTGTAAGCAGATTCTAGCTGTTGTTTCTTCATTTCATGTATTTTTACGAAGTTGTCATAGTCACCAGCATAGCGATTCAACTCTTGGTTTTCCATGTGATAGATCAGGTTAACAACACTGTTCAAAAATGGAATATCATGTGAAATCAAGATAAATGCATTCTCATAATCCTGTAAATAGCGCTTTAACCATTCGATATGCTGTTCATCTAAATAGTTCGTAGGCTCATCTAGTAAGAGGATTTCAGGTTTTTCTAGTAATAGCTTAGCCAGCAAAACTTTCGTACGTTGCCCACCGCTAAGATCAGCTACATCTCGATCAAGTCCAACATCATCTAATCCTAGACCACGAGCCACTTCCTCCACTTTTGAATTAATTTGATAGAAATCATTACTATCTAATGTTTCTTGTAGCTCTCCAACTTCTGCAAGTAATGAATCGATATCAACATTTTCATCACCCATTTTTGCATAAAGCTCATTAATCTCTGCTTCTGCATCAAAAAGATATTGAAAAGCAGTACTCAAAGCTTCACGCATCGTAGTCCCTTTTTGAAGTACGGCATGCTGATCTAAATAACCAACACGAACTTTTCGTGACCACTGTACTTTCCCCTCGTCAGGTTGCAGCTTGCCGGTCACAATATTCATGAAAGTAGATTTCCCTTCACCATTTGCCCCAACAAGTCCAACGTGTTCCCCTTTTAAAAGTCGAAAAGACACATCATTAAATATCGCACGATCACCGAAACCGTGGCTTAAGTTTTGTACGTTTAATACGCTCATTTTTTTAACCCCTTCTTTTATATCACATGTGGATATCATACTAAATTTAGAATAGATTTTCTAACTCGAATTTTATTATTTGTGCAAAACGTAATTCAATTTTGGGGCTAACTTGAAGACTACCCTTTCTTAATTGAATTAGATCATTGAATCGTCTAAACGATTGGATAAAAGTCTATTATACAATATGCTACAAGGTTTTCCTATATAGGAATAGTTGAATAAAAAATGAAAGAAAAGAATTCATCCCATACGTAAACATTAGCAATTTTTGGGGAATAATATTCTTAATGAATGTTTAAAGGGTGTGTAGGATGAAAATAATGAGATATTCCAAGACAGTATTGTCCTTGTCCATGATATTGCCTTGGGTTACTGCGCCGTTATTAGGGAAGAAAACGTTCAAGCGTTATTTGCCAGCAGGAGTCTTTATTGCATCAATGGTGAAGTTAGTCAATGTTATAGCTAAAAAGCGAAAATGGTGGTGGTGGTATGAAACCCTTCATCCTAGATTATCAGGAGAAATTCCTTTTATGCTTGGTCCTTTTTTTGTTGGTTCAATATGGATATTAAAATGGACGTATGGCAAGTTTTTTAGATATTTTGCATTAAATATGCTATTTGATGGAATGTTTACATATGCTGCAGTGCCTTTCTTAACAAAATTTGGTATAGCATCTTTAGTACGAATGAAAAAAATACAACTTATGTATGTTTTTTCAATTTTGTCGTTAATGTTATATATATTTCAATATTTATATGAAAAATTCTGTTTTACTAAGTGGAGACTTATAAGATTAGAAATAAATTAATAAAAACTATGTGATTAAAAAAGTGGAAAGAATGAATCGTGAAATAGCTGATTCGTTCTTTCCATTTTTACTTCTATTCATTCTAGGTTTGGGATCTTATTTTTCCGTAAACTGGTTCGCTATACATACTTTATTTCTTCCAGAATTTTTTGCGTAATAAAGGGCTCTGTCGGCATCATCAATAATATCTATTGCTTTGAGAGTAGTTTCATTGTAGCAAGCAATTCCTATTGAAACGGTTAGGTGGATTTTTTCTTCTAACGCATAGAAAGGAAATTCCTCTACAGTTTTTCGAATGTTTTCTGCCATTTCTTTTGCTTTTTCCAAAGGGCAATCTAATAATAATACGGTAAACTCTTCTCCACCATTTCTACTGACGACATCATATGACTTGGTACATTTTTGTAATATCTCCCCAAGGCTTTTTAGTATTTCATCTCCCTTTAGATGTCCATATCGATCATTAATTTTCTTAAAGAAATCAATGTCAATATAAAGGAGTGAAAGTTTTTCTTCTTTAACAGTAACTTGATTTATTAACGAATTAAAGAGCTTGTCAAAATTCCGATAATTATTTAATCCTGTAAGACCATCTATTGTGGACTCATTTCTATATTTTTCAAACAATAATTGAATCGATCTTAAATGATTTATGACATAAAATCCAATAAATCCACCAAGATAGGAAATGATGCAATAGGTTGGAATTAACACAAGGGGAATATTCCAGTCATTGATTAGATAGATGGCGAATATGGTAAAAACAAAATTATTCCAACTTAGGGTTAAAATGATTTTGTTTTTGGTAGATAAGGTAAAACAAGAAAACCATACAGCACCAATAGTAGATGAAAAAATGAGAGCAATGGCCAAAAAGGATGCCAAATTAATGCCATAAAATAATCGACCTATAATGATTAAAAGCATGGAAATAAATGCAGGGATTGCTCCTCCATAAAAAGCTAAAATCATAATTGGAATATGTCTAAGATCTATAATGATATCTCCAATATGAATACTATAATGCATGAGTATATTTCCGAAAATACCTCCTACAATCCCAATTGCTATTTTCCTATTTAACGAGGATTGACGATTTAAAGGCTTCTGTTTGGTTATTTGACTATACAAAAAAAGTAAGGATACCAATATGGCAAGATTAGAAAATAACTCTTTTATTATCATAATAATTAATCACCTTAATTAAGATAACATAGCTATAAATAGAATGGAATTGATTTGATATGGTTTTTTATGGAAAAAGATATCGGGTGAAATTAGGATGAAAAAAATCAATCAAAAGGATAATAATACAGGTAATGGTAAAAATATGAAGATAATATTTAAATATAGATGGTTAAGGAGAAGCCAATATTTATTTGCTTGTAAACATTCTTATCCTCTTGCTTTATTTCCGATAGAGTAAGTATGAAAAGGGAGCAGGAACAAGCTTAAATGCATTAGTTGAATCAGTATTTTCCCTGATTATATAGCAAGTTTTACTTATTCTGTTTTTGTTAATATAATGGATTGAATCAATTTTCTTTTTCTGTAGATGTAAGGAGATTCTACTAAAGGAAATTTTTGAAATCTACTCAGGTAAAGGTCTACTTTTAGGAGAATCAATATGAGCTTTTTTATAAAAAAAATAAATGTACTTTTATTTATATTAGTAGCTTTAGCAATAATGGAGCTGTTCATTGGATTTGAAGCTTCAAAAGAAACGTGGGAAATGATTGTCACGATTGCAGTTCAAATTCTCCAATTTCTTTTGTTCATCATGCTTATGGCCCTTCTTAGAAAGGTCATTCGTCAGTCAGTAGACAAAGAAAAGCAGTATCAAAGATTACTTGATCATTCACCAGAAGCTATTTACGTTCATCGAAAAGGAATCATCGTCTATTCGAACGAAGCAGGAGCTAAATTGTTTGGCTTTAAGGAACCTTTTGAATTGATCAATTTGCATTGGAAGGAAATTTTGAATGATAAATCTTATGAAAGCTTAAGATCCTCCAGTGAAAAATATGAGATGGATCAGCAATTTAAAATCCATCATTTTAATTTATATGACGAAGATGGAACTGTTCGTTACATTGAAGCGAAATCAACCTATATTCTGTTCGATGGGGAACCGGCTAGAGAAGTAATCGCAAGAGATGTAACGGATCAGGAAAAAAATAGCCAAAGGTTAAAGGATTTATCCTATTTAGATACTTTAACTCAGCTTCCAAATCGCAGAAGTCTGCTGGAGCGGCTTAATCAAGTAATCGAAGAATCGAAACAAAACAATAAAAGTTTCGGGATTATGTTTGTCGATTTAGATGGTTTTAAACAAATAAATGATACTTACGGGCATGCTAAAGGTGACTTTTTGTTAAAGCAAGTTAGTGAATACCTGAAACTTTGTATAAAAGAAGACGATGTAGTTGGAAGGTTTGGTGGAGATGAATTTATCATCATCCTCCCAAATGCTGTCCAAACAGATTGTCTATCATTAGCAAAAAAAATAATCGACAATATGCCTTTATTTATTTCGGAATCTAATCAAGTAACATTTAGTATTGGAATTTCTCTTTATCCTCAAGACGGAAATGATCTTGATACGATAATGAAGCTTGCAGATAATGCGATGTATAATGCAAAAAAACGCGGTAAAAATAATTTTCAGTTTTTTGACATCGGTACTTAAATGGAAAGTAAAACCAAGAAAACCTATCAATATGGTAAAAAAATAGTCATATTTACCCCTTTGATTCAAAAAAAATGATATATTTTAAAGTGTGTATAAAGATTAAGAACGTAAGGGGTATCCATGAAGGAGATTAAAAATAATTTTAATATAAAAATTTACTATATTGTCGTTTGGGCTATTATAGCTATTATCCTTGGTGGGTTATTTATTGATAATCCACGATTAAGTAATTGTGGATGGGGGTTTATAGTTCAACTTATCTGGGCATTCAGTTTGTCTTTGTGTTTATTGCTTTATCCTAAAAAAGAAACAGATACTCTTAGAATATGTATCATCGGATTAGCATCCATTTATTTCTACTCCCTGTTTCTTTTTTATCCAGATACGGGGTCTAATTTTATTTTATTATGTTTTATACCGGCCCTATCCATCTTATTTTTTAATTCAAAGCTTTTTTATTTTACCTTGTACTTAAATGGAGGATTAATTTTAATTTTATTTGGTTACATTATGTTAACGAATCAGAAGCCCCAATATAGTTATTTAGAACAGGATTTAATTGGAAACATTTTAAACTTTATTGCGAGCCAAATTATCATCTATTTTATTTTTTATTTAACGAATGGGCGAATGAAAAAGCAGCAATTATATTATGAACAAATTCAGCAATCGGAGCGTCTAAAGACATCTGGTCAACTTGCAGCAGCGGTTGCCCATGAGATTCGAAATCCTCTTACTGTTGTGAAAGGATTTTTGCAATTATATGAAAAGGATAAATCATTTTCCTCCGATCAAAAACGCAATTTTACTTTGATGATAGATGAATTAAATATGGCTGAACAGGTAATTACACAACTTTTAACAATGGCAAAACCAGAGCAAGAACAAGCGGCAGAGATAGTAGATGTTAAGGATGTTCTACAGAGTGTCACAGATTTGCTCCATTCCTATGGTCTATTACATGATAATCGGATTGAATTAAAGGTTACAGGGGATTGTACAATCTCGGCTAACATCATCGAATTAAAGCAATTACTCATAAATATTATAAAAAATGCGATTGAGGCTTCTAATTATGGCGAATTAGTAATAGTAACGGCTGAAAAGGAAAAAGAGTTTGTTGTAATAAAAGTAATCGATCATGGAAAAGGAATGTCGGAGGAAGAATTGGCAGCTCTTGGCACCCCCTTTTATTCTTTAAAAAGTAAAGGAACAGGTTTAGGCTTGATGATATGCTTTAATATTGTCGAGAAATATAATGGCAAGATTGATTTCGTAAGCTCTAAAAATCAAGGAACAACTACTAGCATTTGCTTTCCATATTATGATAAACAAAGCTATTTTAGATAAAGTAAATGTCCTAGCGTGTTGTCTTTGCAATAAGAAAAAAGATAAACTAAAAAAATAAGTAGTTTTGTAAATTGGAGGTCAAACAATGGAAAATAATGATATATTAATTCGATTAAGATATGCATTAGAAATAAAAAATAGTGAAATGGCAGAAATATTTAAGCTTGGCGGGAAAGAGATATCTGTACCTGAGGTAGTTAAAATACTTAAAAAGTCAGATGAAGAAGCAGAGAATGATGATCAAATAAAATTGACGAATAGTATGCTAGATTCCTTTTTAAATGGCTTTATCATTTATAAAAGGGGAAAGCAAGAGCCGAAACCAGGACAACCAAATACACCTGAATCGTCAATAAAAAACAATACGAGTGTAAATAATATCCTTTTAAAGAAAGTCAAAATCGCGCTGTCATTAACAACTGATGATATGATAGATATATTTAAAAAAGCTGGATTAAATGTATCAAAAGGGGAACTAGGCGCCTTTTTACGAAAAGAAGGGCATAAAAATTATAAAGTATGTTTAGATAATTTCGCTCGAAACTTTTTAAAAGGACTAGCCATTAAATATAGGGGTTAAGAGCAGTTAGGTGAAGCTATGATACATACATATTTAGGGGAAACCATCCTTTTTGATGTAAAGTATAAAAATCGAACTTCCATTGGGATTAAGATAGATGGATATGGAAATATAGAAATTTTAGCACCTAAAAAGACGCCTGATGAACGGATAATTCATGTGTTAGAAGGAAACTGGGATTCCATCCATAGTAAAGTACAAGAAATGAAGAAAAGAATGGATGGACCACAGGAAAAGGTATATGAGAATAATGAAAGATTTCTTTATTTAGGTAATTCCTATCCTATTCAAATTATCCAGGATATCACTATTACGCAAGAAAGAGTTGCGTTTTCTGAAGAAATCCTGCATATCTATGTAAAGCATCTTGATAAGGAAAGAATCAAACAATTACTGAGAAGATATTATTATCAGAGAAGTAAGGCTTTAATGGAAGAGAGAGTTTCCTTCTATCAAAGCAACTTTAAAACAAAGCCCCGATCGATACGTATTACAGATAGCAAAACCAATTGGGGAACCTGTGATGCTAATTTCCAATTAACCTTTAATTGGAGATTAGCGATGGCTCCACTTGAAGTAATTGATTATGTTGTTGTGCATGAAATGTGTCATATGGTTCATCTTAATCATGACCGATCCTTTTGGAGGCTTGTTGGAAGAATAATGCCTGATTATAAAGAGAAGGAAAATTGGCTAGCTTTGTCGAGCTGGAAGATGACCGTTTAGATTTTCGGAAAAAGAAGACTTGGCAAAGGAATAAGTTAAATCCTATTCCAAGAAATAATCATTGTAAATTAATCTATGAGGATGGGACAAAACTAAATAACTAATCTTTAAAGACGAACAATCTTTAATCCAGCTCTTAAATAAAGCTACTTTATTTTTTAAAAAATATAGTTAACTGTAAAAACTAAGTCGTTCCATTGCGCTACAGACGCGCGATGCGCCGGAGAGGAAGCTGAGCCTCCTCACTGCGAGACCACTGAAAAACTGCAATATCATTATAATTGTTGGAGGCTGACTTTTAAATTTAGGTATTTCATTTGTTTTCCGAGGCGACAGCTCGCTTTCCATGGGGCGAGCGCCGAGCCGCTTCGTCACTGCGTTCCTGCAGGGTCTCGGACTTTCTCGCTGCTCCCATAGGAGTCGAGCTATCGCCTCTCCAAACCAACTTAATATTTGCTCTCATATAAATAAATCCTTATTTAATTTGGAAAATCTATACTTTTTCAGTGACCTCC
>NZ_JVDT01000273.1 GCF_001076885.1 Bacillus sp. 522_BSPC
CGTCGACTGAAATTACTTGATACAAAAGGCAAAGAGCTAACCTTACTAACGAATCGATTTGATTTAAGTGCAGATGAAATCGCCGAAATCTATAAATCACGTTGGGCGATTGAACTCTTTTTCAAATGGATGAAACAACATTTGAATATCAAAAAGTTCTATGGTCATAGTGAACAGGCTGTACACAATCAAGTGTATATAGCAATGATTGTATACTGTTTGAACGTATTGGCCCAGTTGAACACGAATAGCGATCGAAGTTATCTACAAATTAGCCGCTATTTAAAAGCAGCTTTATGGAAATCCGCAAACATTTGGTTACGCAAAATCAAAGGAAAGTGCGTGCCATAAGGGCTGTAACANTCGTTGTTGGATAAGTCACAGGTTATAGTAAAAAAATGGATGTTTACTACCTTAGTTTTGATGTTTTCATTTTTTCTTAAAAATATAGAAAACACAAAACTGAAAATTCAGAACTTATTTATGCGACACTAGTGATATTCATAACCTTATTATATTATCTTTGATATTACTAGTGTTTTGTAAGGTTTTTTAACATTTTTTCAGTAGGGGAAATAAATGGACGGTTCTTCCAAAGAGGAAGAACCGTCACAATGCTTACTTTTCCATCACATTTTCCATCTGATGATATTGCTCTTCTATTTCTTTTGATGGCTTTTCAGTTGCTAAGCTGACTAGTATGACTGCAATGGTGCTTAATAGGAAGCCGGGAATCATTTCATAAAGTGTTTCTTGTAAGACGGAAATATTTGCCCAGATGAGAACCGTTACAGCTCCCACAAGCATTCCTGCTAAAGCTCCCCATTTTGTCATCCTCTTCCAATGTAAACTTAACAAGATTACAGGACCAAATGCTGAACCGAAGCCTGCCCATGCGTAACCAACCAGTCCTAAAATCGTATCATTTGGGTTGATAGAAAGAGAGATTCCAACCAATGCTACAATCAATACAGTTATACGTCCAATAAGAACAAGTTCCTTATCGCTAGCATCTCGACGGAAAAATGTCTTGTAAAAATCTTCTGTTAACGAACTAGCAGTTACCAGTAGCTGAGAAGAAATGGTACTCATGATAGCAGCTAGAATTGCAGCTAATAAAAATCCAGTAATCAATGGATGAAATAGAATAGTAGAAAAAGCAATAAAAACTGTTTCAGGATCGGCTAACTCCTGTCCTTGAATAGAGTAATAGGCAATCCCAATAAGACCAGTCAACATGGCACCAATGATAGAAACAATCATCCATCCCATACCAATTCGACGTGCTGTCTTTAATTGTTTAATACTACCTATAGCCATAAATCGAACAATGATATGTGGTTGCCCAAAGTAACCTAAACCCCATGCTAATAAAGATAGTATTCCTAAAAAGGAGGTTCCTTTAAAAAAGTCTAAGAGGGAAGGATCCACATTTTTAATTTCTTGAAAGGTATCCTGTACGCCACCTATATCTGTAAAAGCTACAACAGGAACTAATATGAGCGCAATAAACATAATGACACCTTGAATAAAATCAGTCATGCTTACTGCTAAAAATCCGCCGAATAAAGTATAGGCAACAACAACCCCAGCTGTTATAAATAAGCCTACTTTATAGTCGGTATTAAAAGAGCTTTCAAACAATCGGCCACCAGCCACAAGGCCTGATGATGTATAAAGAGTAAAAAAGATTAAAATAACGAGCGCTGAAACAGAACGGAGTATTTTCGAATAATCATTAAAGCGATTTTCTAAAAAATCTGGAATGGTAATAGAATCGTTCGCCACTTCTGTATAAGTGCGAAGTCGTGGGGCAATGATTAGATAGTTTAAATAAGCACCAATTGTTAATCCGATTGCTAACCATAAGCTTGAAATTCCAGAAGCGTACATCGCACCTGGTAATCCCATTAACATCCAACCACTCATATCAGAAGCGCCTGCAGACAATGCAGTTACAGCCGGCCCAAGACCACGCCCTCCTAACATATAATCATTCAAATCAGATGTTTTTTTATACGAATAATAACCGATTAACAACATACCTACTAAATAAATTCCTAAAGAAATAAATACTTCTACCTGCACCAAATCTCTCCCTTACAAATTATAAGTCTTGAATACTAAAGTGTTGACAGCTGTCTTTTGTATTCTTGTATCTGATACATTTACCTACCTTAACAACAATTGAAAAAGCTTGCAAGGAAGAATAGGCATCTAGCCAAACTAAAAAATGGCGATGATTCCCAGCATTTTAATAATGAAAACGCATTCATAAATAATTATATTTCTAATATTCAGAAATTAATTAGAAGGACGACTTTGCTTTTTGAAAAACTGGAAGGGGGGAGAATTGTCCCTACCTGTCCATCAAAAAGCATCCGGATATTCTTCTTGGAAATATTGCAAAAGGGCAGACTGATTTTTTTGAAATGCTATGCAAAGCTGCTGGCCTAATGGTACGGGTAAAATCTTTTTCTGGCAAAATGGACAGATAGCCTTTTCCTTAAATACATGTTTTACGTTTATAGGAAAAGGATTTTTGGAATTACCAATTAGAAATTGATAATTATGATTGCTAACGCGAAATAATATCTCCATTCCGTCAAAGCTATTGGATGGATAAATAGTAATTGCTTCAATAGGTAGTTCTCGAATCACTAGCATAAATAAATTCCGCCTTTATTGTATAGACTTTTGATATAATTAAACTATACCATTAATTGATAGCGTATTCAATTATCGGAAATGGAACATCCCCTAAAAAACCTTTTCTGATAATGCATTGGGTTCTCGATAAAATCTACTGCGTTTTTCAAAATAAAAAAGAGAGCGGATATCCGCTCCTTATAAACAATCTTTCGTTATCCATCCTAGCATGCCATCTTTTTTTATCAATGTGTATCCTGTGCAAGTGTCATCAATAATGGATACATGATCATCTTTATGTACGGTAAGCTGAGCACAGGATACGTCCGTTTTTACTTGGTATTTTCCATCGTTAAGTAGGTGAATGTATTCGTTTTTCACAAAAATGACGCGATTTGTCTCTAACTGCTTGCATTGTGTAAAGTAATCATTTTTTGCTAATGGCTGAATAGAGTAATAGGGATAATTAATCGCACCAAACTTAGTAGAATCGGCATAAAAGTCTTGGCGGACTTTCCTAGTAGGGAAATGGTCAACATATGTATAAGAAAGTGTATCTCCTTCTATCATTAATGCATTTAGCTGTCCAGTTGGTTTCACCATATTTCCACCGTCAATGGCGATTATTTTTTTGTCCTCATTAATAATTGGATTGTCAGAAGGAAACTCAGTTGAATAGTTTACAACTGGCCAATGTCCAACAACAACGTATTTATTCGCTTGATGGTTCTTTTCTAAAAAAGAAGGAATCGAAATGGCGAGTTCTCTATCTGTTTCCTGCCAATTGTTGATATTCTCTAAGCCTGCATGAACAAAGATAAAGTGTTCTGTTTCAATAGCGGTGTGGAGATTTACCAGCCAATCGATTTCATGGCTAAAATGTTTCATTAGTAGCTGTTTTATTTCTTGAACTGTTGTTTGCTCTGTAATAATAAAATCTAGTTCTTCCAACCACTCATTTACGAGAGAATGTTTTTGTCTTGCAAGATATTTTAATAGAGCAGGATTCTCATTCAAAAGTTCCTCTATCAACGCATCGCAGTTTCCCTCTGTTACATAGACATTTGGATGATTACTAGAAAGGTCCATAATATAACGAATCACTTCTTTACTACTAGGTCCTTTTTCACACATATCTCCATTTATCATTAAGTAATCATCTTGACGATAATTCACTTTATGTAGGAGCTTTTTTAATAGATTGACTTCTCCATGTATATCGGAAATAACGATGATACGCTGGTGATTTGGAATGGCTATTTTCTTTATTTTTTCCACTGTAATAAAACTCCTTCCATTTATTTCTATTGATAGAATTGTTTGAATTTACTATATGATCATTATATAAATGAAGACATGAGATAGATAGTATTTTTAAAAGAGAGTAGTTTCTCCTTCAAAAAAGGTAGTATATTTTAATCACTTGCTTGATTAAGTTCGAGTAAATGACTTTAGTCAAAAAAAAACCACAAATCGGCTAATTTTGTGGTGTCAAAGAAATTTATTTTTCCTTAATGAAATTCGTAATCTTGTTCTGCAAATTTCCGATACTTGTATAAATAATATAATTATCTGTTTTGGTATGTATGATGACCCTGTCTGTGTTTCCATAAGGAAAACCAATTCTTATTCCGGTTATTTCTTTCCCAGCATATGTTTCGTCATTTGCTACTGCTGTAATGTCTGATAAGGGAATTTCAATGGTGCTTAGTTGCCATTTTATGTGTAAATGGTCGTTGTGTTTTTTACCTTAACTTCCAACATTGCCCTATCACTCCTTTTAACGATGTTTACGGATTTTATTGGGAAAAGTTTCAAAAAAACTAGGGAAGGAGAATTAGAAGAGTGAGAGAACAGCTGGAGCGGAAGCGAGTTCAAATGAAATGCTATTTTCTTCTATTATAATAGAAAAAGGCAATTCTCCTGCTCCCAAAATGGATGCAAAAGAACCGCCTTGCTATTAATCTTCCCAAGCACGATAATCGTGCCTTGTCTCCATATCTTTTAGTCCCTGTTGAAACATCACTTCCATCGCTATTCCCTCCATTGAAAATAATATCGTACTATCTCCTTGTCCTACATTAATAAGGTGTACCTGCAGCTTATTAGCAGCAGATGCAGGTGATACAAAAACAGTAGATAGAAGTAAGATAAATACTGGCAATAATGATTTTAGTTTTTCCATATACATTCTATTCCTCTTTATGCCAAGAAGAAATATAGCATTATTTAAAAGGGAATGTAGAAAAAAATACCAAAATAAAAACAAAGGGATGATACTTTCTAATTATTTTTTGTGAGGCAAAAGAACTTATGGTGACAAGGCAGAAAAGAGGGGACCTGGCAAGCTTGTTTTAGAGATTCATGCAGTAGCAGAAAACAAAAGAGCAATTTATTTTAAGCCGGTCAAATTTCAAATGTATCGAATTATTCTTCTATTTAATTATGAATGGTATTATAATCATTTCCATACAATAAATTAAGTTTTAACAAAGGTGGTCTGTTTTTTGAAGAATGCATTTACTATTTATCGAAATGATTGGATTCGTATTTTTAAAGCTCCAGTAGCTGCTTTTTTAATAGTGGCTCTTATGATTTTGCCTTCTCTTTACGCATGGTTTAATTTGAAAGCTTCATGGGATCCATATTCCAATACGAGTGGGATTAAAATTGCTGTGACAAGTGAAGATGATGGAGCGGTTATTCGCGATAATTCTGTCAATATTGGTGATGAAATTGTAGCGAGCTTAAAGGAAAATAATAAGCTTGGCTGGGAATTTGTAAGTAAAGAAAAAGCGAAGCAGGGGGTTAGGCAAGGAGACTATTATGCAAGCCTATACATACCAGATGATTTTTCTGCTAAAATTGCCACGATTTTAGATGACAAACAAGTAAAGCCTGAAATTGACTATAGTGTTAACGAAAAATTAAACGCAATCGCGCCAAAAATGACATCAACTGGTGCTTCTACCATTGTACAACAAGTGAAAGAAAACTTTATACATACCGTAAGTGAGTCTGTTTTGAGTGTTTTTAATGACGCTGGAATTAAACTGGAAGAAGAATTGCCGACGATTCGAAATATAGAAGAGAAAATTTTTGCGTTAGAAAAAGAAGTTCCTAAAATAAATGAACTGGGAGAAAAGGTGGTAAAGCTTGAAAGTAAATTGCCGGAAATCAATAGACAAGCGCAAAAAATCTTAGCGTTAGAAGCTGCATTTCCGGAAATTAATGAAGCCAGTAAAAATATCCTGTTATTAGAAGAGAAGATTCCGGAACTAGAAAAGGTAGGAGAAGGTGTACTTCTATTACAGGAAAAGGCGCCAGAGATACAAAAACTAGGTGATCGAGTAACGGAGCTAGATGCTCACTTTGCTGATATTAGTGAAATGGTAACAAGTGCATTATCGAATGTAGAAGATATGCAATCCTTTCTTGAAACAGCAAGTGGTTCATTAGAGCAAATAGAGCAAGGGATAAATAATGGTAAGCAAATTGCAGACGTACTCCCAGCGTTTATGGAAGCAAATGGGCAAGCACTTGATGCTGTTGGTCCAGTTTATAAGCAAAATCTTCTGCTTTATCAAAAAACAGCTGATGCTGTTCATCAATTTGCAGCGTCAGTAAAGGCAGGAGCACTAACAGAAGAAGAAGTTTCAAAAACGGCATTGACTTTACAGGCACAAGTGCAAACAAGCATCGATAGTTTAACACGGTCGATTTCATTATTTACTACTCTAAACAGTGCAACCTCAAATGGAGAGGAAGCTTTATTAACAGAAATAGAAGACTTACAAGCATTGCAAGTAAATTTTCAGCAAGAAAAAGAGAAGCTTCAGACGATTAAGGCAGATGATGAGGAAGAAGCAAGCACTTTAATGGCATTATCACAAGAAGCAATAGAGCTTAGTACTACCCTCATAGATCGATATGATCAGCAAACAGAACCAGCGATTAATCGTACATTAGAAGGGATAAAGGATTCTGCGCAAAATGCAATGAATGATTTAGAAAGTGCACAAGAGAATATACCAAAGCTAGAAGAGATAATAAAAAATACAGAAGAGTCACTAACTTTCGCAAAGGAAGAATTATCCAAGCTAAACGCTAATTTACCTAAAATAGAAAAAGAAATTCATGAAGCGACAAATCTAATACAGGAAAATATGGATAAAGTTATGGAAGGTATTAATGACGCAGCAAATTTTTATAAAGATTCCTTTCCAGCTTTAAAGGAAAAGCTTCATGCAGCAGCAGACTTTGTTCGTGATGACCTTCCTGCGGCTGAAGAAGATATTTCTAAAGTGGCTGCATTTATTGAGAATGATTTGCCAAGAGTAGAAGATGCTGTTCATAAAGCAGCAGATATGGTCCAAAATGAACTGCCAAATTTAGAAGCTACATTGACTAAAACAGCAGATTCTATTCGGACTTTTGAAGATGAATACGATCTAAGTGAGATTATTTCTTTGTTGAAAAATGATATACAGCAAGAAAGTGACTTTATATCTGACCCTATTGTATTAAATGAAAATTCTCTGTTTCCAATTCCTAATTATGGTTCAGCGAATTCTCCTTTTTATACAACCTTAAGTTTATGGGTTGGTGCCTTATTGCTCATTTCTTTATTAAGAGTGGATGTTCGAAATCCTGAAGGCATGTACACGTCTAATCAAATATACTTTGGAAGATGGCTCACTTTTGTAACAATCGGATTATGTCAGAGTTTGATTGTTACACTAGGAGATATATTTATCTTAAAGGCATATGTAGCAGAACCAGTTGCATTTGTGTTGTTCAGCATGTTTATTAGCATAATATTTATGACTATTGTTTACACATTGGTTTCTGTTTTTGGCAATCTTGGCAAAGGATTAGCGATTATTTTTCTTGTGTTGCAGTTATCTGGTTCTGGCGGTACATTCCCTATTCAAGTTGCACCACCATTTTTCCAGACCATTAATCCCTTCCTGCCCTTTACACATGCTATTAATCTGTTAAGAGAAACAGTAGGCGGCATGGTGAAAGAAACAGTACTATTTTCAATTAGTATGCTTCTCGTTTTTAGTGCAATTGCCTTCATTATTGCTCTCTTTTTAAAAAAGCCATTGGAAAAAGGAACGAAAAAAATGACAGAAAAGGCAAAAGCAAGCGAGATTATTCATTAATAATATAACAAAATATAATACTGGGTTAGAGGACAAAAAATGCGTAAGGACTGTTTCATATTTCCAATTAGGAAATATGAAACAGTCCTTTTTGCTAATTGTAACGAATAATTAGGAAGCGATAAGGGAAAAAGAAGGAAGATATAAATTTTTAGTAAGAGTATTTACTCTAGTTTCCTTGCAAACTGTAGTTAATCGTGAAGGAGGAGAAAAAGTAAAATGACACCATGGAATCAAGTATATCACCCATTAAATAATTTATGGATTTCAGCATTGGTTGCTGCAATTCCCATCATAAGCTTTATCTTATTATTGACGGTGATGAAACTAAAAGGATATATCGCTGGTGCATATAGTATGGTTATTGCTGCATTAGTGGCTATTTTTCTTTATAAGATGCCAATAATCCTTGTGATAATGGCAGCTTTTTATGGAATCATAGCTGGCATATGGCCGGTAGCTTCTATCGTATTTGCTGCAATATTTCTTTATAAAATAACGGTTAAAACAGGAAAATTTAAAATAATTGAAAATAGTATTTCTTTTATCACTTCTGATCAACGATTACAAGTACTTATTGTAGCTTTCTCTTTTGGAGCATTTTTAGAAGGGGCTGCTGGTTTTGGAGCTCCAGTAGCTATTACAGCAGCAATTTTAGTAGGTTTAGGCTTTAGTCCTGTATATGCAGCAAGTCTCTGTTTAATCGCAAATATAGCTGGTGGTGCATTTGGAGCAATGGGAATCCCAGTTACCGTCCCTTCTATACTAACAGGGCTAGATAGCTTAATGGTTGGTAGATACACTGCAATGGTTATTCCGGCTATTAGTATACTTGTTGCGTTCTTATTAATAGGTATAATCGATGGATGGAAAGGAATGAAGCAAACTTTTCCTGCTATTTTAGTCAGTAGTATGTCATTTGCTTTCACACAGGCAGTGGTGCTTTACTTTGTTGGTGCTGCTTTAGCCGATATTTTTGCTGCGATTGTCAGTTTGATAGCTCTTGCATTATTTTTACAAGTCTGGCAGCCAAAAGAAATATATCGAATAAAAGAAGAAGGGGATTCGCAAAAAAAGAGCTATTCTTTCGGTTCCATTGCTTACGCGTGGTTGCCTTTTATTTTTTTAACGATTATTGTTACGTTATTTAATCTATCCATTGTAAAAGACTTATTTAGTCCGGGAGGTCCATTAGAAAAACTGGTTTTTTTACTTCCCATTCCATTTTTAAATAATAATGTTATAAAGTTACCTCCTATTGTTCCTGTGGAAACACCATATCCTGCAGTATTTAAATTTGATTTATTTTCATCAACAACTACGGCAATCCTTATAACTATTATAGTTGCATGCTTTCTTTTTAAATGTAGTAAACAGCTATTGGGAGAAACATTGACAGAAACTGCAAAAGAATTATTTTCTCCTGTACTAACAATATGTAGTGTGTTAGCTTTTGCTTATATTTGTACTTATTCGGGTATGTCTTCCACTCTTGGTTTGGCGTTTGCTTCTACTGGAAATATCTTCCCATTATTTTCTCCTGTTTTAGGTTGGTTAGGTGTATTTTTAACTGGTTCGGTTGTAAATAGTGGTTCGTTATTTGCACCATTGCAAGCCGTAACAGCATCTCAAATTGGGATAATTTCTGAAAAAATGGTTGCAGTGAATGTAATGGGCGGTACAATGGCAAAAATGATTTCTCCACAGTCTATTGCCGTTGCAGCTGCAGCAGTAGGACTTTCAGGACAAGAAAGTAAATTATTTAATATCACCATAAAATATAGCATCCTATTACTTGTGTTAATTGGCATAATTAGTTGGCTATTGTTTTAGGTTTAGGTGGTCGATATAAAAGTATTTCTGAGTTCTGGAATAAATAAGTGAGTGTTCTATAGAGAGAAGCTTTAGTTAATATACTTAATATGATTGCAATTTAAGACACAATTCTTAGTGGGAATTGTGTCTTTTTTTAGCTCTTTATAAACGTATCATTATCTTTTTCAATGGTAATATAGGAATTTGATGTGGGTAAAAATACAAATATTGCCTTTTTAGATAATGAATCATTCATCATTTTAACCATTATACAATCAAACTAAAGAGAAATATTATTAGAATGATGGGAACTATTACTAGTTGGAGTTCAAAAAAATAAGACAAATTAAATATATCCCCCAAAATTAGTAAAATCTCTATAGAATGTATGGATGAAAATAACGCTTACATTTGTTATGGTAAGAATGTAAAGAAAGCGTTTTCTTTATGATTGGGAAAAGGAGGAGGATAAGAAAGTCCTATTTTTTATTTTATCTGAATGAAAGTCTTTATTAATTTTATTGTCTGAAATTTTATATGGGGGTGTAAAAATGAAGAAGATAATATCCGTTTTATCTGTATTTTTAATAGGTTTATTAGTGCTCTCAGGATGCGAATCTGATAAAGAAACATCATCTAATGTGGACGAAAATGGAATAAAGACCTTTACTGCATTTATGGCTGTTCCTGGTAAGGAATTGCCTGATGATAATAGAATGATGAATAAAATTGCTGAAAAAATAGGAGCAAAGGCAGATGTTACCTGGTTAACAGGACAAACAGCTTCTGAACGAATCGGTGTAATGATTGCAGGAGGAGAATATCCTGATTTCATTGATGGTTCAGATGGTACAGCCGCGTTAATTAATGCTGGTGCATTAATTCCATTAGAAGACTATCTAGACGATTATCCAAATATTAAAAATTTGTATACAGATGCTCAATGGAATCAAATTAGAAATGAAGATGGTCATATCTACATTATTCCTCAATTCGGTATCGTCAAAGGGGAAAATATGGCTGTACAACATAATGATGAAGCATTTTGGATCCAAAAACGTATTTTGGAATGGGCTGATTATCCAGAAATAACCACTTTAGATGAATATTTTGACCTTATTGAAAGCTATTTGAAAGAAAATCCTACTTTGGATGATGGACAGAAGAATATTGGCTTTTCTATTTTATCTGATGATTGGAGATATTTCTGTTTAGAAAACCCACCGCAATTTTTAGCTGGATATCCTAATGATGGAGCTGCCGTTATTGATCCTGTAACAAAGGAAGCAAAAGTTTATGATAAGATCCCTGAAGCAAAAGAATATTACAAAATACTTAGTGAGAAATTTGCGAATGGAATAATTGATCCAGAGACTTTTACGATGTCTTATGACCAATATATTGCAAAAATTTCTTCTGGGCGTGTATTGGGAATGGTTGATCAACATTGGCAATTCCAGGATGCTGAAAATTCACTTAAGTCACAAGGGTTAGATGAGCTTACTTATGTTCCCCTTGATTTAGTTTTAGATGAAAGTGTTACACCACAATATTTTAGCCCACCAACATTAAATGTTGCAAATGGTCTTGGTATTAGCATTAGTAATAAGGATGTGGAAGGCTCTCTGAAGTTCTTAAATGAGTTACTTGATCCAGAGGTAATGGTTATGAGAACCTGGGGAGAAGAAGGTGTTGATTATGAAGTAGATGATAAAGGAGTATTCTATCGTACAGAAGAGCAACGTAATAACGCAAAAGATCAGAATTATGTAACAAATAATTTTTCTGATTATAATTATTTCCCAACTTACGGTGGAATGATGGAAGACGGAATCAATGCTGTTTCACCTGGGGAGCAACCAGATGAATTCTATGCCACTTTATCTGATTTGGATAGAAAGATTCTAGATGCTTATGGCTATAAAAAATGGACGGATTTCTTAACACCAGTGGAGGAAAATGCACCTTGGTATCCGATCTATTCAGCAACTAATGGTTGGACTGCAAGCACACCAGAAGGAATTTCAAAAGAAAAAATGACGGAAGTAAAGCAACAGTGGTTACCGAAAGTTATTATGACATCACCAGATAAGTTTGAAAGTGCATGGAATGATTATATGGATGCTTATGATTCTCAAGTAGATGTTAAGGCATATGAAGATGCCTTAACGAAGGAAGTACAGCGAAGAATCGAAGTGGCTGAATCTACTAATTAAGAAATAAAAATATTAGATAACGAATTATTTGGGGATACGGCCTAGAATTTAGGGCGTTTTCCCAAATAATTCGTTTTAATGAAAGGTGCGTGTTAACGTTGCAGCAGGAGAAACCGGTGATGTTAGAATCTGTCGTTCAGCCATCTCCCAAAAAGGTAAGTTCATTAAAAAAACTATTTAAGAAATGTCGAGAACAAAAGGAATTAGTGTTACTGTCTATCCCTTTTGTTATTTATGCATTAATTTTTTATTACGCCCCCCTCAGTGGTTGGTTAATGGCTTTTCAAAATTATCGGCCAGGAAGAGGGATATTGGATCAAGAATGGGTGGGGTTAAGCAACTTTAAATTTCTTTTTTCCGATCCAACATTCATTCATGTAGTTCGTAATACGTTAGCAATGAGTATTATAAACCTTGTGCTAGGATTTGTTTTTTCAATTGGATTTGCCATTCTATTAAATGAAGTAAGAAATAAAACGGTCAAAAAGTTTATGCAAACCGTGTCATATCTTCCTCACTTTTTATCCTGGATTATCGTTACAGGAATTGTAATGGAAGTATTATCTCCTGAAACAGGAATTATCAATCAACTATTATTACTATTTGGAGTAATTGATACACCAATTAACTTTTTTGCAGACCCTAAATACTTCTGGTGGATTGTAGGCTTTGCGAATGTGTGGAAATCAACTGGATGGGGAAGTATCATTTATTTAGCAGCAATGGCATCCATTAATGATGAATTATATGAAGCTGCATCTATTGATGGAGCGAATCGCTTAAGAAAAATTTGGCATGTTACTTTGCCAGGTATTAAACCAACTATCTTTATACTCTTATTAATTAATATTGGAAATATATTGAATGCTGGATTTGAAGTTCAATATCTATTAGGAAATGGATTAGTTCAAGGAGTATCACAAACAATTGATATCTTTGTTTTAAAATATGGAATTAGCTTAAATAACTATTCTTTAGCTACAGCTGCTGGAATATTTAATGGGATAATTAGTCTTACCTTAATCTTTATTGCCAACCATTTAGCGAAAATGGCAGGAGAAGAAAGACTATTCTAAAGGAGGCTCGAAGCGATGAAAAAGGTCTATTATTCTGATGTTCTTTTTGATATACTCAAATGGATTTTTTTACTATTTTTTATTCTTGCAACACTTTACCCAATTTTAAACACGCTAGCAGTGTCCTTTAATGACGGATTAGATTCGATTAAAGGAGGAATTTACCTCTTTCCAAGAGAATTAACACTTGATAACTATATCACTGTATTCCAAAAAGATTCGCTTATTCAAGCTTCTATAATTACTGTTTCCCGAACAGTAATTGCCACCATCGTCCAATTATTTCTAACAGCTCTTTTAGCTTATATTTTAAGTAGAAAGGAATTTGTATTTAGAAAATCTATCACATTGCTTTATATCTTTACCATGTATTTAAATGCAGGTTTGATTCCCAATTATTTATTGATGGGTAAATTAGGATTGTTAAATAGTTTTTGGGTATATATCATCCCAGGAATGATCAGTGCATTTAACATGTTGGTCATCCGTACGTATATTAATGGATTACCAGAGAGTTTGGTGGAATCTGCCAAAATGGATGGGGCATCGCATTTTAGAATATTCATAAGTATTATAATGCCACTGTGCAAACCAGTTTTAGCAACTGTTGCATTATTTATAGCAGTATATCAATGGAATGCTTGGTTCGATGCCATGTTATATAACGGATTTAATGACAGATTGACCACATTACAATATGAATTAATGAAACTGCTTTCATCTGTGACGAGTCAAGGTGCAAATGTAGATTCTATGAAAAACTCGTCTTCAATGGTTACTCCTACGTCGATCCGAGCAGCTACTACAATTATTACCGCATTGCCGATTGTCTGTCTTTATCCATTCTTACAAAAGTATTTTATGAGTGGATTAACAATAGGTGGAGTAAAAGAATAATAGCTAAAAAAAGAAATAGTGGAGGTGACACTACTTGACTATCAGGGAGTGATAGTTCGGTAGATTAGTATGGGAAAAGCATTTCAAACTGGGGAATATACAAATTTATTTGCAAAATATGGTTATCAGGAACAGGAAATTAATGATCGTTTAGCACTGATTTGGCAAACATTATTTTTTGGAAAAGATGATGAACGTATTTATTATGAGACGGATAACGAGATGGGATATGTTGTGGACACAGGGAATAATGATGTTAGAACAGAAGGAATGTCCTATGCAATGATGCTAAGTGTGCAATTAGATCAAAAGGAAGTATTTGATCGATTGTGGAAATGGACGAAAACGTATATGTGGATGGATTCGGGAGTTCATGCAAACTATTTTGCTTGGTCTGTTTCACCTGAAGGAGTAAAAAATGCTTACGGTCCTGCTCCAGATGGAGAGGAATATTTTGCAATGGCTTTATTCTTTGCTTCCCATCGTTGGGGAGATGGCAGAGGAATTTTTCAATACTCTGAGCAAGCAAAAGATATTTTACACCATTGTATTCATAAAGGAGAAAACAATGATGGTTTTCCTATGTGGAATCCTGAAAATAAACTCATTAAATTTATTCCAGAAGTGGAATACTCTGATCCATCCTATCATTTGCCTCACTTTTACGAACTCTTTTCCATCTGGGCAAATGATGAGGACTGCGACTTTTGGAAGGAAGCTGCTGAAGCTAGTAGAAACTATTTATTAAAGGCGTGCCATCCTGCCACAGGTCTTACAGCAGAGTATGCTGATTATGATGGGAATCCTTATTATGACAGTGAGCATTTTCATTTTTACAGCGATTCGTATCGAGTGGCGGCTAATATTGGTCTTGATTATGAATGGTTTGGAAAAGAGGAAAAGCTAAGAATTTGTGTGGCAAATATCCAAAAGTTCTTTTGTGAAACAGTTAAAGGAGAAGTAGATTATGTCTACGCCATAGATGGAACAAAAGTAGAACAGAAGGTATTACATCCTGTAGGGTTATTGGCAACAAATGCTATGGCCTCACTTGCGACAGAGGGGAAATACGACTATGCAAGAGAATGTGTAGAAAAGCTATGGAACACACCTCTTAGAACAGGAAATCGCAGATATTATGATAACTTTCTTTATAGCTTTGCATTTTTAGCGTTAAGTGGAAATTTTAGAATTTGGTAAATTTATATAATAAGAAGGGATGATTAGTAGTGCAAACTTTTCAGAATCCGATTGTAAAAGGATTTTCGCCAGATCCATCTATTTGTGTTGTTGGAGACGATTATTATTTAGTAACTTCTACTTTTTCTTATTTTCCAGGTGTTCCAATCTATCATAGTAAGGATCTTGTTAATTGGGAACTGATTGGAAATATCTTAGAGCGAGAATCACAGCTTCCTTTAGCAGATGTTACGCATTCTCAAGGTATTTTTGCTCCATCCATCAGATACAATAATGGTACTTTCTATATGATAACAACAAATGTCCCAAAAGGCGGTAACTTTATTGTAACTGCCACTGATCCAAGAGGGCCATGGTCAGATCCATATTATTTAGATGGAGCAGAGGGAATCGATCCAAGTTTGTTTTTTGATACAGATGGAAAATGCTATTATGTGGGAACTAGACCTAATCCTAAGGGAGTTCGCTACAATGGGGATTGGGAGGTATGGCTACAGGAATTAGATCTATCTTCCATGAAATTAGTAGGAGTCAGTACAAAACTTTGGAAAGGCGCATTGCGGGATGCAATTTGGCCAGAAGGACCCCATTTATATAAACGGAACGGTTATTATTACTTAATGATTGCGGAAGGCGGTACTGGATTTGATCACTGTGTTACGATTGCAAGAAGTAAGAAAGTTGATGGTCCGTATATAGGGAATCCATGTAATCCAATTCTTACCCATAGGCACCTAGGAAGTAATTATCCTGTAAGGAATGTCGGACATGGCGACTTGGTTGAGGCATCTGATGGAAGCTGGTATATGACTTGTCTTGCTAGTCGTGTTTTTGAAGGATATAGCAATTTAGGAAGAGAAACCTTTTTAGCAGAGGTCATTTGGGAAAATGATTGGCCAGTAGTTAATCCAGGAGTAGGAAGGCTCGAGCAAGAGCAGGAGCACAAACTTCCACTTTCTCCAGTAGAATCGCTAAATCCACAAATTCAATTGGAACAACCTTTAGATAAGCGACTATTATTTTTAAGAAATCCGAATATGGAAAAGTACGCTTTTGATGAAAGAGATGGCTGGTTAAGAATATATGCTTCACAACATACGATTGCTGATATTGCGTCTCCTTCGTATATAGGTGTTAGACAACAATCAATGTGGTATACGCTTACAACTAAGCTTGATTTTGTCCCGCAGCATAATGGAGATGAAGCTGGGCTTGTGATTCTTCAAAATGATCGTTACTCTATTTGCTTTGTAGCGGGGTTATTTGATGGACAAAGAGAATTAAGAGTCATAACAAATTATGACGGGGAAGATAGGCTGGAGGCACGAGTAGTAGAGGACTCTAATAGTCTAATCTTAAACATTAAAGGTGATTGTCAAAATCTACATTTCTATTATTCTAAGGATGGAAAAGATATAGAAGTGGCAAAAAATATAGACGCACACTTCCTAAGCACGGAGATAGCAGGAGGGTTTGTTGGATGTACCATGGGAGTCTATGTTACTAGTAAAGTGGATGTAACAAACAGTTGTTATGCAGACTTTCAATGGTTGAAGCAAGTAAACATGGAAGCGGAATCACAGGAAACAAAAAAAGGTGAAACTGCATGAATAGATTAATGAATGGAATATACATGAGAAGATTGACGAAGATAGCCAATTTATTATATTTAAGCATTCTTTGGGCAGTTTTCTCCTTACCTATCATTACGATTGGAGCATCAACGGCTGCATTGTATTATGCAGCCCATCATGCTGTTAGAGAGGAAGAGGGATATATATTTCCGCAATTTTGGAAAGCGATGAAAAGTAGCTTTAAACAGGCTACTATTACTTGGTTGTTTTTTGCTACTGCTATTTCTGTGTTTTATTACAATAGCCTATTTTTAGGAGCACAGGCAAGTGGCGGTATAGTAGCTATAATAGGGCAAACATTTTTTCTTCTTCTTATTCCATTTTTATGTTGTTGTTTTATCTATGCTATTTCCTATATAGCAAGGTTTCACTCCCCATTAAAAATTGTTTGGAAAAATGCAGCTATATTAGCTATTAGCAATTTGCCTAGATCACTATTTTTTTTAATACTATTTGTGATTTTTATATTTAGTATATGGTTATTACCAATCTTAATTGTAATCCTTCCTGCTTTCTTCGCATATAATGTCGGTCGCTATATGGAAAAAATATTTTCTAGCTATTTGCTAGAGAAATAATAAGAGATTGATGCAAAAAAAAGGTAAAAGAAGTGATGATATAACTGAATATCATGGATTCATAGTAATGATGATTTTTATTGAAAAATCTCTATATTTTAATGGGAAAAGAATGGTAGAATATAGGTTATAGAAAGCGTTTACAATCAAGGTGTAAATATAATAGGTGCTATTGTTCATTATTACTTTTGATTGCAATAGATAGTAGCCTTTTTGCTTTGCATGATGTGTGGAGCTTGGTTTGGAAGGATGGGAAAAGAGCTTGCTTGCTTTGCTACTGAATAACATTAAAATAAGTAAAAAGATGTTTTTAATTTATCTATTAGCTGTCGTTATTCCTATCGTTCTTACCAATTTAATCATTATTCATTCCATTCGAGAAAATGAGAATATCCAACAAAATAAATTAATGGAAATTACGATAGAACGGATGAAATATCATCTTAACGAAAGCCTAAATGAGATTACGGAAGTATCGAATTATATTAGTAGAGACATGAAGATTAATGAATTTCTTCAGAAAAAATATAAGGATAATGTAGATTATTATAGTAACTATATATCTCTTATTCAAGAAAATATAATTAATAGTTTTTATGTATCTCAAGCTTTGGAAAGTATAGAAATATATACTACTAATCCAACTATTGTTAACGGTGGGGTTTTTTGGGATTTGCGAGCGGTCGAGAACACGGATTGGTATAAAATATACAAAGAAAATAACCAAAACATGATTTTATATCCTTATTATGAGGAAAATAAGCAGTTCCCTCCAAAGTTAGAATCAAGTCGAACGATTAGTTTTATTAGAGAATTACCAAATGGGAACAATGGATATAAAAGTATTGTAAAAATAAATATTAATTATTATCGATTATTAGCAAATATCAAAAATGAAGATCTAAGTAATACTATTGTAATAGCCTATAAGGATCAGATTATATTTAGCAATCATGGTTCGGAGAATAAGAATGCAATGTTTCGTCCATTAGAATCAAATGAAAAGCCTGCCTTTAATCTATCCGATTCATTTCTAGCGATTAATGATCGGTGGGATATCTATATATCTAACAATCAAACGAATATTTTTGATTTAATTGAAAACAAGAAAACTGTACTCCTTGTGTTAATCATCTTCAATTTTTTGTTTCCCACACTTATTATTTTGCTCATTAATAAATCGTTTCAAGATAGAATTGCTCTCACGGAACAACACTTATTAAAAGTAGAAAAAGGGATATTCGAAAGAATAAATATCAATGAAGGAAAGGATGAAATAGGTGATTTAATACGGAGTTATAATTTCATGGTGGTGAAGATTGATGAATTATTAGGTGAAGTATATAAGAAAGAAAGAGAACAGCAGAAAATAGAGCTAGCCAAAACGAAAGCGGAGTTGAATGCTCTTCAAAGCCAAGTAAACCCACATTTTCTATATAATACACTAGATAGTATTCGCATGAGGAATTTATTAAATGGTGATAAAGAAAGTGCAACTGTTATTAATGAATTAGCACTCCTTTTTAGAAGAATGACGAAATGGAGCGATTCTTATTTTGTTACTGTAGAGGAAGAAATAGCATATGTACAAAGATACTTGAATATTCAAAAATATCGTTTTGTAGATAGATTGAATTTTTCCATCTATGTGGAAGAAGAGTGTAAGGCGTATTATATTCCAAAGATGCTGATATTAACGTTTGTGGAGAATGCTTGTATTCATGGAATTGAGAAAAAGAAAGATGGCGGGGAAATTAGTATTATCGTCTCTAAACAAGACGAAGCTATTTATATAGAAATTTTAGATAGTGGAATTGGTATGGATGAAAAGAGATTAATGAAAATAAAAGAAAGTCTGGAGAAAAATGATATAACAACATCCAATTGGGAAGAAAGCACAGGGATTTTAAATGCGTATTTACGCTTGAAAATGCATTATCAACAGGAGGTAGAATTAGTAATGGAAAGTCAGATGTATAATGGTACCGAAGTATGTATTAAGCTACCAATTATATAGAAAATCTCTCATAATGAATTGGAAGGTATCGTATTGGGAGCTTCTAGGGATTCATTGTTTCTTTCACAATCCAGTTGGCATGCGAAAGATCATTTTAGGAGGAATGATAATGTTAAAAGTCCTTATTGTTGATGATGAACCATATATTCGAGAAGGAATTAAAGTCATGATTGACTGGGGGAACTACGGTTTTGAAATTTGTTATGAAGCAGGAAATGGAGAAGATGCTCTTCAAATTATTTTAGACCATGAACTTGACATTGTTTTGACTGACATAAAAATGCCTGTTATGAGTGGGCTAGAATTAATTAAACAGGTAAAGAAAAGCGTTGATAAGGAGATACGATTTGTAATCTTAAGTGGATTTTATGAATTTGAATATGCAAAGAAAGCGATTCAATATAAGGTCACAGATTACTTGCTAAAGCCAATACAGGAAAAAGAGTTAATTGATTTACTAGAAACGATTAATAAAGGATTTATGTTACTAAAGAGAAAAGAAAAAGAGGAAGAGAAAAAGAATAAAGCAATTGTTGATTATCATATGAAAAATATCTTATATGATAAATTTACATCAAAGGATATTGAATTTATCAAGGGTAGACATGGGGAATTTAAAAACTACACCTTTATTAATATGGATGTCGTGCCTGAAAATAAACAGGAACGTGTTACAGTAGAACAAAAAAAGAAATGGAGAGATAGGTTATATAGTGTATTAGAAAATATGGTACAGGAAGAGAATTTTCTTATTCTTTATGATATAGAAAATACAAATATGGAATTCTCGGTAAGCGTTATATGGCAATGCTTACGTTCAGAGGTCTATAGAACGAATTATCTAGCAAAACTTCAAAAAAAATTAATGAGTGAAGTGCCGTTCAAGGTGAAAATATATATTGGAAGTACAGTAGAAAATATAGAAGACATTAACGCTTCCTATAATAATGTAGTTTTAGGAAAAGAATATGAATATTTTTATTGTGCAGATAAAGAAATAATCGATTGCAAGAAATTACCTACCTTTTCTTTAGAGCAATATCACTTGTCCCAAAAATGGATAAATCAATATATTAATAGCATTACTGAAAATAATGAACAAAGAATAAAAAGTGTTATTGAGCAAATATACGATAAATTTCATCAGAAATGTTTACATCCTCAATTGATAAAAAACAATCTAACTCTATTAATTTACCAACTATCAGACTTATGGAATAAGAATAGCAATAAGCATTTTTCTGATGATGAATACTCCCTCTTTATTCATGATCAGAAAAATCTGTTATCAGGGAAAATTTCGATGGATGAGTTTTTAACCTACTCCTTAACTTTTGCCCATTATTTATATAGTATCAAGAATTCCTCTTCTAAAGATATCTTAGTGAAAATCGAACAGGATATTGAAGAGTGTTATATGGAAAAGTTAAGTTTGAGGAAATTAGGAGATAAATATAATATAAACAGTGTATATTTAGGTCAATTATTTAGTAAGAAGTATGGGATAGCGTTTAAAGACTATCTAAATGAATATAGAATAGAAAAGGCATGTCAGCTATTAGAACAAACAGATGATCGGATTTATCAAATAGCAACTAATATAGGCTTCCAAAATCCAGATTACTTTATAAAAAAATTTCTACAAGTTAAGAAGGTAACGCCTCGAAAGTATCGTCTTCAGGGCAGGAAGGTTAAGGAGGCATAATGAAAAAAAGTATAAACCAAGCAAGTAGGACATCATTTTATCTTAATGATACTGCATATTTGGTAAGGTACTCGCTTTTTACCTTAAATATGCTGAGCCTCAGGGGAAATTAATCATTAATCCTTAACAAAATAAGTAAGTGACTTGAGTATTTAAAAAATAATAGGGACCTCCCATAAGCTAAGAGTATATGCCTGCCTTTTGAGAGGTCCCATCGAACACTTGTTTACTTAAATCTTCTGCGCATTAGAAACATGCTCATTTAATTCACGAGAGTCATCTTTTTTTATTGTAAAGTATGCAATCAAGAAAGCTGATCCAATGGCAATAACAATTCCAATAATAGCGTAAGGGAAGTATGGGCCAACATAGGCAACTAGGCTTACAATGCTGGATAGGATATAGCCGTATATTCTTACTCCTGTAGCAGCGAAGAAGGTTGCAGCAATGGCACTTCCGATTGTGCACGCAATAAATGCTTTTTTATTTTTAATTAGTACACCGAATAAAGCAGGTTCTGTAATGCCAAGTAGGGCTGAAATGGTTGCAGATATGATAATGGATTTCTCCGTTTTATTTTTTGCTTTAAAGAACATAGCAAAGGTTGCTCCGGCAATTGCCATATTAGTCATGAACATCATTGGCATTAACATATCATAGCCTTTATCGGCGAAGTTTTGCAGGGCGATTGGTGTGATGGCATGGTGCACTCCAAATACAATTTCAATTGGCCTTGCTCCCCCCATTACTACACCAGCTACTATAGGCGAAATATCAAATAAAAGTTCGATTACATAAGCCAATGCCTTTCCAACATAGCCTCCCAATGGACCAGTAACAATTAAGGAGAACGGAATAGCAATAAATAACGCTAATGTAGGTGTGAATACCGTTCTCAAAACAGTAGGCATAAAGCGGTCTACCCATTTGTGAATATGACTTAACGCCCAAACTGAAAGGATGACAGGAATGACTGTACCAGAATAATTAATAACTGGAATCGGTAACCCAATAAATTGAAACTGACTTATTTCTCCTAATTTAGCTGCATCCAATAAGGTTGGATACATCAGTCCACCAGCAATTGCAATGGCAAGATATTGATTTGTTTTAAATATTTTTGCTGCTGATACTGCTAAAAAGAAGGGAAGAAAGTAAAAGACACCGCTTGCAATTAAATCTAAAATGGTTACTGTTTCACTTTCTTTGGAAAGAATATTTAACGCAATTAATCCGGCTAATATCCCCTTAATCATTCCAGCCCCAGCAATGGCAGGAACAATTGGACCGAAAACCCCTGAAACAACATCTAGTAATCTTCCGAAAACACCTTTTTTCTTGTCACTCTCATGTGCTTCTTGTTTATCCTCATCTATTCCTAACTCTTCGATAATTGCTGTATAAAATTTTTGGACGTGTGTACCAATAATAATTTGGTATTGATCACTTTGTAACTGTTCTCCAATCACTCCATCCAGTCCTTTTATTTGCTCTCTTTTTATTAATGAATGATCATATAAATCGAAACGTAAACGAGTCATGCAATGCCAAACTTTTTTGATATTATTTTTGCCACCAACATATTCAATGATTTTTGAAATCGTTTCTTTTTCCCTCATAGTATAATAGCATCCTTTCCATTTTTTAATAAATCCGGAAAACGTATAATTGCACTTTGATTTGACAAGGAAATAATAGCACAGCTTTTTCATTTTTGAAAACGATTTAAATATAACCAAAATGATGAATTAATCCTTATAAAATAAGGGTTTTATATGATTTAGTTGAGAAATTGGTATGGTAAATTAACGATATATTATAACTTGCCTAACCAAATTGACGGTGTATTTTTCCTATGTTTAAATTTAGGTATTGGTTTGCTTTGATTTGACAAGAAGAAGTAAAGAGAGAAGGAGATTCACTGGTGGAACCGACGATAATAACAGATATAAAATCTTTTGTAACTAATCCACATAGGCACAATCTAGTAGTTGTTAAAGTGGAAACGAATAAAGGAATTTTTGGATATGGCTGTGCAACCTTTCAGCAGCGACCTTTAGCTGTCCAATCCATCGTTGATGAGTATTTAAAACCATTATTACTAAATAAAGATGCAAATCATATTGAAGACTTATGGCAGATGATGATGGTGAATTCTTACTGGCGAAATGGGCCAGTAATGAATAACGCGATTGCTGGTATCGATATGGCGTTATGGGATATAAAGGCTAAGCTTGCCAATATGCCCCTTTATCAGTTGTTTGGTGGAAAGTCTAAAAATGCAATTGCAGCATATACACATGCAGACGGATTAACACTCGATGAACTTTTTACTAATGTTGACGATTTAATAAAAAAAGGTTATCGGCATATTCGTTGTCAGTTAGGGAAATATGGTGGGAAAAATCAAAAAATGCATTTGACAAATGAGGTAAGTGAAGGGGAATATTTCGATCCAGATATTTATATGAATGATGTTATTACCATGTTTAAAGCACTCCGTGAAAAATATGGGTATTCTATTCATTTCTTACATGATGTTCATGAACGGTTATTTCCTAATCAAGCACTTCAGTTAGCAAAAGAACTGGAGCCATATAAGCTTTATTTCTTAGAAGATATTTTGCCACCTGATCAAAATGAATGGCTTTCACATTTAAAGGGACAATGTACGACACCAATAGCAACGGGAGAACTTTTCAATAATCCAATGGAGTGGAGAAATCTCATCGTTAATAGACAAATTGATTATATACGATGCCATGTTTCGCAAATTGGTGGAATCACCCCAGCACTTAAGCTAGCAGCCCTTTGTGATAATTTTGGTGTACGCATTGCTTGGCACGGTCCTTCCGATATGACACCGATTGGGGTAGCGGTAAATACGCACCTAAATATTCATCTTCATAGTGCAGCTATTCAGGAAATTCAAGAAGCAGATGAAACAACAAAGAAAATGTTTCCACATTCTGTTGAAGTGCTTGATGGCTATATCTATCCAATCGAAAAAGTAGGGATTGGTGTAGAATTTGATGAGGAGATGGCAAAAACATATCCTGTTATCTATCGCAAACATGAATGGACACAAGCGCGAATACCAAATGGTTCTATTCATACACCTTAATAGGAGAGAAGAGAGAGGTCTAGGCAGAAAAGATCTCTTTCTTTAATTTTGAAAATTTAAATATGTGTTAGAATGAGGAGGAGGTTAAACCTATTCTGTTTGAGGGGTAATATGATGAAAAAAAAAGACTTTATAGCAGAGGATATTTTAAGTAAGATTTATCAAAATAAATATAAAGCAGGCGAAAAAATTCCAACGGAAAGGGAGCTTGCAAAACATTATGAGGTATCAAGATATACCATTCGTGAAGCACTAAAAAAGCTTGTGAACATAGGGTGTGTAAAAATCATTCAAGGTTCAGGTATATTTGTAAATGAAACACGATATAAAAGCCCCTTAATTTATAATTCTCTTACAGAAAGAAAGTTTAAGGATATCCAATCTAAAATTGTCTATTTTAAAAAGATAGAGGCAGATCATGCTTTAGAGAAAATATTTGATATAAGCGGAAGAAAAACAAAAGTGTGGGAATACAAACGAGTTCGGATTGTAGATTTTCAAAAAATGCAAATAGAAACAACAAGACTTCCTTGTGCGTATTTTCCAGATTTAGAGGAAGAAGCAGTTAAAAATTCCGTTCATGAATACGTTCAGCAATGTGGTTATCAAATCTCTCATTTTATTACTACTTACAGTGCAATAAATGTCAGTAAGGAAGATGCAGAGCTACTAAACTGCAAAAAAGGTGTCGCCGCGATGAAAATTTTTAATAGAGGAATTCTACAAAATGGCACCGTTTTCGAATATAGTGAAATGATAAACTTAGATTACTCTGTTTCCTATTTCACTCCTTTTAACCGGTATAGTCATCAATATAGGAAGAATGATTAGAACTTAGCTATAGAAAAGGTGTCTTTATAGGATAATGAATAATGACCAAACTCCCCAACTACCAAATGATATAAAATCTACCTTAAAGAACTCCAACTATTAGGTCAGCTTAGAAAAGCTAAATACCACTGTTGTATTGGATTTATGACAATAAAGCAGTGGTATTTTTAGTAGAATAATCTAAACTAAGCCTTTAAATCCATTTCACCACATCATCAAACGCTCTACGTGTTTTTGGATAAGGCTCTTTTGCACGATAGCCAAATGCTACCATAACAGATATTCCAAAATGCCCGTCTTCTAAAAGCCCTTCTGCATCTAATAATTGATTCATTTTTTCGATATTAAACCCTTCAATTGGACATGAGTCGATACCGATTTGAGCAGCTGCAGTCATCATATTCCCAAGCGCAATATATGTTTGTTTAGAAGCCCAATCGAATAATGCCCGATCTCCGTCTAATAAATGAAAATCATCTTTTTGAAATTCTGCAATTCGTTCAATCATTTTAGGAATTATTTCTGCAGGAAGCTTTGATACATTTGTCAATTGATCTTTTAAATAGGCAGAATCATATACTGTATCTATTTTTGTACGTGCTAATAAGATAACAAACGCACTTGCCGCTGGAATTTTTGTATAGGCACCCCAAGCGGATTGTTTGATTTTGTCTAGTAGTTCCGGTTTCTCAATCACGAGAAACCTCCATGGCTCTGTACCAAATGAGCTTGGGGATAGACGGCCCGTTTCTAAAATAAAATGCATGTCATCTTCTGGTATTTTCTTCGCTGGATCAAACTCCTTTGTGGCATGACGAAAATGATAAGCGCCAAGAATTTCTTGTTTTAACTCTTCTTTATTACGCATTCTAGTGCTCCTTCCAATATACCTACTTTGATTACCTACCCATTCCTCTTTTAAGATAACCAATTTAGGAAAGAGTATATCAAAAGCTAGGAATACTTTCTAAGAATTTGTTTGGTGATTTTTAATAAGAACTTTTCCTATATGTTTGAAAACACTTACTTTTAAAAATAGGTATAGAATCAGTAATTTTTGTATAAAAAGGGAGTAAAAATCACCTATTATTTTCTTGACACTTCTAGAATCCCACATTAATATTATGTAGACCAGTTGTTATAATTTTTTAAAAAGAGATGATTCTAAATGAAAAAAGGCAACAATAAAAAAGAAGCAATTCTAACTACTGCAACGAAACTATTTCAGCTGCAAGGATTCCATGCTACAGGACTCAATCAAATTATTGATGAAAGTGGTGCACCAAAAGGATCCTTGTACTATCATTTTCCGAATGGGAAGGAAGAAATAGCTTTAGAGGCAATCAATCGGATGAGAGAGCTAGTAGTGGAAAAAATGAAAGAAGACTTATATGGTGGCGATACACCTGTGTCTGCTTTTCAGCTACATGTCAATGCCATTGCAAATGAATTTGATCAAATGGGCTGTAGCGCACTAGAAGGATTGCAAATTAGTCTGATTGCCTCGGAAACGGCGTTAACTCACGAAACGCTGCGCTTGGCATGTGATGCTACCTTTACTAATTGGCAGGCGCTTTATACAGATAGGTTAGAGGAGTTTGGCTTTGAAAAAGGTCTGGCAAAAGAGCTGGGCATTACGCTAAATGCAATGATAGAAGGCGGATGCATGCTAACATTAACAAATAAGAGTAGTATCCCTCTGCGTTGTATTTCGAATCAAATAGCAGTGCTGTTAAAACAGTAATTTTTTGGATTTAAAGGAGGAAAAGCAATATGACAATGGATATTCCTGCTAAAGGCAATACAATTGGGAAATCGGAGTTTAGAACGGTTCCAATTATTGCATCATTTTTAATTGCGGGCTTTATTGGTTTATTTAGTGAAACGGCACTGAATATGGCATTAAAAACAATCATTACGGATTTTAGTATTAACGAAACAACCGTACAATGGCTAACAACAGGTTATTTATTAACACTTGGAATTTTAGTTCCTGTATCTGGTCTTATTCTACAATGGTTTACGACAAGGCAGTTATTTATTACATCTCTTATTTTCTCGATTTCAGGAACAATAATCGGGGCAATCGCGCCAACCTTTACGATTTTAATGATTGCACGTATTGTTCAGGCAATTGGCACAGCGCTATTATTACCTCTTATGTTTAATACAATTCTTGTATTAATCCCACCGCATAAGCGCGGAAAAGTAATGGGAATGATGGGGTTAGTTATTAGTTTTGCTCCGGCAGTGGGGCCAACTATTTCTGGGCTAATTCTTCGCTCCCTAACTTGGCATTGGATTTTCTGGATTTCATTGCCACTTCTCTTGGTTGCTCTTGTTTTTGGTAGTATATTTATGCAAAATGTAACAACATTAACGAAGCCGAAGATCGATATTTTATCTATTGTATTGTCAACAATTGGATTCGGTGGCATTGTTTATGGATTTAGTAATGCAGGAGAAGGCGGCGGATGGGGAAGCATAGAAGTGATTACTTCTATTGCTATCGGACTAATAGCATTAATTTTGTTTGCTATTCGCCAAGTAAGAATGGAGCAGCCTATGATGAATTTAAGTGCATTTAAATATCCAATGTTTGTTATAGGATTAGTGCTTGTAATCATGATTATGATGGTGATGCTTTCATCCATGATTTTATTGCCATTATATTTACAAAATGTTCTAGCATTAAGCACGTTCACTGCAGGATTGCTACTTCTGCCAGGCGGTCTAATCAATGGATTGCTTTCACCAATTATGGGCAGTCTTTTTGATAAATTCGGGCCAAAATGGCTAGTTATTCCAGGTCTTGCGCTAGCGACACTTGCATTATTCGGATTCTCAACGATTGATATTGATACATCATCAGGCTTTATCATTGTTCTTCTGATTGTATTAATGATTGGTGTCTCCATGGTAATGATGCCGGCACAAACAAATGGTTTAAACCAATTGCCGCCTGAATTATATCCACACGGAACAGCAATTATGAATACTTTGCAGCAAGTTGGTGGTGCAATCGGAACAGCAATTGCTATTTCTCTTTTAGCTTCAGGTTCTGCTGAATATTTAAGTAGTACAACAAATTTAACAAATCCGTTAAATCCATTGCTTGCTTTTACAGCAGGTGTCCAAAAATCATTTAGTTTTGCTATTATTGTGGCCATCATTGGTCTTGTTCTATCATTCTTTATCAAACGAGTGAAAGTAGATCATCCATCACATTAATACAACAATGATTTAAATAAAAGCTGTTTTTAAAGATTGTTGTTTTTCAATAGGAAAAAGCACCACAACCTAGAATATGAAAAAGGTGAGAAAGTCCGAGACTGCAGAAGTGAACGAGAAGCGGCACGTCCCACGTTCCATAGAATATGAAGTGTATTCATAGCAACAATCTTTATGAAAGCGGCCAAAGAAAAAAATCGATTGGAAGAATCGATTTACACCATTCAGTGTGAATCCTATTCTTTCAATCGATTTTTTATCTATTAAACCATTCCACCATTTACTCGAATTGTCTGTCCAGTAATCCAGCGAGCGTCGTCGCTTACTAGAAAGGCAACAACTTTGGCAATATCTTCTGTTTCTCCAAAACGACCAAATGCATTGAGCCTTTTTAGATTTTCTAGTTGTTCAGGACTTTTGCCATTCATAAACAGCTCAGTGTTTGTAGGGCCGGGAGAAACGGTATTTATCGTAATATTTTTTTGCCCAAATTCCTTTGATAATTGTCTTGTAATCTGTTCAACAGCCCCCTTTGTTGCAGCATACAGGCTATATCCAGGGAACATCATTCCAGCTACAGAGGTAGAGAAATTGACGATTTTTCCATTTGGCTCCATATGTTTAAGTGCTTGCTGGCATGCAAAATAAGTGCCTTTCACATTGATGGAGAAATGGAGATCAAACTCTTCTTCTGTAACATCCCTTAAAGGAATTGTATGCATAACCCCTGCGTTATTAACTAAAATGTCTATTTTTCCGAAATGATGAAGACTTTCTGTAAATAAACGTTCCACTTCTTTGATTTTGCTGACATCTGCTTGAACTGCTACTGCTTCTCCCCCTTTTTGCACGATTGTTGCAACAACTTCTCTTGCTTTCTCAGCACTATTTGCATAGTTGATAATCACCTTAGCCCCTGATTGAGCAAGTTCTTCTGCAAGGCTCCTACCGATTCCTCTAGATGCACCAGTAATAATGGCAACTTTGTCTTTTAACTGATTCATATGATTCCTCCATTAGTTATTTCTTTCATCCTTTAGGATGATGTGAGTTAATTATATATAGGCATGAGATAAGATGGATAGAAGATTCATGTTTAATCTTTGCCTAATTCTCCAAATAAGATGTAAATTGAATGAAAAATCGAAGGAGGATTCATGAAAAATCCACAAAGAGAGCTAATACAATTAATAGAAAAGCATATTAAAATAGATGGCACACATGAAACAAAGATTGACCATTTAAGTATTATTCGAGCTTCTACCTTAGCAGAGCCACTGCATTCTATAATAGAGCCATCGGTTTGTTTCATCGTACAAGGGGCCAAAATAGTCATGCTCGGTGAGGAGATATTTCGTTATAATTCCAGTCAATATCTTATCACATCTGTTCATTTGCCTATTAGTGGGAAAATTACAGACGCTTCGAAAGATAATCCATATTATTGTATAAGGCTTGGATTTACGACGGAACAAATTTTAGAAGCAGTTACTAATCAAAAGGAAGGAGACTCCTTTCCACCTAAAAGGGCAATGCTAGTAAATAAAACTACCCCAGATATGACAGATGCCTTAAGTAGATTGCTGAAGCTTCTCGACTCCCCAAAAGATATTTCTGTGCTTGCACCACTCTATCAAAAGGAAATATTATATCGTATTTTGCAAACAGAGGATGGTTATCAGATGAAGCAATATGCGATTTTAGGAAGTCATTCACAATCCATAAAAGAGGTAATACAAGTGATTAATCATAATTATGCGAAGCCCCTTCGCATAGAGGAATTAGCTAAATCTGCTAATATGAGCGTTTTTTCTTTTCATCATTATTTTAAATTAATTACAGGAATGTCTCCTTTGCAGTTTCAAAAAGTGATTCGATTACAGGAAGCGCGTAGGTTATTGCTTTCTGAAGGATTAGAAGCTGCAGAAGCAGCCTTTCAGGTTGGCTATGAAAGTCCATCTCAGTTTAGTAGAGAATATAGCAAGCTTTTTGGACTACCACCAAAAAGTGATGTAAGGCAATTGCAAATAAATCTTAGTAACAGAAGACCTGCTAATGTGTAATCCAACTAGCAGGTCTTTTTCTTGTTTTATAATTAGTATTTATAATAATAGTTATCATTAATATATATTTTACTAATAATAAAAATTCTTATAAGGTAAGTATGAAGGAACTAATTTAGAAGGAAGGGTCCATATGGAGACGAACGAAAAGGCACAAGTAAAACCAAGTGGATGGATAATGGGGGTTGGAATCACCTTTGTCATTGCTATTTTTGCAAAATATTTAGCAGATGCACTGCCAATCCTATCTATTATGGGACCATTAGTGCTTGCGATATTGATAGGCATGGGTTGGCGGGCAATCTTTGGGTTAAAGGTAAAATTCGAAAAAGGGATAGCATTTTCGAATAAGCAGTTACTGCGGCTAGGAATCATTCTTTTGGGAATGCGACTTAACTTAGTTGATATTTATCACTCTGGAGTAAATGTTGTTATTGTAGCAGTAGTTGTAATTATCTTTACCCTATGTTTTGTATATGGTTTGACTCGATTTTTTAAAGTGGATAAAAAATTAGGAATATTAACCGCCTGTGGTACCGCTATTTGTGGGGCAGCAGCTGTAGTTGCGATTGCTGCTCCATTAAAAGCGAAAGAGGAGGAGACGTCTGTTGCAGCAGCTACTGTAGCTATTTTAGGTACCATTTTTACATTAATCTATACGGCTCTTTATTCTGTTTTACCTTTGACTCCAACAGAATATGGAATATTCGCAGGCAGTACACTTCATGAAGTAGCTCATGTTATCGCTGCAGCTTCCATCGGGGGAAAAACGACGGTGGATATAGCGGTTATTGTAAAATTAACACGTGTCGCCTTATTAGTACCAGTAGCGATTATTATTGGAATGATCTTCTCTGATAAAAAAGAAGGAAGCACATCGAAAAAAATATCTCTTTCTGTTTTCCCTTGGTTTATTTTTGGATTTCTATTTATGAGTGGAATAAATACGCTTGGTATTGTTACGAAAACAATTACTGCAAACTTAGTCGATTCAGCATATATTTTTATTGGGATGGCAATGGCTGGATTGGGGCTCTATGTAGATATAAAAACCTTTAAAAAACTCGGTATAAAACCGTTTATAGCTGGTTTGATTGGTTCAATAGTATTATCTATCTTAGGATATGTACTTGTAAAGCTCCTTTGGTGATGCTAGCCCTGAAGAAAAGGCTGATCTCTAATTAGAAATTACTGAGCATAGAATGAAGAAAGTGAAGTTGTTTTTCTAGACTTTTCCTTTTAAAATAATTATATTATATACCATCTATTCTAATGAAAGGAATTATGGTAAATGAATAATAAAACAAACTTTCTCATCTTTCTTTTAGCGATTAGCTGTGGAGCGGTTGTCGCTAATATTTATTATGCTCAGCCAATTATCCAATTTATTTCTGCAGATCTACATATATCTTCTAATTCTTCCGGACTTTTAACAACTTTAACCCAAATAGGATATGGTGCTGGTTTATTTTTTTAGTCCCAATGGCAGATTTATACAAAAGTAAGAAAATAATCATCTTACTATTAGGAGTGACAATCCTTTCATTAATTGGCGCTTTATTCTCAACAAATGGCTTTCTCTTTTTGTTCGTTGTTACCATTATTGGGATTGGTGCAAGTGCAGCACAAATGTTGGTTCCGTTAACGATGAAAATTGTACCAAGAGAAGAAGCAGGAAATTATATCGGGAAAGTAATGAGTGGGCTTTTAATCGGAATTATGATTGCGCGCCCATTTTCTATTGCTATTACAGATTGGCTAGGATGGAGAATGGTTTATCTATTTTCTTTTCTGCTCTTAGTTACTATTTTATTATTACTATTAAAATTTTTACCAGACTTTGAAGTAGAATCCAGCCTTGCTATAACCTATCCGGGTTTATTGCGTTCGATGGTAAGAGTATTACTTGATACAGCACCTCTACAGCAACGAGCATTTTATCATGCCTGTGTATTTGCTACATTCAGTCTATATTGGACAGTGATGCCGATACTCTTACGATCTGAGTCTTTGCATTATTCCAATAATGAAATTGCACTCATTGGTTTTGTTGCCATTGCAGGTGCATTATTGACACCTTATATTGGGAAGTTAGCAGATAAAGGATATATTTATATAATGACAAATGTTTCAATGGGGCTAGTTATTTTTTCTATCCTTCTCCTCTTTTTTGTAAAGGACCATTCTTATATAAGTATAGGTCTTATCGTAATCTCAGGAATTGTGCTAGACATCGGTGTATCAGGTAATATGCTATTAGGACAAAAGGTTATTTATAGCTTAAACCCATCAATCAGGAATCGATTGAACGGTTTATATATGACAATCTTCTTTTTAGGAGGAGCCTTTGGTTCCTGGATTGGAAGCTATAGCTATTATCAATTTAGTCCAGAAATTTCCCTGCTTTTTGCTATTGCCTTTCCGATACTTGCGCTTATAGTTCATATGTGGAAAGGGAATAGTACTTCTCATCTGTCTACAATAGCGTAAAATTGAAAACACGATAAAAAAATGCTGAGGACATAATAAGTATTCCAGCCGAAGAAAGCCAACCATTCACACGAATAGTTTCGTATGGATGGTTGGTTATTTTTAATAGAAATAACCAATTTAAAGCGTCATAATGTATAGCTAAATTAAAAAATGTCCATACGCTATTATATTTCAAAAGAATGGTATAAGCGCGATATAATATATAATAGAAAAATAGAGATAGATCTTTGGAGAGAAGGGGTCAAAATGGTAGGTGAAAGAATAAGGCAGCTGCGAATACATAAACAGTTAACGCAAAAAGAGCTTACGGAAGGGATATGTTCCATCACTTATTTAAGTCGAATTGAAAATGGACAAATTAATCCTTCTGCAGAGTTTCTAAGAAAAGTTTCGAAAAGACTAGGGTATGATTTAACCGAGTTAAGTAGCCCGAATAGAGACGAAAAAACGTTGGGAATTGTAGAAAGTTATAAGCAGAAAGGAGAAATAACAGAAGAAGATCTCTCTTATTTACATATACAAACGCTAGAATTGAACTCTACAAAAGTAAACCTTCACCTTTATGGTGTACTGTTACGGTACTATACGACAAAAGGTGAAATAGAGCAGGCAAGAAGTATTTATAGCCTATCCAAACGATTTATTTCAGGAGAAATGAGTGAAGGGTTAGAGGATGAATACTTTTACTATTTTCTGGCGTGTGGAAACTTCTTTTACTATCTTCAAGATTTTAATTATTCGGTTCATTATTATACAAAGGCAGATCATTTATTAAAAGAAAGGGATAGTCTGGATGCTGCAAAGCTTTATTATAATCTTAGTTTGATAAAGCAAAGAACTCACGCAAATCAAGAAATTAGTATGTATTATTCTAATAAAGCATATGAGATTTTTGAAAAATATGAGGAAAAAGAATATATCATTACTGCATTAATTACATTAGGCGTTCAGTATCAACTAAATAATGATTTAGATAATTCAATGGAATGTTTAAAAAAAGCAGAGCGTATTATCATAGAAATGGAAGGACATGAAAAACTTACTAGCTTCAAAGGGATGATACAGCATAATATAGGGAGAGTCTATGAAAGAAAAAAGGAATATGGGTCAGCGATTAACTATTATTTAAATAGTATTAATATTTTTGAAGACCCTTCATTAGATTTACAAATTGTTCACCCACTAAGAAGATTAGTGGAAATCTATATTGAACTAAAAGATTGGGTACTAGTGGATAAATATTTAGAAAAAGCATTAACGATTACAGAAAAATTTCAGCTTAAGCATGACAATATTTTATTATGTTTATTAAGGTTATCAGTGAAGAAATTACAGGGAAATGAAAGTTTATATGAAAAAGGAATGCAAAAAATGCTAGATTCTGCTATTCATTTAAATCAAGGAATTTTGATTAAAAGAATTACGAAAGAGCTTGGTAATCATTTTTATGATAAGAAAGCATATAAAAAGGCTGCCGACTATTTAATGAAGGCGCTAGAATATGAGGAATGATTTAGCAGATAAGTAGTAAAATTGCAGGTTAAAATTACTTATTAAATGATAGAAAAAATAGTATAATTTTACCTATTTTTATAAATAGGTTATTTGAGATAAACTTTCATTAACAAATACAAATAGATAAAAGAAATGGAGTGTTTCAAAGAATGAAAAAAATGATAGTATCTATAGTTGTTCTCGTTACTTTAACATTGGGAGTAAATCTTGGCAATGCATTAGCAGGACATGAATGCCAACCTGGGGCACTTAGTATTGGAAACCAAGAAACGGAGTAACAGATTAATGATGGAGATGAATAATCAATTAATGCAACGGATATTTGGAACCTATCAAGATCAAATGAATCGAGATTATTTACAACCATCAACTTCTCATATTGTCTCGTGTTCCATTGAAAAACATCATAAAAACATAGGGAAAACACAAAATTCCCTTTTTCACAAAAATACGCTTGCGCAGATTTTATTTGAGGTATTTGACAAGTTTGAACCAGAATTTATTCAAGCTATATCGCCCTTGATTATTAAATTGAACCAAGATGTTGTTACAGGAATACCTAATAATGGAGTTTATAAGTTAGACGCAGATAATGAAATTTTTGTGCAACTAGACCAGATTGAGAGTAATCAATTTCAAGAGGTTGCAGTCCATCAAAAGCAGCTTGGTATCAAGTCTAATTTAGGAATTTCTTATAAACTTTTAAGAAAAGATAAAGAGACATTGGATACCTTAATTAAGGTAATGAAACAGCTAAATTACTTCCTATCCTTGCATGGAGGAGTAGAATCTACTATTGCAATAGCGGATTTTGTATCAGAACACCAAGAGAAAAAGTTATTATTGCCCCCTTATATTTTTATACAGTGGTTGTACCCCACAAGTAGTTTTAGAGATTCATATATCTCTTAGTAGGAAAAATGAATAGTTATCAGGTTAAAAAGGCGAGCATTGGTAAATCGCCTTTTTTCTTATGAGTAAAATCCTGAGGTTTGTTATAGAGACAAATATTTAGGTGTGTATAGGGGAGAATGTATGGTTACTTAGACTGAAGTTTTAATTTTCAAAATATTACAAATTATAATTGACCTCCATAATGAGGGGCAGTATAATAACTTTATGTTATAAGAAGTAACATCTAATGACTTTCATCCATTTTTTGATTTTGTTTTTGTCAGAAAA
Source organism: Bacillus sp. 522_BSPC (assembly GCF_001076885.1). GTDB lineage: Bacteria > Bacillota > Bacilli > Bacillales > Cytobacillaceae > Niallia > Niallia hominis. The sequence goes on from NZ_JVDT01000273.1 coordinate 35,395, forward strand.
TATAACATTTTTTTGTTGTGTACATGCTATATACATAATAAGGGGGAAAACAATGCGAAAATGGTGGATGTTAAATGTGTCAGTACTTGTAGTATTAGTGCTATTGCTTAGTGGTTGTGCAGGCTTTAGCTCAAGTGAAGAAGAAAAATCTAGCAATGAAGAAGTTAGTTCATTGAATCTGGCATTAGAATCAGATATACCAGATTTAAATCAAACGAAATCAACGGATGGAACATCTTTTACCATCTTAAATAATGTACTTGAAGGGCTTTATCGACTTGATAAGGATAATAAACCTCAACCTGCTATGGCTGAAAGTGTAGATATATCAGAGGATGCATTAACCTATACCTTCCATTTAAGAGAGGGAATTAAATGGAGTAATGGAGAACCTGTTACAGCAGCAGATTTCAAATATGCTTGGTTAAAAACGTTAGATCCTGATACAGCAAGCGAGTATGCTTTCATTATTGCTCAGTTTGTAAAAGGAGCAGCAGAATATAATGCTGGCGAAGCAGATGAATCAGCTGTTGCGGTAGATGCACCAGATGATAAAACACTGGTTGTGACATTAAACCAGCCTACGCCATTCTTTCTTGATTTAACTACATTTGTAACTTATTTCCCACTAAATCAAAAGTTTGTGGAAGAAGTGGGGTATGACAAATATGCACTGACAGCAGACAGCATTCTTTATAATGGCCCCTATGTATTAACCTCTTATGATCAAGGAACAGGCGTTTCATTAGAAAAAAATAAAGAATATTGGGACAGGGAAAATGTCGCAGTAGATAAAGTAAATTTAGATGTTATTAAAGAAGCAAGTACCGCACTAAATTTATATGATTCTGGGAAACTTGATAAAGTTTATTTACAATCATCGGATGTAAATAGTTATAAAGATAAAGAAGGCTATGGAACAGAAACGATGTTCCGTACTTATTTTACACAAGTGAATTTACAAGAAAAACCATTTGATAATGAGAAAATTAGACAAGCATTTCAATTAGCATTCGATCCGAAAATTTTAACAGACACTATTTTAAATAATGGTTCCCTGCCTGGAACAGGGGTAGTTCCTTCTGGAATTAGCGGAAATAGTTCCTCCACTTATCGTGAAATTGCAGGTGATATTTTTACACCAGATCCTGCTAAAGCAAAAGAGTTGCTTGAAGAAGGAATCAAAGAGAGTGGAGAGTTACCGCCTATCGAACTATTGGCATCAGATGATTCTGTTTCGAAAGATACGGCTACATTTTTACAAAGTGAATTTAAGAAGAATTTAGGGGTAGATGTTTCCATCGTCACGAAGCCGTTTAGTGGAAGATTGGAAGCGATGCGTGAGGGAGATTTCATGATTGCGGTAAATAGATGGGGAGCAGATTATAATGATCCGATGACGTTCATCTATGAATGGTTTGGACAGCCAGCTTCCGCATCACGAGGCTATTTTGAAGACAGCAAGTATCAAGAATTAGTACTAGCTGCTCAAAAAGAAACAGATGTAGATAAACGTATTGATTTATTTATCGAGGCAGAAAAAATACTGATTGATAAAGGGATTGTTGGTCCACTTTACTTTGATGGCAGAGCATATATGATCAATCCTAAAGTAAAAGGGTTAGAATTACCGCCTGGTGGTTCACTAGAATTAAAGTATGTAACAATTGAAAAATAAACATGGAGGAGTTAGGAGGGATATTTTTCCCTCCTAATCTATTAGATTGTTCTCCAACTAGTTAAGGAGGAACTTCTTTAGAAGAAACTAAGTATCTTTTCATGGGAAGAGGTGTTTTTATGGGGAAATTTATTGGCATAAAAATCTTAAATATAATCATTACATTATGGATTATTGCAACAATCACTTTTTTTCTGATGAAGCTGTTGCCGGGCTCTCCTTTTAATGAAGAAAAATTATCGAGTCTCACTGATGAAGCAAGAATGGAGTTTCTTGCAAAATATGAATTAGATAAGCCTGTTTATGTACAATATGGAAAATACTTAGTGAATCTAGTAAAAGGGGATTTAGGAATTTCCTATTATTACAAAGGACAGTCGGTTAACGAGCTTTTATCTAGTCGTATTCTCCCTTCTGCATTCCTTGGTGTGCAAGCTATCATACTTGGATTATCTATTGGGTTAATTCTAGGGATGATTGCAGCTTTAAAGCATAATACGGTTTGGGATTATGTCACGATGTTCGTTGCAGTAATTGGTGTTTCTGTTCCCAACTTTGTATTTGCTGCCCTATTGCAATATGTAGTTGCCTTGAAATGGGGGTTGTTTCCAGTGGCGTTTTGGGAAGGATACGATAGTTCTATTCTTCCATCGATCGCCTTATCTTTAATGATTATCGCACTTGTTTCCAGGTTTACGCGAACAGAAATGCTAGATGTTCTGCAGCAAGATTATATTTTAACTGCTAAGTCGAAAGGGCTCAGCCAATGGGGAGTTATTATCAAACATGCTGTTCGAAATGCGATGATTCCAGTTATCACGATTCTCGGGCCGGTTGCGGTTAGTATTTTAACTGGTTCATTGGTTATTGAAAATATCTTTAGTATTCCTGGTATTGGTAGTCTCTTTGTGGACTCTATTAAGTTTAATGATTATACAACCATTATGGGAGTAACACTATTTTACAGTGCCTTTTTTATTCTAACAATGCTTGTTATCGATCTATTATATAGTGTGATAGATCCAAGAATTCGAATTAGCGGATTAAAGGGGTGAAGATAAATGGCAGAACCAAATCGTAAAATAGATCAGCTGCCCGATGAACTTTTCGAAGTCGTTGGAAGGAAACAGGAGGAGCTAGAACAAATATCGCAGCACTCTTTTTCTTTTATGAAAGATGCTTGGATTCGTATAAAAAAGAACAAGGCGGCTATTGCTAGCTTAGTTGTTTTATTACTAATTCTTTTGCTTGCGATTTTTGGCCCCTATCTGAACGGCTATACCTATTATCAAACGGATTATGATAAAACCTATCAACCTCCTAATGGAGAACATTGGCTTGGGACAGATAAGTTTGGAAGAGATCAATGGACAAGAATTTGGGAAGGGACCAGAATATCTTTATATATTGCCCTTTTAGCTAGTGTTCTTGACTTAGCAATTGGAGTAACCTTTGGTTCGATTTCTGCATTAATCGGTGGGAAAGTGGATAGCTTCATGCAGCGAGTTATTGAAATTCTTATGGGAATTCCCCACTTAGTTATTGTCATCCTATTAATCATGATGATGAAACCGGGGATTTTTACCATCACGGTTGCGATGGTTATTACAGGTTGGGTTAATATGGCTAGGATTGTAAGAGCACAGATTTTAAAATATAAAAATCAAGAGTTCGTTCTTGCTGCCCGTTCTTTAGGAGCAGGCAATAAACGTATTATTGTCAATCACATGATTCCTAATACGATTGGCTTAATTATTATTAATATGATGTTTACCATTCCGAGTGCTATTTTTACTGAAGCATTTTTAAGTTTTATTGGACTAGGATTACAAGAACCGGCAGCTTCCCTTGGAGTTTTGATAAATGATGGTTTCCACTCCATGCGGAATCAATTTTATTTATTGATATATCCGGCTATTGTCATCACCGGATTAATGGTGAGCTTTAATCTTTTAGCAGATGGATTAAGAGATGCTTTTGATCCCAAATTGAGAAAGTAGTTTCAGAGCGCAGTACATAATGAAGAAGATAGACTTTTTGGGGAGGCATAGAAAATGGAGACAATTTTAGAAGTGAAGGATTTACATATTTCCTTTAAAACATATGCCGGGATAGTTCAAGCAATTAGAGGAGTTGATTTCACTTTAAAGAAGGGGGAAACATTAGCAATTGTAGGAGAATCTGGATCAGGAAAATCTGTGACGTCAAGAGCGATAATGAAATTGTTACCAGAAGGAATCTCGAATATCAGTAAAGGAGAGATTTTATTCTATGGGCAAGATTTAGTTTCCTTATCTGAAAGAAAAATGCAAAACATACGTGGTTCGGAAATTTCGATGATTTTTCAGGATCCAATGACTGCCCTTAATCCAACGATGAAAGTTGGATTACAAGTAGTAGAAAGCGTCAGAAAGCATCGGAAAATAGCCCAAAAGGAAGCAAAGAAAATTGCATTAGAACTATTTGAGCTAGTTGGAATCCCCAATGTTGAGCTTAGATATAATCAATATCCACATCAATTTTCAGGCGGTATGCGACAAAGGATAATGATTGCATTGGCATTAGCTTGTAATCCGAAAATTTTAATTGCAGATGAGCCGACTACTGCACTAGATGTTACTATTCAAGCACAAATTCTTGATCTATTAAAAGATATACAGAAGAAAACAGGTACTGCAATCATATTAATTACACATGATTTAGGAGTTGTTGCTAATATTGCAGACTCTGTTGCTATTATGTATGCCGGGAAAATTGTTGAAAAAGGAACGGTTGATGAAATATTTTACGACCCAAGGCACCCTTATAATTGGGGGTTGTTAAGTTCAATGCCAAACTTAGATACAAAAGGAGAATTAATCTCTATTCCAGGATCACCACCTAACTTAATGAACCCTCCAAAGGGTGATCCATTTGCTGCAAGAAATGAATACGCTATGGCTATTGATTATCAATTAGAACCGCCAATGTATCAAATTACTGATACACATTATGCAGCAAGTTGGTTACTGCATGAAAAAGCTCCTAAAATTGCTCCTCCTGTTAGTGTAAATGAAAAGGGAATTTCGTTAGTTCAGAAATCTGTGGAAATAGAAGAAAGTAGGGAGAAGCGTTTTCTTTCTAGTGAACCAATTATGGAAGTGAATAATCTTAAAAAATATTTCCAAATAGATAAAAATCAAACACTAAAAGCAGTAGATGATGTTAGCTTCCATATTATGAAAGGGGAGACACTTGGGCTTGTCGGTGAATCAGGCTGTGGAAAGTCTACAACAGGCAGAACCATATTAAAGTTATATGAGGCAACATATGGAGAGGTTATTTTTCAAAAAAAGAAAATTAATGGTAATGTAAGGAATGAAGAAAAAAAGGCAATTCATCGGAAAATGCAAATGGTATTCCAAGATCCATATGCATCTCTTGATTCTCGAAAAACGGTGGAAGATATAATTGCTGAAGGAATGGATATTCATCAATTATATCAGACGAAAGAGGAAAGAACGGAAAAGGTGAAAGAGTTACTGGAATTGGTTGGTCTTCCAAAAGAGCATGCGAGTAGATATCCCCATGAATTTTCAGGTGGACAACGACAACGGATTGGAATTGCTCGTGCCTTAGCAGTAGATCCAGAATTTCTAATATTAGATGAACCTATTTCTGCCTTGGATGTATCTATTCAAGCACAAGTAGTCAATTTATTGAAAAAGCTCCAAATGGAAAAAGGATTAACTTACTTGTTTATTGCCCATGATTTATCAATGGTGAAATATATCAGTGACCGAATAGGCGTGATGTATTTAGGGGGCCTTGTAGAGCTTGCTCCTGCAGAGGAGTTATATACTGAACCATTCCATCCATATACAAAGGCATTATTATCTGCAATCCCAATCCCAAATCCTAAAGTGGAACGACGGAGAGAGCGTATTGTATTAAATAGTGATCTTCCAAGTGCGATTGCTCCCCCAACAGGGTGCCGATTTCGGACTCGATGTCCGATTGCTACAGAAAAGTGTCAGGAAGTACCGGAGTGGAGAGAGGTAAAGGAAGGTAGATGGGTTGCTTGTCATTATAGTGAGGCGATGAAAGTGATGGTTTAAAAAGCAAGGAAGCAGGGGGATTTTATGTTTCCTTGCTTTTTTTTTGATAGAATGGAAACTTTTTTCAATACGTAAAAAGAGGAAGAATGTTTCCCTAAGTATTCCGATAGATACAATGTAGTAGCTTAAAACAAAAAATCCCGTCTTAATAGGGACACAAAATCCATCATAATTTTGTAATTGTGTATCCATTTTCAATCGAATAAGATAGTAGCATAGAGATTAGAAAAGAGGTGAAGTAATTCGTGAGTGAGGTCATGAATGAGCGTCATCAAATGATTCTTAATATCTTAAGAAAGGAGAAATGTTATGTAACAGCTGCTGAGTTAGCGGAAGTACTAGAAGTTTCCAAAAAAACAATTTATAGAGATATCCAACAAATAATTGATGCAAATTCAATGCCGTTTCGGATAATAAAAAAAGAAAATTTTGGTTATTATTTAGAAAATAATAAGAAAATACTAGAAAGTGAAACTACAGTATTTGATTATCCAGATGAACGTCGTTTGAATCTATTATTATTCCTTCTGTCGATTGCACCCTGTAAAACCTCAATTCAGAAAATATCAGAGAAATACATCGTAAGCCAAAGTTCTATCCTCAATGACTTTAAACATATTGAAAAAGAATTAATGCCATATAACTTAAGACTAATAAGAACAAATGAAGGAACATTTATAAAGGGAGATAAACTATCGATTTATCGGTTAATGGCGGTGATTATTGAAAAATACTTAACTCAAATGGGAGATCCTTTTAGTCAATATGATATTCCTGATTCTATAAAAAAAGTAAAAGTGAAAAATAATAATTTATTAAAAATTAAGAAATTACTACATGATATACAAGTACAGCATGATTTAAGTTTAGATCAGCCCTATTATTTAACATTATTTTGTTCCCTTCTCTCGATCATAGAAAAACAAAGGAATAAGCTTATATTAAACGAAGAAGTAGTATTTGAAGAGATAGATAATAACGCTAGTATCTATTATGTATGTAAAGATTTGGTTGATGATATAGAAAAGTGCTTTTCTATCCAATTAAAAGCATATGATATTTATTCTCTATACTATATTTTGAAAGCGCATAAACTTAATTCACGCTTTTTATTGAATCAAGATACAGAACATTACCAAAATGAACAGGTAATTCTTTTAGCAAATAGGTTAATAGCGAGAGTTACAGAGAATAGTTGGTACCAATTTGATACAGATGATGAGTTATTTTATTAGAAAGATTAAATTTGCACATGCATGCAATGATATATAGACTAAGTCATCGGATATATATTATTAATCCAATTTTAAAGTCGATTAAATCTAACTTTACCAATATATTTGGCTTAATAAAGGTTAGCATAAATGAGTTAATAGAAGAAGGGCATTGGGTGAGGTATATAACGGATGAAGAAATCGGCTATATTACTTTATATTTTCAGATATCTTATGATGATCATTTTGCTAACCAGATTCCTTTATTAATAGAATGTACAAGTGGAATTGGTACTTCTCATTTGTTAAGTGAAAAAATAAGAAGAACTTTTCCTGATATCCATATAAAGAAAATTATAGCTCAACAACGAATAAAACAGACAGACTACGAAGATGTAGAACTAGTGATTTCGACTGTGAAAACACATAGTATTATTGATAAACCAACCATTCTTGTGAGTCCTATTTTAAACCAAGAAGATAAATTTAAAATAGATCAATTCATTAAGGACTACTACAACCAACAAAGTAATAACGGTTGAAAATGGAAAGATAGGAGAGTGTAAAGTGGACATGAGAATAGAAGAATTGGATTTTAATAGGGTTGTAACTGAAGACCTTATAGACTTAAATTTACAAGGCAATACGAAGGAAGAAGTACTTAACGAGTTAGCCGAGTTATTATTTAAAAACGGTTGTATTTCTAATAAAGAAGGATTTATAAAGGATGTGATGTTTCGCGAAAATGAAGGAGTAACAGGTCTAGAAAAGGGGGGAGCCATCCCCCATGGCAAATCTGAGCATGTATTAAAGACATCCATTGCAATTGGTAGAACAAAAACATTAATAGAATGGGAATCACTAGATGGGAATCCTATTAATATTATTATCTTATTTGCAGTCAAAGACACTGATAGAACAACTATTCATATAAAATTATTGCAAAAGGTCGCTGTCTTGTTAGCTGAAGAAGAGACAATTGCAAAGTTTCAAACACTTCAAACGAAGAGTAAATTTTTAAAGGTATTAACTAAAAATTAATAATAAGGGAAAATCTTGATAAATACTTTTTTATTGGAGGAGGATTAGGATGAATATTGTTGGAATATCTGCGTGCACTTCTGGAATTGCCCATACGTATATAGCTAAAGAAAAATTGATAAAAGCTGGTCAAGAAATGGGACATAAGGTTCGAACTAAATCCTACATGAATAGCCCGCATAATATCGTCCAAATTCCCACCGTGATCTAAATGTAGCACAAATGGGACATGACTATTCTTTATTCTTGATAACACATAAGCAAAGAACTCATCCTTTACAAAATCCAATTCAGTTGGATGTACAGCAATAATAGTTGGAGAATTATTACTTTCTGCCTCTTCTACTACTACTCTAAGAAAATTACTATCCGCTACATTGAATGCTCCAACAGCAAATTGATGTTTTTGCGCAACTTCTAATAATTGCTTCATATTTAATAACATAATATACTCCTCTTTTCCTTAATTTTATAAAGATTTCCCTTCAGATCCTGCCACTTGAATATAATATTTAACTAAATCTTTCCCAGTAGCGATGGTCTGATGGGAGCATGTGAGTGGTACCATTGAAGGAAAGTCCAATAATGGAAGAATATCCATGAAAACAACTACATTAAATCAACCCATTCAATTAGAAACGAATAATGGATGAATCGAAATTGAAACAGAAAATGAGCCGACAAATGTCACTTTTGTTGTCCAAGTCGATAACGGTAGCATTAACATTTTGGATAAATATAAAGGAAGCACAGTGATTGGCAATGGAGAGAATCTGGTAAAATTGAAAACGAATAATGGAAAAATTCAGGTGTTAAAATAATATAAGCATTTTTAAAAAAATAGATTGATTAATTGATTTTCTAAAAGGGCAACTTTATTCAGAAGTTGTCTATTTTGTATGTTCAGAAAAGTATTGGAACATCTTTTATAAAAAATACTTATTTAAGAAAATTGGTATCGTATACAAACTATATAAAAACTAAATGTCTCCGATATATAGTAGGTACATAGCTAAGAAATAAATGATAATCAAAATAGCTTTGTGAAAAGGCAAGTAAAACTCAGGGGGATAAAATGAAAATAAAATATCAATTAGCGCTAATTTTCTTCATTTTAATTATATCTATTTTAGGAATAGGCATATATACCAGTACTAGTCTGCAAGCTTTACTAACAAAAAGTAAAGAGCTTACGAATGCAAAAGAGATGCAGCGTCTTGTTACGCATTTGCAATATCGTATTGCTGGAATTTCTAATGATGAACGTGGCTTTCTTCTTACAGGCAATAATGAATATATCGATGGAATCAATAGCAAAAAATCGGATATAAATGAAACTTTGAAAACAATGGAAAATCTATCGAATTATCGTGTATATGAAGAAGGGATCAAGGCTTTTAACTCTAGTCTTCAATCGTATTTAACGACAAGTGATCAAGTGTCCACGGTTTATAGGGAGGATAAAGCTTCAGCAGAAAAGCTCCATTTTGAGGATTTACGTACATTGAGAAAAGAAGTACTAGATCCAGCTGTGAATGAATTAGTAGAACATATCAATCAAGATGTCATTCTACTTGAAGAACAAAATCAAAATAATAGTGAAATAACAAAAATGATATTGATCGTTATTATTATTATTGCAACTAGTTTAAGTATCGTTTTAGGCTTTATTTTACTCAAATCTATTTTGGGTCCATTAAATAAAATAAATAGTCAATTGCAAAATATCGCATCCGGTGAAGGTGACTTAACACAAAGAGTGTACGTAAATGGGAAAAATGAATTCGGTCATTTAGCAAATTCGTTTAACACATTTGTTGGATCGCTTCAGATGATGATAGGCAGTGTAGGTCAAACTTCTAAAAACGTGGCACTTGCATCAGATGAATTAGCTTCTAGTATGGAACAATCAACTGTAGCTGCAGAGCAGGTGGCGTATGCTATACAAACCATTGCAGAGAATGGAAATAAGCAAGATTCACTTACTCAAAACAGTTTAATAGAGGTTAATAATTCCTTGGAAAATATTAAGCATGTAGCAAATACCGCTAGTGAAGTTGCCACTGAGTCCCTACTTATTAAAGAAAAAGCAAAAGATGGGGAATTAGCGTTGGTAGAAATGCAAACACAGATGGAGGCAATTCATGCATCTGTTGACTTGGCTGGCGATGGGTTAAAGTCCCTTGTTTTAAGTACAAATGAAATCGATCAGGTACTAGCAAGCATTGAAGATATATCAAATCAAACGAATTTGCTAGCATTAAATGCATCGATTGAAGCAGCAAGAGCAGGAGAACATGGAAAAGGCTTTGCAATTGTTGCAGAAGAAGTCCGAAAACTTTCAGAAATGACAGGTACTTCAGTTGGTCAAATTCATTCACTTATTAGCTCGATTCATAATCATTCCAATACGACGGAAAAAAATATGTCATTAGTAAAAGAAAATGTAGATGCTGGAACGAAATTATCTGATACTACAAATGAACATATAAAGGAAATCTTAGATCGTGTAGAATCCATCGCAGATCATATTAAAAAGATGGCTGAAACAACGCAAGAAATTACGGCAGAAGTTCAAGAGGTACAAGAGTCTGTTGGGGAAATTGCTCATACTTCTCGTGAAACGTTAGAAAAAACAGAGAGTGTTGCTGCAGCAACAGAAGAGCAAACCGCTTCCTTCCAAGAAATATCAAGCTCAAGTATTGCATTATCTAAAATGTCAGAAGAACTTCAGCAATTAGTCTCTCGATTTAAAATTTAAGGAAGAACACTTTTTATTTTAAAAGTAACTTTTTTTAGAAATAAAAG
>NZ_JVDT01000274.1 GCF_001076885.1 Bacillus sp. 522_BSPC
ATCACAAACATCTTTATTACGTTGGAAATGGTGATATTATATAAGTGTAGTAAGAAACAAACAAGATCTTGTAAAAAGAAATGTGAAATAGTGAACAATATAATCAGATAACTAATCTTAAGGAGATGGAGTAAAATGTTAGACTTATTAAGAAATAATAAAGTGGTTGCCGGAATTTTAGCGATATTTAGAATTTATCTTGGTTATCAATTTATCCATGCAGGCTATGAAAAAATTACAAGTGGTGGCTTAGACGCAAGTGGATTTTTACAAGGGGCAATTGCAAATAGCACAGGTGATCACCCAGCAGTACAAGGATGGTGGGCAACATTTCTAGAACATATAGCACTCCCAAATGCGGATTTATTCAGTTTCATGGTTCAATGGGGAGAAGTTCTAGTAGGGATCGCACTAATCCTAGGTTTATTCACAAGCTTTGCAACATTGATGGGAATGGTCATGAACTTTGCCTTCTTATTTAGTGGAACAGTAAGCACAAATGGACAAATGATTCTATTAGCAATATTCGTTATCGTAGCAGGTGCAAACGCAGGTAAATTTGGTCTAGACCGTTATGCAATGCCATATATCAAAAAGCAATGGAACAATAGAAGAAATAATAAACACAAAAAAGAAACAGCAATTGCGTAAGCAGTTAATAGAAAGAAGTCAGTTACGATTAACATAACTGACTTCTTTTCTTTATGCATTTTAGTTTTTACCCAAGGCGATTTGCCAATTCAGGGCGACGTGCCTTTTTCTCTTTCGGTTCTGTCTTCGTATATGGTGGCTGAATAATCAATGTAATAACAAATGAAATCACACATAATATTGTAATAACCGTAAAGGTTGCATGGAATCCTCCTAGTACTGCTGCAATCATAGATCCAGCAAGTGCTCCGAATCCAAAACCTTGATAGATGATTCCATAGTTTTTACTTTGATTTTTCAGACCAAAGAAATCAGCGACAATGGCCGGATAGACGGTAATTACTCCTCCGAAACAGAATGCAATTGCTGCTACACAGGCAAAGAATAGTGGGAAATTTAATGGCACTACATTTAAAACAGTGACTGCTATAGCAGTTACTACTAATGTTCCAGATACTACTTTAATTCGTCCTACTTTATCAGATAATGCTCCAAGAATAATACGTCCAATTGTATTGAAAATTGCTACTAACGCAACAGCGTTGGCTGCTGTCGCAACATCTAAATTAGCTAAGCTGACACCAATATCTTTGACAATTCCAATTAAATACAGTCCGCTCATACATGCTGTAAAGAAAATAACAAAGAGTAGGTATGCTTGTTTCGTTTTCAGCATTTCCTTCACTGTGTAATTCTTTTGAGCTGTTACTGACGCTGTTTTTGTTTCTACTTCTTGCGCTTCTTTTAAGAGGAATGATCCTCCCACAACCATTGCTAATGCGATAATACCCCAGATTAAAAAGGCTGTTGAAACACCAAATGATTCAATAAAACTTGCATTTAAATATTTGAAAACAAGGCTACCGGTTCCATATGCCCCTACAGAAATACCAGATATCAATCCTTTTTTCTCAGGGAACCATTTAATTAAATTTGATAGGGAAGTAATATATGCAGTACCGTCGGCAAAACCAACGATTACTCCTGCAACAAGATATAACATCCATAAAGAAGATACTTGAGAGCTTAACATTAATCCTCCACCGAGGAAAATTCCAGCGATAGCAATTAAGCGACGCAATCCCCATTTATCTTGTAGCTTGCCTGCAAAAAGAGTAGCAAATGCTAGTGCAAAACTTGTAATCGAAAAAGTAATTGCAGTTGCACTTATATCCCAGCCAAATTTATCAACGAGCGGTTGATTGAATAAGCTCCATGTATAAATGGTTCCTAATCCCATTTGAACAATAATTGTACCAATAACTATAAGAAGGCGACTTCCATTTCGTTCTTTCATTCCGATCTCCTCTTTCTACTCGGTTTATAAACAGTATTTTCTACTATAAAAGGTTGTTTATGCTTTCTATTTATAGTTAAATTATACCGCCTGAAAGCTTTTTGAAACCGGTATCAGAATGAAATGCCCTATATTCGGAATGAATGGTAATTACAGATGCATAAGTTGTCGAAATGCTTTCGCTTTACTTCTGCTAACTGGTATTTCTGCCTTCATATCCTTTAATCGAACGAGATAAGTATGATTAAACCATGGCACAATTTCATGGATTTTCGAAAGGTTCACCGTATAGGATCGGTGGCAGCGAAAAAAAGTATCCTGTGGCAATTTATCGTGAAAATCAGAAATGCTCATTTGCATCATATATTCTTCTGATTTTGTATAAACTACTGTTACTTTTTCACTTGCTTCTGCAAAATAAATATCATTTACATCTGTCACAATAATATTTTCATTTTTGCGCAGATTGATACGACGATTTACCTCTGTTGTGACTTCTTCTGATCCCTTACTTTCCCTTTGATATGCTGATTCTAATTTTGCAAGCATCGCTGCTATACGCTTTTCTTCGTAGGGCTTTAAAATATAATCAAATGCTTCTAATTCAAAAGCCTGTGCTGCATGCTCCTTATAGGCTGTCGTGAAAATAATATAAGGCTTTTTGGCAAATTTACTAATATTGCTTGCTAAGAGCATTCCATCTAAAGACGGAATATTAATATCCAAGAAAATGGCATCGACTTCATTCTCTTGTAAAAATTTAAGCACATCTAGACCATCCTCAAATGAGGCAACAATTTCAATCCTGCTATGTGTCTGAATTAAATATTCTAATTCGTCTTTTGCTGGAATTTCATCCTCTACAATTATTGCTTTCATGCTATCACCTTCGTTATATCAAAATAAACTTCCGTACCTGGCTCTAATCTTCGAATGACTAAGCCTGTTCCATAGGTTAATTTTACTCGTTGATGGACATTCGTTAAACCGATCTGTTTTGATGATACTTCTTCTTTCGCGAGGCGATCAATTACTTCCTGAGCAATACCTTCGCCTGTATCTCGTACACTAACGCGAACCTTTTCTCCTAAATCTTTGACTGCAATTGTGATAACTCCAGGTCCCTTCCGCTTTAAAATTCCATGAACAACAGCATTTTCCACTAATGGTTGGATAAGCAGACTTGGAAGCTTAATATGGGTATCATCTATTTCATAGTTCACTTGTAGCCTATTCCCAAAACGCGCTTTTTCAATTTGGATATAGTCTCTTACTTGCTGAAGGGCTAGCTGTATATCAATAAGCTCTTCTCCTACCTCTAAGTTATAGCGCATATACCCTGATAAATTAATTATCAATTCTCGTGCTTTTTCTGGATTGCGACGGGTCGTTGAAGCAATTGCATTTAGAGCATTGAATAAGAAATGTGGATTGATTTTTGTCTGTAAAGCTTTAAGTTCCGCTTTATTTGCCTCTTCCTTCATTTGTTCTACTCGTGAAACTTCCATAAGGGTAGAGATAATTTGTGCTAAGCCAATCGCCATCGTTTGGAGCGTATTTGTAATCGTATAGGCCTTTCGATAATAGATTTTCAAGGTACCGGTTACAACGCCCCTTTCTTCCAATGGAATAACCAATAAACAATGAATTTGTGGGGTGTGATGGTCAGCGATATTATTTCGGATTGTGATTTTCCCACTTCGAATCGTGTCTTTTGTTAAATCACTAATAATTTCTTGGCCAATTTTGTATTTCTCTTCTCCAAATCCAACATATGCAAGAACATCCTTTGTGTCCGTTATTGCCACGGCATCAGCCTGAATATCCTCTTTAATAATGGTACAAATGGTACGTAAGGAATTTCCATTAATGGAACGGAAATACGGCAATGTTTTATTAGCAATATTAAGGGCTAGCTGTGCCTGCTGTGCAGCAATTCTTTCTTTTTCCCCTTCCACACTAGCAATCATTAAGACAATTAACCCGATACTAACTTGTCCTAAAATCATCGGCAAGGCAATTTTGGATACAATGTCTAGTCCTAAATCAAAGGGATCTGCAAAGAATAAAATCAGAATCATTGTTAATATTTCACATAGCATTCCCGCCACAATCCCATATATCCAACGACTATTCTTTTTCACCTGATGATGAATGTAGCCTGATACTACACCTGCTAAAATACTTGTTATTAAACAAGGAACAGAGGTTACTCCTCCAATATCAATTAAGTACCGATGTACACCTGATACAGTCCCTGTTACTATCCCAACCCATGGACCAAACAAGATACCACCTGACATTATCGCAATTATTCGGATATTCACAATCGAACCTTCTACTTCAATACCGGAATAGGTACCAAATAGGGCAAATGCACAGAATATCAGCGTGATTAACGTTAACTCTGTTGGGGAATGATGATCCTTTTGCAACGTTTCTTTGAATTTTGGAACTCTAGTCATAAAAAATAAGGTTAAAAGTAAAAGTGCAGCTCGCTCAAATAACTGAATAAGCATTTGTAATTCAAGGGAAGAGTCCATTCTTCTTCCTCCTTCTGTTTTAAAATCTTTGGTGTTTGTAACGAAATTATATCGTTTATTTTCCATCACAGTAAAATGAATGTTTCGTTATAAAAGAGCCTACTATTAAAAATAACTTTTGACGAACCATTTCTTATCAATTAATAAAGAAAGCATTATCTAACGTGCTGATTTCTCCACTTTCCACATCTATAAAGTAATCACAGTCTAATTTTCCGCATAGAAACCACTTTTTATCATGTGCATCATACACATAGTAGGGAGTTAGCGTGAAATATGGCTTTAGCTTATCAAAAGCTTCCTCTTTACTCACCTTCATCTCAATCGTTTCTTCTTGTTTCGCATCCATTATTTCATCCCATAATTCCTTCTTGTTCATATAATTTACTACCTCTCCATCTGTATCTAGAAAAACGATTAGCTTCCCTGGAAAAAGCGTTGAAGCAGTACTTTGCTCTAGGTATGCATGCAAATAGGAATTTTCCCGAGATAAATAAGTAAGTGTCCATTTCCCTGAATCATTCGGATACTTCATGCGCAAAAAATCTGTTACTTCTTGGATGCATTTTTCTGCAAGTTCATCCGTGATTGGCAAGGAGTCTGGATGCTTCACTTTTAAATAAGCATCCTCTACACTCACTTCATCCTCCCAATGTAAGAACTTTCTCTTAAAGCAATCCTTCTTTGTTTTCTGCCATTTGATTTCTTTGTTGAAATTTTTTTGAAAACCAACATGCTGCTGCATAAATGGCAGCTTACCTTTATCATCATTTCTGATGTATGTTTCTTCTACTCCATATACGATTTTCCTACCATCCTCTTCAGGAAAATTAGCTAAAACAACCTGTTCTCTCGCTATATCCTCTATGGCATCTAGCGATAAGGAATATTCTTCCTCTAATTCTTTCTTATTCGTTAACACACTTATATTTTGCGAATAGAATGTTAACTCTCCGTTTTCATTAAACTCTACATTTATCGAACAAGATGGGGATAACGGAACACCATTCCACTGTTCCTCAAAATAATACCTCCTTTCGTCTGTTTGCTTGCAAACAAAATCTTTCTCAATACTTAACCCAGTGAAAGCAGTGAGCCAATCCTTCACCTCTTTTATATCTTTATATGCAAAAACAACTCCATTTTCCGCATAGGTCACCCCCTGTACAAAAATAACAGATTGGAACTCCTTTGTATGGATGTTTATATCGATAGAAGCTGTCCCTTCAGGATTCTCCTCATCTGTCCAATCGGCATATATATTAGGAAACCATTCCATATTTAAGAGATACAATGTCTCCCCATCTAACATTATCCTTCTAAATAATCGATACCTCCCTAGGTAATATTCCGCTAGTCCCCATTGTTTTTTTGCCAAGTCTACTAGTTCTTTAATCCGCGCGTCCATTTTTCTTTCCCCTTTACTATTATTTTATCTCACTACCTCATTTATCGCATCACATACATCATCTGCCAACATTCCGTAAGGTCCCTTTTGGGCAGCTGCCGCATCCCCTGCCAACCCATGAATATAGACACCTAAGCGAGCGGCTTCTCTTTCCCTTAAGCCTTGTGCTAGTAAACCAACAATCACTCCTGTTAATACATCTCCTGTTCCACCTGTCGCCATCCCATTATTCCCAGATGTATTCACATACGTATCTTCAGTACCCTCTGTTACGATTGTTCTTGCATCCTTTAATACACATGTTAGCTTCTTTTCTGCCGCGAATTTTTCTGCTACTTCGATAATATCATCTGCAATCTTGGGAATTGGTTTACCAGTGAGGCGAGACATCTCTCCTACATGTGGGGTCATAATAATTTTTTGTTCATGATCGTGCAAAAGCTCCGGTTCCTTGGCGACAAGTGTAATGGCATCAGCATCTATCACTAGCGGAACTTTGCTAATAGACAGAACTTTGCTTAACAAATATTTAGCTTCCTCTGATATACCCATTCCAGGTCCTATTACAATGGCACTCGCCCAATTAATGGCCTCTGTTAGCCAGTCTCCATCTAGTTGACTTCTTTGATATGTCGTTACAATGGATTCTGGAAGCAAGGTTTGAAGTATTTGTCGATTTTCTTCTGGAGTCACGATTCTTACTAGACCTGCTCCCATCCGATAAGCTGCTTTTGCAGAAAAATAAGCTGCACCACTCATATTTTTTGACCCAGCAACCACTAGTATTTTCCCATATGTACCTTTATTAGAATAAGATTGCCGTCTCGGAATTCTCTCTAAATCCTTCCTTGTATAGGTATATATTTTAGGAAATCTTCCTTCAAATCCCCTAGCCGTAATCCCAATATCTTTGACCTTCACAACCCCAGCATAATCTGCTCCAGGATAAAGGACTAAACCTAATTTGCGAAATGCAAATGTTACTGTTCGTGTCGCTTTTATAGCGTTTCCCATCACTTTTCCATTATCTGCTGAAATACCTGAAGGAATATCTACAGAGAGGATTTCCCCTTCAGCTTGATTTACTTGCTCTATTATCTCTAGGTATTTTCCACTTAACGGACGTGATAACCCAATTCCAAACAAGGCATCCACAATCGTTGTGTATGGATTATTCTCTATCTTTTTTTCTGAGCTTACCCCATAATACTCGGCTATTTTCTGTTGCTGTTTATTTTCTGTTGTTCGTTTCTGTTCATCTCCTACAAATAAAACATCCACCTTAATATTTTGTAAATGCAATAACCTTGCCACTGCATACCCATCTGCCCCATTATTCCCAGAACCACATACAACGAGTACTCTAGTTAAATCAAATGAGTCCAATTCTTCGACAACAGAAAGAGCAGCTCTTTCCATGAGAACCATAGATGGCATGCCAATTTTTTGAATCGTCGTTACATCACATCTTTTCATTTCTTCACAATTCAGTAAATATTCCATCCTTCTCCACACTTTCTAAAAATTCCTAATTACGAATTACCATATCATTTATGATATTACCTTCTATTTCCCCCATATATTTTCCTCCTATAAGAAGGAATCAATCTTACCTCCCATTAAGCAGAAAAAAAGTACCCCTTCTAGAAGGATACTTTTTAGCTACGCTTATTGTCTTTTCTTCGTTTTTTTATTATTTAATTTCTCCGCTGCTGTTAATGGCTCATTTGCAAATTCATGGTCAAATTGACGAGATGTATCATCCTGCACTGCTTGTTTCGCATTTTTATTTTTATTTTTTGCCATGATTGTCACCTCCACCTTTTATTCTTTCTTGACCCAATAGAAATATGTAAGAGGAATTGTGAAATTTTTGCGACAAAAAAAGAGACTTCCTACCATGCTATTTAATGCATTCGAAGTCTCTGTCTGTTATTTGCCATGCGTCACTATTTTTACTTTTTGCTTAATGGTTGTTCTAAACACATTTCCTTTTTTATAGGCTATTCCTGTTGCTACTAACAACAACATACCGGTGACGATAAAAACAGATTGTGCAGGGAAAATCCCTCCAAGAAATCCTCCTATCATCGGTCCAAACATTCCGCCTAGCTGAGTTGCTGTTTGGTTAAGACTAAATGCTCTGCCACGGAAATTCTCTGCTGTTGATTTTACAACCAATCCATTCAATGCTGGAAAAACAGCACAAAAGAAAAGGCCAAAAATAAAACGAGTAATCGAGAAGCCCCAAATATTGCTGAATATTATTTGCGAGAATGTTCCAAGTCCTCCACCTAATAATCCAATAAATAAGATACGATTAAATCCAACCTTATCCGCCCATTTCCCCCAATATGGTGCCATGATGACACTTGCAATACCAGGAAGTGAGAAGATAATCCCCGCTAATAAGGAAGCTTTATCCATCGACCCACCAACCTCTAAAATATAAAGAGGGAGAATCGGTTCAATGGTCATAATAGAACAAGATGTGACCACTGTTAATAGAAGTACTAGCATAAGGGGTCTATTGGAAAAGGCTATTCGCAAGTCATTTCTTACAGATCCTTTTTCTTTACTTGGCGAAAAATTATCCTCTTTTACCCAGAAAATAATCAAGAATGTTGCAATGAAAACAAGAAGTCCTGCACTCGCAAAGGATAGCCGATTTCCAACTAATTGCGAAAGTACGCCTCCAATTAGTGGTCCCATTATACCTCCTGATGCAGATGCTGTAGAGATCATCGACAAAGCATACCCTGTTTTATCTGAAGGGGTATTCGTTCCAATTAATGCAATTGCTCCAGGAATAAAACCAGATAATAACCCTTGCATTATTCGAAGTACTAATAATTGGTATGGGTTCGTAACAAAAGCGGCTAAAGTATATACCACAAAAAGCACAAATCCAGCTCGAATAATCATCGGTTTTCTTCCATATTTATCTGCTAGCCTTCCCCAAAATGGAGAAGCAAATGCTCCTGCAAAAAACGCTGCACTAAACAATAATCCGGACCAAATTTCTGTGTTTTCGTGAACATTTAATTCTAGAAGAAAAATTGGCAAAAAGGGAATTACCATGTTAAATGATGCAGAGGTAAAGAAAACCCCTATCCATAAAACAAGTAAATTCCGCTTCCAAATTTCCATTTAGTATCGCTCTCCTAAGACATCAGCAATCAAGTACCAAGCCAATGAGATTTATTTTCCTCCATCATAGCATACTACCATTTATTTTTATACCCGAAATTTTTATTATCCGAAAAAATAATAACTGCAAAAGGTACCCGTAGCTAGACACTGAATGAACTTTAAAAACGTATACTTCTTAACCATTAAAAAAGTTGAGAAACTTTATCTCGTTTCTCAACTTTCCAACATTACTAAATTTTAAATTCCTTCACTAGTCCATTTAACTCTACTGCTAAATTAGATAATTCATGTGAACTATCGGCAAGCTCTTGCATCGAGCTGCTTGTTTGTTGAACAGAAGCAGATGTTTGCTCAATACCTGCAGCAGCTTCCTCTGAAATAGCTGCTATATCTTCAATAGAACGATTCATCTCTTTACTTGTTTCTAAAATGGAAGCGAGATTTTCTGAAACAACTTCAATGCTATTTGCCATATCGTTTACAGCATTTTTTATTCCATTAAATGTTGCACCCGTAGTTTTGATTTGTTCCGTACCTTTCATTACCTCTTCGTATCCACCTTGTAAAGACTCCGTAACAACACTTGACTCTTTTTGAATACTACCTACGATGTTTGTAATGTCTGTGACGGAGAATGCAACTTGTTCTGCAAGCTTCCTTACTTCATCCGCTACCACTGCAAACCCTCGCCCATGCTCTCCTGCTCGTGCTGCTTCAATTGCTGCGTTTAAAGCAAGTAAATTTGTTTGATCGGCAATTCCTTTAATGACGGAAACTAGCTTCGATATTTCCTGAGACTGTGTATCCAAGCCGCGGACCTTTTCCACAGATTCCTTCATAATTTTATTGATATTATTCATTTGCTCAATAGACGATTCCATTAATTGACTTCCATCATTCGTCATGCCGAGCACTTTATTAGATGATTGATAAATTAACTCCCCTTGTGTATATGCATCACCTATTGTGCCAGAAAAGGATTCCATAGATGCTGCTAAAGCACTTGCCGTATTCGCTTGGCTTTCAGCTCCAGATGATAATTCCTGCATAGTAGTCGCTACTTGCTGGCTTCCGGCAGTCACTTCATTCGTAGATTGGGACAAGTTCTCACTCTGTTTGTTAACAGTGATTGATACTTCTGATATCTTTTGGATGACCATTCGAAGGTTACTACTCATTTTATTCATGGACTGAGCAAGTTTTCCTATCTCATCCTTGCCTTGATAATTAATGTTTTCAGCTGTTAAATTACCATTCGCAATCGTATCACTAACTTGAACAACTTGCTTTAAATTACGAGAAATAATCCGACTTATAATGATAATTAAGATTGTACCAATAATTAGTGCCGTTATCATCGAAATAATTAACGTTTTCGTTGCAACACTCGCACTATTAACCGCATCGCTTGCTGCTTTGGTACGACTAACTTGTACCAATTCTTGCAGTTTATCCAAAGCCGTTATCGTTCTATTACGCATCGTTGTATTCGTTAGGCTTAATGAATTAATAGCAGAACGATCATTTGCTTGCATAGCAGGGATAATTTGATCGTTAAATAGTTCATTCATTTTCTGATCACGATCGACGATTTCATCAAATAAAGCTTGCTCTTCCTCATTTCGGATATCTTTTTTAATCTCTTCTTGATATTCATTAAATTTCGTAATGCTCACTTGATATTCGTCTACATAGGAAGGATTTTGATAGTCGAGATAATTTAAGATACTAATACTCTTTTCACGAGTAATAGACCCCATCTCTGTTATAAGAAGTGCTCTTTCATCGGTTTTATTCAATTGCTCAATACTGTCATTAATATGGATTAAACGTGTCGTTACTAGAATTGTTGTAATGGTTAAGAGTGCGAAAACAAGCAATAAAGTAAATCCATATTTCCAACCGATTGATACATTATTTAACTTATGTAGCTGACGATTATTTAATTTTAACTTTTCAAAAATCTTAAACTTCCCATTTCTTACCTTGCTAGATTTCTTAGGTTTTTTTTCTTTCTTTGGACCAGTTATTTTTGGTTTTCTAAACTTTATTTTTGCCATTACCAGTTCTCCCCCTTGTAGATTTGGGACCACTTTTACTAAATTTATCTTCTCTTTACTGTTTATAAAAAAATTCTAATATATTCCAAAATAGTAATTTTGATTCTTTATGATTACTCCCTCCTCTTTCAAAAAAATAATATGCTCTGTTTGTGTCTTCATCTATTTCATTACCCTACCGCTAACTAGTAAAATAGAATTAGATTCGCTAAAAACATGGTACTTTTTTACTTTGTATGTACAATATTAAAGTAATTTACAGAATAATTCAATTTTATTTACAAATAATATATCGGACTTTTTGCTCAATTGTTTATATTTAAATATTTTTTTATGATAATATTTATTTTTTTCAAACTGTTTTCCTATTAAAAAATAAAAACTGTGATCAAACTTTTTTTAAAAGTTTAACCACAGTCTAAAATTTATTATAAATAAAGAACCATTAATGCTTCATCATAATATTTCCCACTAATTTTTAATGCTTTTCGGTCAATTCCATATGTTTCAAATCCTAAGGAATCATATAATTTTTTGGCCGCTATATTATTTGTTACTACTTCTAAATATAGCTGTTCTATGTCATGTAACTCCATTGCTTTATTAATGGCTATTTGCACTAATTGCTTGCCGACTCCTTTGCCCCTGTGTAAAGGGGTAACATAGGCTGCATATAAATGGCCACGATGATTCATTTTTTGTTTCCCATCTTTCATTAAGGTTAAGACACCGATTAGATGATTTTCCGCAAATGCCCCGAAGACATAAGCAGATGAATCCGTTAAGCGGTTCTCTGTTCGACTAATGGGATAGTCTTTTTCTTCCTCATAGCTTGACCCAAATGCTTCAGGATTTGTCTTCAGAGCCTCTAATCTTAGTGCAAAGTATGCTTTAGCATCACGGAGGTGTAATTGCCTGATTTCCATTTGACTCTCTCCCTATCTGTGTAAAACTTTCTTTCGAAATAGATGGAGCTACAGCATTTATTTCTGGCTTTTGTTTTTTCCGCTCAGCCCTTGGTTGTTTAAAGACTACTCCCACTTTTACTTGCTGAACCTCTTTTACCCCTTGTACAATCAGCTGCATCGCAAAAATGGCAATAATAAAGGGAACAAGTATAAATAAATACCAGTACCGTCCAGAAGCAAGTGCGCTTCTGCCAACCTGTCCTATTAATCCAGACCATTCATAGGTAGAGGATTTAGGAGGATCTGAAAACATAGGATCCATGGATAATTTTGTACCTCCAAAGAAATAATCAAAAATGCCTAAATGCATAAAGATTAATAGCACTTGGATAAATTGCTGTCCAAAAAGAATGGTAAGTCTTGGGCCTAAATGGGGGAGAATATGGCGAATAAAAATTTGAAATTTCCCACCACCCATAACTCTAGCACTTGCGATAAATTCATAATCAAGTACACGATTGATTTCTTTTCCTAATAATACAGTGGTTAAAGGGACAACTAGTAAAGTCAAAATCATCGTTTCTAAAAAGACTCTTTCCCAAAAGGAATAGCTGAATCCGTCAAAAGTTGGTAATAGAATCGGTCTTAGCAAAATATAGGCAAGCAAGCTTAATGGCATAAAGTGAATTGAATCCACCATCTTTGCCAGCCATTGCTGTACTTGAGATTTCACAAAAAATGAATAAACTATAGCAAGCAATAATCCACCAACAACACGCAAAAATGCTATAAGCAGGGCAAAAAATAGGGTATACTTTGCGCCAATAACAATTTGATCATAGATACTATAGCCAAGTCTATCAGAACCAAAGAAAAAAGGTTCTGTTGGTGCAAACGGCATGGCAGCAAGGAGGGTCGCTCCATCTTCTGCATACAGTAAGCGCATTTGGTCGACATGATTATTAGTTGTGACAGAGTAAAGAATGCTATACCCAATTACGATGATAAAAAACAAGCTCCCCACTGCAAATTTCCAGTTCTTCATATGGATGCCAAACGTCTTGCCTACCCACATTACTGGACGAAGCAAAGAAAGGCTTTTCCAGCTAAACCGTTGGAATCCGTCCTTTAAATTGATTAAAAATACCTTAAAGGAGCATTCCTGTTAGAAGGATTTTCGGGGACTTGAACAA
>NZ_JVDT01000275.1 GCF_001076885.1 Bacillus sp. 522_BSPC
ATCACAAACATCTTTATTACGTTGGAAATGGTGATATTATATAAGTGTAGTAAGAAACAAACAAGATCTTGTAAAAAGAAATGTGAAATAGTGAACAATATAATCAGATAACTAATCTTAAGGAGATGGAGTAAAATGTTAGACTTATTAAGAAATAATAAAGTGGTTGCCGGAATTTTAGCGATATTTAGAATTTATCTTGGTTATCAATTTATCCATGCAGGCTATGAAAAAATTACAAGTGGTGGCTTAGACGCAAGTGGATTTTTACAAGGGGCAATTGCAAATAGCACAGGTGATCACCCAGCAGTACAAGGATGGTGGGCAACATTTCTAGAACATATAGCACTCCCAAATGCGGATTTATTCAGTTTCATGGTTCAATGGGGAGAAGTTCTAGTAGGGATCGCACTAATCCTAGGTTTATTCACAAGCTTTGCAACATTGATGGGAATGGTCATGAACTTTGCCTTCTTATTTAGTGGAACAGTAAGCACAAATGGACAAATGATTCTATTAGCAATATTCGTTATCGTAGCAGGTGCAAACGCAGGTAAATTTGGTCTAGACCGTTATGCAATGCCATATATCAAAAAGCAATGGAACAATAGAAGAAATAATAAGCAAAAAAAAGAAACTGCAATTGCATAATTAGTTGATATAAAACACTTCAATTTGGAGCGAGAAATGGCTTGCTAACTGACAACAGTTTTGGCAAGCCATTTTTAGGTTTATAGAGTTTCTTTAATATCAAGTCACGAAATTTCAGTAAAAAAAGCTGGATAATTTAGAGCATAACGCAAATGCTATCAGGTAAGGAGGTGTCTATTTTGCTTATATCTCTACTAAGATTAACATTTGCGTTATCATGGCTAACCTTATATTTTATGCCTAAAAAAGCGGTGAAACGGTATATTCCTTCTGCGACGATGTCCGCATTACTCGTTATGATCACCGTGTTTATTGGTAGTCATTATAAATCTTGGAAGGTAAAGGGCGGAAATAAAACACGTATTTACAATATTTTGTCTGTTATTTTGGGTCCCTTTTCAGTAGGAACGATTTGGGTTTTATATTTTACTTTTCGAAAGTTTTGGATATATATATTAGCTAATTTTGTTCAGAACTTTATTTATGCTTTTCCTATCCTAACTTTTTTAAAAAAGGTCGGTTTTATCAAATATGTCCGTTTTACTCGTATCCATCATTTATATGCATCGATGTCGTATGCTCTCATTATTTATTTCTTTCAGTTGTATTTAGAGAAAGGAACATCATCCGAGATAACTTCGTTTGATAAAAAAATACCCAAAATGTAGGCGGATAGGATAAAATGACTTTATATAATTCTATCTATTATAAAGTCGAGGAGAAAAGAAATTGATTGGGACATTATTTAACTGCTTCATGATTATTGCAGGTAGTACGATTGGAAGTTTTTTGAAAAAGGGGATTAAATTGGAGTATCAAGATATTCTGATGCAGGCGATGGGGCTTGCTGCAACTGCTCTTGGGATTCATTCTATTGTTCAAAATATGCCTGACAGTAAGTATCCTGTTCTATTTATTGTGAGCCTTGCAATTGGAGGCCTGATTGGGGAAAAGCTAGACATTGAAAACTCCTTTAAACGTATTGTGTCGAAATTTTCAAAAGGTAATTTAGCAGAAGGATTATCGACGGCAATTCTACTATTTTGTGCGGGAACTTTGTCCATACTTGGTCCAATTGAAAGTGCTTTAAGAGGAAATCATACATATCTTTTTACAAATGCAATTTTAGATGGGGTTACGTCGGTTGTGTTAGCTTCTACCTTTGGTTTCGGAATTGCGGCATCCGCTCTCGTTTTATTTTTATGGCAAGGCTTTTTTTATATGACAGCAGGCCTACTTGCAAACTTTCTAACACCAGATTTATTAGCTGAAATATCGATTATTGGCGGAATCCTTATTCTAAGTTCAGGCCTAAGTATATTAGGTATTAAAAATTTTAAGACATTAAATCTGTTGCCATCGTTATTAATTCCAGCAATTTGGTATATTATGCTGAAACTAGTATAGATTCTTTCTCACATTTGATTAAAAGTTTCATTTATGGGGAATATACCAATCAGAGGTGATAATAATGCAAAAAGAACTTGAAACATTAAGAGACTTAATAAAAGATGTGGATACTGCAATGCTTACTACAATCTCTGAAGAAGGTCTTGTATCTCGTCCAATGAAAACGCAAGAAGTAGAATTTGATGGAGACTTATGGTTTCTGACAAAGAAGGATACGGAAAAGTATGAAGAGATTTTGCATGAAAATGAAGTGAATGTCGCCTACGCAGGAAAATCCTATGTTTCTATCAGAGGAAGAGCTGAACTCGTTGATGATCTTGCTAAGAAGAAAGAGTTATGGAGTAATGCCTATGAAAAAATCTTGCAGACTTCATACGATGATCCTAATATCGTATTAATTAAAGTAAAGGCTGAATCAGCAGAATATTGGGATACAGGAAGCTTTACGAAAAATGTCGTTTTCATCTATAAGCGGATCACTGGTCAAGAAGCAGAAGACACAGACATAAATGAAACATTGGAATTATAAAAAAGCTTAGAGTTTTCAGCTCTAAGCTTTTTTTGTGCTCTCTTTATCTTATCTTGATTTAAGAATATTTAAAATATGTAAACTGTGTAAAAGAAAATTGAAGTTTGTCAAACAACCATTATGTGTTTGTTAATGATTGGTAAATTTGGTTTTCAACATGAATTTGTATGTTTAAATAGGGATGTAATTCAAATGGGGAGGGATTAGTTAGTGGTAGCAGTAGAAATGAAGGACATTTCTAAATCATATGATAAGCAGAAATCCGTTATTGATCAGATTAGTCTTTCGATAGAAGAAGGGGAATTTTTTGTCCTTGTAGGACCGTCTGGCTCTGGAAAAAGTACATTACTGCGAATGATTGCAGGCCTAGAAGAAATTTCAGGTGGGGTACTAAAGATGAATAATCAAGTTGTCAATCACCTGCCGCCAAAGGATCGTAATTTATCGATGGTCTTTCAAAATTATGCATTATATCCACATTTAACGGTGGAGCAAAATATTCTTTTCGGCTTACACGCCAAAAAAGTAGACAAGATGGAACAACAAAGAAGACTGCAAGAAACGGTAGAGATGATGGGATTAACGGAGTTATTAAAACGAAAGCCAAAGGAATTGTCAGGTGGCCAAAGACAACGTGTTGCACTAGCAAGGTCTGTTGTAAGTGAAGCTCCTATTTGTTTAATGGATGAGCCCCTTTCAAACTTAGATGCAAAGCTCCGTGCACATATGCGAATAGAAATCCGCCGCTTGCAAAAGAAGCTTGGTTTAACAATGATTTATGTTACCCATGATCAAGTAGAGGCAATGACAATGGGGGATCGCATTATGGTACTAAATGATGGGAAAATTCAGCAAATAGGCGAACCCATTACTTTATATAATCAGCCTGCTAATTTATTTGTTGCATCCTTTATTGGTTCACCAAAAATTAATTTAAGCAAAGCAAAACTGATTGATCAAAAATTGGTTCTTGAGAATGGTCTGCAAATTACGATGGACAAAGAGGATACTCTCCCATTATTATCTCAGCCGAATCTTACAATGGGGATTCGAGCAGAACATATTTTCCCAGGGACGGCTGAACAAACAAGCCATACTTTAGAAGTAGTGAATGTAGAGCAGCTTGGGAATGAAACGCTATTAACCTTTGAAGTGGGAAAAGAACTGTGGACAGCGAAATGGTTAGGTCAATGGAGAATTCAAGTTGGAGATCAAGTACCGGTTCAGTTGTCTTCTAAGAATATTTGTTTTTTTAATTCTGAATCAGGAGCATTAATTCGCCCAGCAGTTGCTATGAAAGAACAAGAGGTTGTTGGACTATGAGTGAAATCGCATATCAACAGGAAGTACAGCATTCTGTCGACTTTCTAAAGGAAAAAAAGAAGCAGCGTTTACAACATTTGTTCAAAGGGATGCTATTTCTATTCCCTTCTATTCTATTATTTAGTGTCTTCTTATTTTATCCATTGGGGAAAACGATTTATTTGAGTTTTTTCTTAACAGATAATCGTGGGGATCCCACCGTATTTGTTGGCATGGAAAATTATCTGGAAATTTTTAAATCGCCGATCTTCTTGCAAAGCTTAAAATCAACTTTGTTATTTGCCTTATATACTGTTCCAGGAAGCATTATCGTCAGTTTGTTTCTGGCTATCCTTGCAAATGAGAAGCTTCGTGGTATCGGTGTTTTTCGAACAGTATTTTCCTCTTCGATGGGGATATCTGTTGCGGCTGCTTCTGTGTTTTGGATGTTCTTATTTCACCCTACGATTGGGTGGCTGAATACCATCGTAAAAGCATTCGGATTTGAGCCTATTGGCTGGCTTACTGATCCAAATTGGGCGCTCTTTTCCGTTTCTGTATCCACGATTTGGATGAATGTTGGCTTTACATTCTTGATTTTATTAGGTGGTTTGCAATCGATCGATTCCTACTTATATGAAAGTGCTGATATTGATGGGGCAGGCTACTTTTATAAGTTAAGACGAATTACGATTCCAATGCTGTCGCCAACCTTATTTTTTGTATTGACTGTAACGTTGATTAATGCCTTTCAAACATTTGGCCAAGTAGATATGTTAACGAGAGGTGGACCGCAGAATGAGACAAATTTAATCGTTTATTCCATTTATCAGGAGGCGTTTATGAACTACCAATATGGAACAGCGAGCGCTCAAGCGATTATTCTTTTTGTGATTATTCTTGTTCTGACTATCATTCAATTTAAACTTGGAGAAAGGAAGGTTCATTATCAGTGACATTGCCCATTCATAGAAAAATTATCTTTTATTTATTATTAATTATTTCAGCACTGCTTATTTTCTCGCCAGCAATTATTGCATTTTTGATGAGCTTTATGTCCTCACAAGATATTATGACAGGAAAATTAATTCCGACAGGATTAACATTAGATAACTATTTAAAAGTATTTGAGCGTTTTCCGTTAATGCAATATTTGTTAAATAGTTTCATTGTATCCATCGTCATTATGATGGGGCAATTAATACTTGCTAGTTTAGCAGCATATGCATTTGTGTTTTTGGAATTTAAAGGAAGAGATTTTCTTTTCTTTATCTTTATTGCAACCATGATGGTGCCATTTGAAGCATCTATCATTCCAAACTTTCAAACGATAAGGAATCTTAACTGGCTTGATCATTATAATGGTTTGACGATTCCATTTTTCGCAACTGCCTTTGGAACTTTTCTCTTGCGGCAGAACTTCAAGCAGATTCCGAAAGAGTTGAAGGAGGCAAGCGAAATAGCAGGGATTGGAGACTTTAAATTTTATTTAACAGTTGTTCTACCTATGGCGAAAACAAGTTTGATTACGCTTGGAGTGTATGGGTTTGTAACGTCGTGGAATATGTATTTATGGCCGTTACTTGCGACAACAAATGATAGTGTGCGCACTGTGCAAATAGGTCTTAGACAGCTTCAGTCACAGGAACAATTAAATGAATGGGGCGTTATTATGGCAGGGGCAATTATTGTTGTTTTGCCAACGCTGATTCTATTGTTTTTGGGACAGAAAAAACTCCAGAAAGGGTTAACAGAAGGAGCTTTGAAATAATTTTGCAAGGAAAAAACTAATAGATAAATTAGGGAGTGTACGGAAAATGACTAAAACGAAGCAGTTACTAAGCATGTTTATTCTATCATTGGTTTTAATAATGGTTGGATGTAGCAATAATACAGAATCATCTTCTAATAATGGAGAAGAAAAGGATGGTCCAACTACCGTTACTTTCTGGCATTCTATGGGAGGCGCAGCACAGGAAGCGTTAAATGCGATTGTGGATGAATACAATGGCTCTCAAGATAAGGTGAAAATAAATGCAGAATATCAAGGTACATATGATGAAGCATTAACGAAATTTCATACTGTTGCAGGAACAGAAAGTGCTCCAACAATGATGCAGGTTTTTGAAATTGGTACAAAGTCGATGATCAATAGTGGTTTTGTTGAACCAATTCAAACACTTGTTGATGAAGATGGGTATGATATGAGTGGCTTAGAAGAGAATATAACGAACTATTATAAAATTGATGACACTTTTTATTCTATGCCATTTAACTCTTCTACACCTGTTATGTACTACAATAAGGATGCCTTTAAGGCAGCGGGCTTAGATCCAGAGAAAGCACCAGCAACATTTGAAGAAGTTGAAGAAGCTGGAAAGGCAATCGTAAAGGCAAACCCTGAAATGAAAGGATTTGCGCTCCAAGCATATGGTTGGTTATATGAGCAATTATTAGCGAACCAAGGGGCTTTATTAATGAATAATGATAATGGTCGAACAGAAACACCAACAGAGATTGGCTTTACAGAGGAACAAGGGAAGTCTGTGTTTAATTGGGTTAAAAAGATGATTGATGATAAAACATTTGCTAACTATGGAACAAATGGAGATAACATGGTAGCAGGTTTCCTTGCAGGAGATGTTGCGATGTTTATGCAATCTTCTGCTAGTGCAAGAGATGTAATTGATAATGCACCATTTGAAGTAGGCGTTGCTTTTATTCCACACCCAGAAGCAGTAGAAAGACAAGGAGTAGTTATTGGTGGCGCTAGCCTTTGGATGATGAAAGACAAGAGTGACGAGGAGAAAAAGGCTGCTTGGGAATTTATGAAATACTTACAAACAAAAGAGGTACAAGCAAAATGGCATGTTGGAACAGGGTATTTTGCGATTAATCCAGATGCTTATAACGAACAAGTTGTAAAAGATGCTTATGAACAGATGCCACAATTAAAAGTAACTGTGGAGCAGTTACAATCGACTAAGTCTTCTTATGCTACGCAAGGTGCCTTAATGGATATGATTCCAGAAGGTCGCCGTATTAGTGAAACAGCACTTGAAACGGTTTATAACGGCGGAGATGTCGAGGAAACATATAGCACGATGGTGAAACAGTTAAATGAAGCAATTGAAAAAGCAAATCGAGCAAGAAAATAAGCTATAGGGAAAGACCAACATGATTAAATCATTTAATACTTGTTGGTCTGTTTCTTTCCATTATAAAGGAGGAGAAGGGACATGAATAGAACAAAAATATATGGACATAGAGGGGCAAAGGGTAGATATCCAGAAAATACACTACTTAGTTTCCAGCAAGCAATTTTACAAGGGGTAGATGGAATAGAGCTAGATGTTCATATGACAAAGGATGGCGAAATCGTCGTTATTCATGATGAATTTTTAAATCGGACAACAGATGGAACTGGCTTTGTACGGTCATATACATTAGAGGAAATAAAGGCATTTAGTGCAGGAAGTAAGTTTTCCTCCCTGCCTGATTTTGAAGAAAGCTGGTTATTAGAAAAAGTACCAACCTTAAAAGAAGTATTGCAATTGTTAGCTCCATACCCAATTGAACTAAATATAGAACTTAAAACCTATACATTTGAATACGAAGGTATTGAAGAAAAGACGATTGCTCTTGTGAACGAATACGGAAATGGGCGTAAGGTCGTGTATTCTTCCTTTCATTTGCCGACTTTATTAAGAATTAAGGCGATTGATCCATCTGCTTCGATTGCCTGGTTATTAAATCAAGTAATCTCTAATCCTCTTGATTACATAAAAAGCATAGAATTAGAGGCATTGCATCTTCATAAAGATATGGTAATCGATCATCTAAATGACTGGAAGGAATTAAAAGATCTAGTAAGAGTATGGACAGTAAATCAAGGGGACGAAATGGCTCAACTACTGGATGCAAAGGTGGAAGCAATTATTACGGACTATCCAGAACTAGCCATAGCCATGAGACAGGAAAGAGCTGTTCCTCTTGACTAAATACTGGATTGTGTTCATTCTCATTCCTTTCTTAACCCTATCTCTAACTTCTTGTGGTGACAATGCAGTATCTATCGTAGCCCAGCCTGGGATAGAAAAAGAGGACACTCCAAGAGTAATTGCACATAGAGGGGCAAATGAATGGTATAACGAAAGCACGATTACCGCTTATCAAATAGCTGCCCAATCAGGAGTAGATTCCCTTGAAATAGATTTAAGAATGACAAAGGATGGCGAATTAATCGCAATGCACGATGAAACCATTGACCGTACGACAAATGGGAAGGGAAAGGTCTCTGATTATACTTTAGAAGAGATAAAGACTTTTCAAACATTCAAATCGGATTATGGCAAAACCATTACGGAAGAAATTCCAACATTAAAGGAAATAATCGAGACCTTTCATGATTCCCAAAGGTATTATATTGAAACAAGACTTGTTAATGGAAAATTAGCAATGGAAGAAAAGCTTATTCAGTTGTTAGAGGAATACCAATTACTCGATAAAAACTTAGTGACCATTCAATCCTTTTCGGAAGAGAGTTTATTGAAAATTAAAGAAATGGCTCCACATACAGAACTAGCTCTTCTTTTTAGAAAAGGATCTTTTTCACTGAATGAAGCAAGTGGGGTTGAGTTTCCTATTATAGGAATCGAATCTACAGATGTTACGCAGAAAGTGGTAAAGGAATTACATAAGCAGGGAAAAGAAGTTCACGTGTATTTTACGAATAAGAAAACACAAAAAGAGGAACAAGAACGAGTATTGGAATATGAAGTGGATGGCTATTTCACGGATTATATTCATTTTACGAAAGAGATTTTAGCGATATAGGTGGGAAAAGAGGGTGTAAAGAATTGCACTCGTTTTTCTTTTTTGTAACAAGAAAACCGTTGACTCTAACATCTTTGGT
This sequence comes from Bacillus sp. 522_BSPC, assembly GCF_001076885.1. Classification (GTDB taxonomy): domain Bacteria; phylum Bacillota; class Bacilli; order Bacillales; family Cytobacillaceae; genus Niallia; species Niallia hominis. The sequence goes on from NZ_JVDT01000275.1 coordinate 8,808, forward strand.
TATTGATGTGATATAGGCATCTCTTGTCTCTATGGGGATATTCGGATTTATCATTAGACATTTTATGGCGGTTTGCTGACCATAATGGATATTTGGTATAAGGAATTTCCTTGCTATAAAGAGGCACAGCAAAGAAATTCCTTATGTTAGTATGTTAATTGGAAAAGATACTTTCATAGGTTTCTATGCACAATTTTCGAAAAATGGAATTCGGAAGAGGCAAGAAATTTTCATACGCGATTTTAGCATGCTCCCTTGCCTTATCCATATTATTAAGCTCTTTATAGCAAAGGGCAATATAGGTATCTTTAATATAATAGATTCCAAAATCTACTGGATGGTTTAAATAATCTGGCACAGTGACGGCTAATAAAATTTTTAGTGATTTTTCATATTCATGTACATAGTAAAATGCTTTCCCTTTTTGGAGAATGTTCCAATTATCTCCAGTTGCTATCTGCTCTTCTTCATTATATTCCACATATTTATCGATAATGGGCATGATTTTATCGTATTTGCCTTTTATATTTATTAAATATTCGACAAATAAAACATCACATAATTCTATATAATTTTCATCTTCTAAAAATTCACCAAATTGTTTTAGTTTATTTAAATAATGACTAAACTTTTTCTCTTCTGATCCTAATAAAGCTTCAAAAGCAGCTAGTTTATATATATCATCTGTTTTAAAATATATTTTTTCTTTTTTAGAGTAATCTAGAGCCCTTTCGATTGCTTGAACAGTTCCCTGTGAATCACCAATTGCTGAATAGAAAGCTGCTTCATGATAATCCAAGTTTACTTTTGTCATAGGATCAATTTTATAATGCGAATTTTCTAGAAAATGTCGTTCTTCTAAAAATGTTTGAAGAGCTTCTTTATAACGATGCTCTAAAAAAATGGTAATTGCCTTGAAAATACCAACTTCTGCATGGTTGGCAGTGAGATTAAGTGTATCATATATCGTTGCAGCCTTTTTAGCGTAAATTTCCCACTGATTATCATATAGGCAAAATAGGCAATGACTATAAATTTCTAATAAACGAGCAGCTTCATAGCTATCATTCATAATATGAATATATGGTTGAATAAGATGAATAATTTTTTTGCAAGTTTCAATTGTTTCTTTTTTATTTCGAAAATAAATTTTAAATCCCTCATGTAATTTTTCGGTTTGATCGAGCATGTTTCTAATTTCAGTAGAACTGACCTTGTCTACTAATTCAGAAATAGTTACATTAAGTCTCTCGGCAATATACTCAAGACTCTCCATAGAAGGTTTGGCTTTATTATTCTCAATCTGGCTGAGCATGCCTTTTGTTAATCGATTACCAGCTAATGCCTCTAAGGTCATTTTCTTTTGTTTTCGTAATGCACGTATTCGTTCTCCTAGCATAAATGGTACACTCCTTATTTCGATAGTTTAATTATATTAAACTTTTTCTTGAAAGGGAAGTTTTTGTGTGATATCATTTGTTTAATTAAATTAAACTTTTTAAAAAAGGATGGGGTTTCGTTGGATGAAAATCAGTTACAAAAGAGAGCCACATATCACTTGTGGACATTTGTTAGTAGTAAATTAATTGCAACAGCTGGATCACAAATATACACATTTGCTATTAGTTTGTATATTTTGCATTTGACTGGTTCTTCGATGAGTTTTGCCGTGAATATACTATGTAATATCTTACCTAGAACAATCGTTGCTCCTTTTGCTGGGGACATCATAGATAGGTATCCTCGTAAGATAATTGCTATAACGGCTCAAACGGTTACGACCATTTCAATAGGCGGATTACTACTTTATAGCATCACGATGGGATTATCTTTACTTGCTATTTATACAACATCCTGTATCCTGTCCATTACCTCTATGTTTGCCAGCAATGCTTTTACTTCATCATTAACCGGATTAATTGATGAAACTCGCATTCAGAAAGCATCTTCTTTAAATCAAATTGCTATTTCCATTGCGCAAATCGCAAGTCCAGCTATCGGTGGAATATTATTTGGCTTAGTGTCCATGTCCGTGTTTTTAACAATCTATCTTATCGCTTCATTGATTGCCGTTATACTCGATTCGACCATGAATTTTACCCTTTTTGAAAAAGAACGGGAGCATCAAGAGAAGAAAGAATCGGTTTTTGAAAGTTTAAAAGGGGGCATAAGCTATGTCAACCATCAACCATTATTAAAGGTGATGATTATCCTTTGCTTAATTGTAAATTTTATTTTTACAGCATTTAATGTTGGTTTTCCATTTATCGTTAATACGAAATTACACATGCCATCCATACAATTTGGAATTGTGGAAGGGGCTTTTGCTGTAGGAACTCTTTTACTTTCTGTATACTTGACTTTAGGAAAGGAATTTAAACATCCGTTTTCTGTTAGTAAAAGGGGAATACTTTCTTCAAGTTTATTAATGATAGCTGCAGCGGTTCCTATTATTATTTCATTATCACCCACAACAATATTTATTTACTACATGGTTGTCATGTTCTTATTTGGCGCAACGAATATTTTGATAAATATTCCGATTATGGTACTCTTGCAAAAACAAATTGCTAATGAATATAAAGGTAGAGTTTTTACCATAATAGAGACTTTTGCTATGGCGATGATGCCAATAGGTACATTGTTGTTTGGTTTTCTATATGATTACGTGCCAGCACAATGGATTCTCCTTATATCAGGATGTCTGACCATTATTTCCGTATTAATTCTTGCAAGGCCATCTGTAATGGAAAAAGCAAATGCATCGAAGTCAAATGCATCGATTGCTAAAGAGAAAGCTACTTCCGTTTGAAGAATCTAGAAAAGTACCATTTGTTACTTTAATGAAGAAAAGCAACTAGAAAAGGTAACAGAGAGGGCATCTCAGTGCCCCAAAAGAAGAAAAACACTGGTCAAAGGTAACAGAGAACGGATCTCTATGTCCCGAAAAAAGGTAACAGAATAGTGACTTTATGTAATAAAGTAATTCTGAACATCCCCCAAGCTTGCAACAATTAACAAAAAATAAATTACAAGAAAATATATCAACCTATAAACTCTCCTTCTATAAAGGGAGAGTTTTTCTAATGAAAAAATATAGATTAATAGGAGATAATGAACATTCTAGTTATAATAAAGAAGATAACCGATTATATTAGATTAATTAAATGAACTTAAAGGTAAAGCAGAGGTAATGTTCTTATGGATAAAAAGTTAAAAGAGGCAATAAATGAAGAATATCGATCGGCAGAGCATAAGGCTGTCCGGTATTTTGAAGCCCTTCAAAATCAGTTAACGGATCAGTCTTATGTGTCAAGCCTAATAAATGACTTTCAAACTTGGAAGATAAACCATATTCATTCTCCTTCCATCTTAACCTATTTTTCCCGAAAAAAAAGAAAACCAACTGTAAAAGGGTATCGTCCCTATATAGAGTGGTTGAATTATGCAGGTAAATTAGATAATTATTTGAATAGAAGTATTTCGTATCTTTATATGCGTGATTTAGGAAAGACACTTTCATCACAACATACGCAAGAAAGAATTGACGAAGTAGTCAACAATGTGAAAACCCACTTATTAAAGAAAGATGCAAAGAATGACAATTTTAGTGTATCTAGTCTGTATAAACTTGCTAAAAAAGAAAAAGTTGAGCATACGATGATTTTTGTACTAGAAAAATTGAAACGAGTAACAGCACATATCCCGAGTGGAATGAGTGTGGAACATGCCCAACGGAAAATCCTGAAAATCATTGCAGGAGTCTTAATGCATGAATTGGAAGAAAGACGAGGCATTGAGCTAGCAGACCAAGAACGTAAGTGTCGATTAGAAAAAGCGATAAAACTAGGTTTTTATTATGGAATAACGTATCCCTTAATTGATGATTTGCTAGATGCAAAAATTTTATCAAAGGATGAGGAAAAACAGTATGCTACTTTAATTCGAACTACATTAGAAACGGGAGAAGTACCGGCTTTAGACAGCTGGCATGGGGAAAATAAAGAGCTTATATTATTCATCCATAGTGAGCTTAAAGAGGCATTCGAATATATGAAGCTACAGCATGATGATAGAACATGGAAATTGTTTTTAAAACAAGCGTATATCTTTTTTCATTCACAAGAGGTTGATAGGGAAAAAAAGTTAACCAATAGTACCTATTCTAATGAAGAAATTTATATTCCAGTAATCCTTAAATCTTCCGCTTCCAGACAGATTGTCCGGTCGTTAATGAATGCTCCTGAGGATGAAGGTTATGATAAACGAACCTTTTATTATGGTATCTATAATCAGCTAGCAGATGATTTGGCGGATATGTTTGATGATAAAAAAGACGGGGCTGTAACTCCTTATACGTATTATCTAACCTATCACACAACTAGAAAAGATTTAATAAATCCATTTGAAATGTATTGGACAGTCATTTCCTATTTAATTCATGATGTCTATCAAGCGGATTTCAAAACAAAGGAAGTCATTTTGGATCGGGCAATTAATGGGTTAAAGCGGTTAAAGGAAAAATTAGGCGAACAGAAATATAGTGATTTAATGGGGATATTCACAAAAAGAATGTCTACCTTTAATCGAATCCTACAGCAAATGGTTGAAAAGGCAGATGATGTTGACTTTTTTGATAAGCTGCTTCGTGACCATATGATTACCACCTTAAAAGAAAATAGAAGAGAACAAGAAGAGTTTTCTGAAATGATTCAATCCATCCGTTCACCTATTGATAAGATGCTGCCAATCACAGAAAATGCGCTGCTTGAGAAGGATATCGTGACCGAAGCAGCAAATTACAGTCTTGCAGGTGCAGGAAAAAGAATCAGACCGATTATTACATGGTTTATCGGGGTAAAAGAATTTGAGCTAGATAATGCCCAAATCGTGCCATTATTGAAATCAGTGGAATACATGCATACAGCCTCTCTTATTTTTGACGATTTACCATCACAGGATAATGCGGCGATGAGAAGAGGAAGACCGACTTTACATGAAGTGTATGATACGGCAACAGCAGAATTAACGGGGCTATTTCTTACACAGAAAGCGATTGAAGAACAAGCTACTTTACAAGCCTTTGGAGGATCAATTGTATTAAAACTTATTCGATACACAACAAAAGCTACTTCTGATATGTGTAAAGGGCAGTTGATGGACTTAGAATCCAGAGGGAAACAATTAACTCTACAAGAACTGAATACGCTTTGTTTTTATAAAACAGGTATCGGATTTGAGGCATCGCTTCTAATGCCTGCCATTTTAGCCGGTGTTTCAAATGAAGTGATGGATTTATTGAAGAAGTATGCTTACCATGCTGGAATTGCTTTTCAAATAAAGGACGATTTACTAGATGTAGAAGGAGAGCAAAAAACGTTAGGAAAGAAAGCTGGAATGGACAAAGATAATGATACCTCTACATTTGTGACCGTTTTAGGTTTGGAAGGTGCTCGTAAGGAAATGTGGGAGCATTATTGTATGGCATTAGATTTAGTCGAAGCATTACCAACGAAGACCAGCTTTTTAAAGTACTTAGTAGATTATATGGTGAATCGAACTCGGTAATAATGGAAGTAGAAGTTAAAACCTAAGGAGGATTAGCGATGAAAATCACTTTTTTAGGAAAGTATGGGGGATACCCAGGGAAGGATAGTCCTACTTCTTCCTTCTTATTGGAGTCTGCAGGATTTCATTTATTGGTCGACTGTGGGAGTGGTGTGTTATCTAAGGTTCAATCTTATGTTGACTTAAAGGATTTAGATGCATGTATTCTTTCTCATTATCACCATGATCATGTAGCTGATGTCGGCTGTCTCCAATATGCAATGTTAGTGGAGAATAAACTTGGAAAACGTATTGATCCCTTTCCAATCTATGGCCATAAAAGGGACTCTAAATTTGACGAACTAACCCATGATGTCTATACCGAAGGACGGGAAATTACTGTTGATAGATCGATTACCATTGGACCATTCAGCTTATCCTTTTGTGAAACGACGCATCCAGTATATTGCTTGGCAATGAAAATCCAAGCAAATGGAAAGACCATTATTTACACGGCAGACACAGAGTGGAAGGATGACTTAATTCCTTTTGCGAAGAATGCAGATATTTTAATAAGTGAAGCAAGTATTTACAAGGAACAATTTGGAATCGTTAAAGGGCATCTTACAGGAGAAGAAGCGGGAAAACTCGCGAAACAAGCGGAAGTAAAACAGCTCTTTTTGACCCATCTTCCCCAATATGGTGAACAGGAAAAGCTAGTGGAAGAAGCAAAAAATGTATATGGCGGTCCTGTTCAGTTGGTATATCCAGGTTTAGAGATATTCATAAATTAAATAAAAAAAGTGTTGGTTTGAACTGACCTAGCCAAATGAGACATATATAAAACACCTATCCATATTAAATTTAACACTTTTTCATTAATTTGATATTGGTTCTTTACTGGAAATAGTTCAGGCACTTTGTCACTTTACTTGGAGCCTCTGCGGGCATAGATTCTTTAGCCAGGAAGCCAGATATCTCAAAGAGAATCTGGCTTAGCCATAATAGGCTATCATGCCCGCATCTCCAAATAAAGTGCATGTCTTTTCTACATGCAAAGTGGATAACCCCGAAATCCTTTAAGCTGCCTTTAATCCAAATTCTATTGGAGTTAAGTAGCCTAATTTTGCTTGAATCCTACCCTCGTTGTAATGATGAATGTACCCATCTATTCTAGAAATAACTTCTAAATTAGCTAGGGTATTAAACTTACAATATTGGAATTCCTCTGTCTTTAAATTTGAATGAAATGATTCAATCACCGCATTGTCCCAACAGTTCCCTCGTCTGGACATACTACCTACTAAATGATGTTCCTTCAAATAATTTTGAAAAGTAT
>NZ_JVDT01000276.1 GCF_001076885.1 Bacillus sp. 522_BSPC
CGGTGTTTGTCAACATAGTTGTCGCATTTAGTTACTTTAGTGTTGTGTTCAGTCAAGGCTACCGCGCTACGCTTGCTGGCCTGATGATTTGAATGGAAAGGAAATCCATTCTTTCCATTCAAATCATCAGGGAATAAAGTGTATTAAGGCGGACTCAACGTTACCTTTTTCCCTCATCACGCATTGGATTAAGTGCTACTTTTTCAATAGGTGTCCAATTTCTTAGACTCCTCGCCCAGCGTTCTGGATGCTTCGCTTTTGCGGCTTCATATACGTCTTTTCTCTTTGTCAATATGGTTACGTGTTCTCCGGCATGACACTGTGCCGGTGTTACATAATTCAGCCCACTATGCAGATGAATATGATTATACCAATGGACAAATTGGTGTGCCCATTGTCTGGCTTCTTCAAGTGAGGTAAAGCCCTTATGCGGATAATCAGGGCGGTATTTAAGTGTTCGAAACATGGCTTCTGAATAAGGATTATCATTGCTTACACGTGGTCTTGAAAAGGAACTTTGGATCCCCAACTTCTCAAGTAAACTTAAAAAGGTCTCAGCTTTCATCGGACTCCCATTGTCTGAATGCAACACCAGTGGTGCCCCTTGGATTTTCTCATTAATGACTGCTTTTTTTACAAGTGATTCAGCGTGTGTCGCTTCTTCCTTTTCCCATACTTCCCACCCAACTGCTTTTCTACTAAATAGATCGAGTATTAAATAGAGGCGATAATACAAGCCTTTCACAGGTCCACCAAGCCACGTAATATCCCATGTCCACACCTGATTTGGCGATGTGGCCAGATGACTCTCGGGGATTCTTCGTGTTGGCTTTTGACTACGTCCACGGTGGTGTTGCATCTTTCCTTCACGTAAAACACGGTAAAACGTAGATTCTGACGCAATATATGTTCCTTTATCCGCAAGCTTTGGGACAATTTGTGTCGGCGGTAAGTCGGCATATTCTTCTTGTGTAACAACCTCGAGTATTTCCTTTTTCTCTTCCTCGGACAACTTATTTTTTGGAACAGGTCTTTTCGCAAAGGGACGCTGATCGACCTTAACCTTACCATCTGCCACCCAGCGCTCGTAGGTTCGTACACTAATATAAAGTTCCTCACAAGCCTTCGCTAACCGCGCACCATTTTGATTGGCTTCTTGGATGAGTTCTACAGCTAATGCGCGATTTGATGGGCTAATCATTCTTCCTCGTCGTCCCCCCAAATCGCTTGGGCCTTTTTTCTAAGTAATAATAACGCCGCAGCTTCCGCTAATGCTTTCTCCTTCTTTTGAAGATCTTTTTCTAACTGTTTTGCCCGTTTCTGTTCTTCCTTTAACGCACCAGATAACTGCTTTGATTGATCAAATACTTGTCCGTTTGCCTGGAGACAAACAGATCGCCATAATTCAATCTGTTCACGGTACAAACCCTTTTTACGACAGTATTCAGCCAATTCCGTTTCGTTCATCGCAAAGGTCTCCATCACGATTAAAAACTTATCTTGACTGGTCCATTTGTCACTTGTTTGTCCATTGCCAGGCGTTGCCACACCAGCTTCACGTGCAGCCTTACGCCACTTGTACAACGTTGGTTCTGTGATGCCTTCTTCCTTCGAGATAGTAGCCACTGATTCGTTATGTGGTGGCATCATTCGTTTAACAATTGCCTCTTTTTGTTCCTTCGAGTATCGTACTCCATTTTTTCTTTCATATCGATCGACCTCCGTGTTATTTACTTAAAGTATAACACTAAAGTATCGTACGACATCTATCCTAACAGAGGGGGTTACTGAATAGTATTTCTAGAACACTATTATCTTTATCTTCGTTAATTAGTAAGATACTCTTATATATTGATGACAAGAGTTTTATTCCATAATTATTAATAATGTTGCTATCTAAACAAATATTATTTGGTGAAGGAATAGAAAAGCTTATCGGATGATGTTTTTGTAAATAACTGAGTAACGGTTTATGTTCTGACTCTATAGATGAAGAATCAAAATCTTTTGTGTTAAGTAAATAGAAACTTAACTCTCTCTTCTTAGGTATGATTTCTTTAATTTGTTCAATTGGAGTAGTATTTATTGACAGCATTTCATTAGGATCTCTAACCAACGTATTTATTATTTTTTTCTTATAAAAACTAGTTAAAAAAGGACTTATTTTATTGTTTTTTACCGCATCTCTAAAATAATCAATAGCTTGTTGTTTTGGACTTTCTAATAAAAATGCTATTTTTTTATTACCTTTATAACAATAATATCCTTTATTAAATAAGCATAAAAGATCATCGTAATTGTACTGTTCATGTGAATAAATATATATAAAATCTTGATAATCTTGAGAAATATAATAGTATTTAGCAATTACTAATTGTTGGACTAATGATAGATTATCTGGGATTTCAATAACATCTAAATTTGCTATTTTTTCTTTGTTATCAAAGTAAACTGTTCTGTTATCTTGTCCTAGTTTAGCTGCTTCTTCTCTAGATATTTTCTTTAGATTATTCATTTTCACTTCACTATCTTGAATTTCCCAAGATTCCTTTCAGTATTTTCTTTACAGGTGTCCTCTTAGATTTTCAATCTTATATCCCCATTGATTATTATTGTATGTGAATTCGCCGTCTATTATTTAAAGTCCTTCTTTCACTAAACTGCCCCTTTAGCACCATACGAAAAGGCTCGCCTTCTATTTAAGGAAAGCACCCGTTAGTTTAAACAATATATGCTTTTTATTATTGGTATGAACAGGATATTAAGTTCTTCATATTATTTAGGTAGATTTAGTTGCCACGAAACTCCAAAACGGTCATTTAGCCAGCCAAATTTCTTACTGAATCCATAATCTCCTAGTGGCATAAGAGCTTGTCCACCTTCGATCAGTTTCTGATAAATATTGTCAAGTTCTTCTTCGGTATTACAAGTAACATATATTGAGAACGAAGGTGTGAAGGAAAACTGATGTATTACATTACTGTCACTGCACATAAATTCTTGACCTTTTAAGGTGAAAGTAGCCTGCATGACAGTTCCTTCATCCCCACCTTCATTTGCACCATATCGAACAATATTTGTAATTGCTGAATCCTCAATCAGAGATGTGTAAAAAGTCATTGCTTCTTCTGCTTTGCCATCTTGAAACATTAAAAATGGTGTGACCATTTTTTCCATTATAAATCTACTCCTTTTATTATCTATTTTCTAAATTATAATTCAACTTGTATTATAAATCCATTCTCTTACTAACCTGCCCCTATTGTTACAAACGACATTTATTCTTGAAATACGGCTCTGATAAAAACATAAAGAACTGCAATTTTCCCTGCAGTTCTTTCAGAAATACTTCTTATATAATTCTCGTCTTAATTGTCCACTTAGATAAGCGTAAATCCTTGTTGTTTCACTTTTCTCATGCCCCATCAAGTTTTGAATAACTTCTAATGGTGCTCCATTATTAATTAAGGTGGTTGCATAACTATACCTTAATTGGTGCGGATGTATACACTTACTAATTTTTGCTCTTAACGAAATCTGTTTAATGTCATATCTCATTTGTGCAACACCCATTCGGTGAGGGGCACGGAGAGTAACAAATAAAGCCTCCTCATTATCTTTTCTTTCCTCTAGAGTATGAGTAAAATGTTTGTGGGAGAATAAATATCCTTTTTGT
>NZ_JVDT01000277.1 GCF_001076885.1 Bacillus sp. 522_BSPC
CGGTGTTTGTCAACATAGTTGTCGCATTTAGTTACTTTAGTGTTGTGTTCAGTCAAGGCTACCGCGCTACGCTTGCTGGCCTGATGATTTGAATGGAAAGGAAATCCATTCTTTCCATTCAAATCATCAGGGAATAAAGTGTATTAAGGCGGACTCAACGTTACCTTTTTCCCTCATCACGCATTGGATTAAGTGCTACTTTTTCAATAGGTGTCCAATTTCTTAGACTCCTCGCCCAGCGTTCTGGATGCTTCGCTTTTGCGGCTTCATATACGTCTTTTCTCTTTGTCAATATGGTTACGTGTTCTCCGGCATGACACTGTGCCGGTGTTACATAATTCAGCCCACTATGCAGATGAATATGATTATACCAATGGACAAATTGGTGTGCCCATTGTCTGGCTTCTTCAAGTGAGGTAAAGCCCTTATGCGGATAATCAGGGCGGTATTTAAGTGTTCGAAACATGGCTTCTGAATAAGGATTATCATTGCTTACACGTGGTCTTGAAAAGGAACTTTGGATCCCCAACTTCTCAAGTAAACTTAAAAAGGTCTCAGCTTTCATCGGACTCCCATTGTCTGAATGCAACACCAGTGGTGCCCCTTGGATTTTCTCATTAATGACTGCTTTTTTTACAAGTGATTCAGCGTGTGTCGCTTCTTCCTTTTCCCATACTTCCCACCCAACTGCTTTTCTACTAAATAGATCGAGTATTAAATAGAGGCGATAATACAAGCCTTTCACAGGTCCACCAAGCCACGTAATATCCCATGTCCACACCTGATTTGGCGATGTGGCCAGATGACTCTCGGGGATTCTTCGTGTTGGCTTTTGACTACGTCCACGGTGGTGTTGCATCTTTCCTTCACGTAAAACACGGTAAAACGTAGATTCTGACGCAATATATGTTCCTTTATCCGCAAGCTTTGGGACAATTTGTGTCGGCGGTAAGTCGGCATATTCTTCTTGTGTAACAACCTCGAGTATTTCCTTTTTCTCTTCCTCGGACAACTTATTTTTTGGAACAGGTCTTTTCGCAAAGGGACGCTGATCGACCTTAACCTTACCATCTGCCACCCAGCGCTCGTAGGTTCGTACACTAATATAAAGTTCCTCACAAGCCTTCGCTAACCGCGCACCATTTTGATTGGCTTCTTGGATGAGTTCTACAGCTAATGCGCGATTTGATGGGCTAATCATTCTTCCTCGTCGTCCCCCCAAATCGCTTGGGCCTTTTTTCTAAGTAATAATAACGCCGCAGCTTCCGCTAATGCTTTCTCCTTCTTTTGAAGATCTTTTTCTAACTGTTTTGCCCGTTTCTGTTCTTCCTTTAACGCACCAGATAACTGCTTTGATTGATCAAATACTTGTCCGTTTGCCTGGAGACAAACAGATCGCCATAATTCAATCTGTTCACGGTACAAACCCTTTTTACGACAGTATTCAGCCAATTCCGTTTCGTTCATCGCAAAGGTCTCCATCACGATTAAAAACTTATCTTGACTGGTCCATTTGTCACTTGTTTGTCCATTGCCAGGCGTTGCCACACCAGCTTCACGTGCAGCCTTACGCCACTTGTACAACGTTGGTTCTGTGATGCCTTCTTCCTTCGAGATAGTAGCCACTGATTCGTTATGTGGTGGCATCATTCGTTTAACAATTGCCTCTTTTTGTTCCTTCGAGTATCGTACTCCATTTTTTCTTTCATATCGATCGACCTCCGTGTTATTTACTTAAAGTATAACACTAAAGTATCGTACGACATCTATCCTAACAGAGGGGGTTAATCAGGAAGGTTTTACAATATTAAATGCTATTGATAAATTTAAAAATAAAACTGAAGTTATCTCTTTCCTAGCAAAAGAGTATAATCTATCGCCGACTCATGTATCTGAGGTTCTTGATAATTTTTTAAATAAATTTAATGATACAGAGGAATACGATACGAGCCATTTGTGTTTGAGTGCTCCTTTATTAATCCAATGGAAAGTCACGAATAAGTGTAATTTAAGATGCAAGCATTGCTATGTTGAAGCTGGAATGACCAATAATGAAATATCAAAAAGTGAGAAAGATATTATTTTTAATAGGATTTTAGCAGCAAAACCCTTTTCAGTGCTCTTTACTGGTGGTGAGTGTTTCGAAGAGCCTTCAACTATAGAATACATGAGGAGGGCCTATCATGAGGGAATTGATATTAGAGTGTTCACTAATGGGACAAATCTAGAATACTTTTTCGATGATCTAATAGAAATGTCTGATAGATTAACAATTAATGTATCTTTAGACGGAATGGAAAGTGAGCATGATTTCATAAGGGGGAAAGGTAATTTTAATAAAACTATTAATAATATTTCTGGGTTAATAGAACGGAATATCCAACCTTCAATAAATATTGTTATAAACAAAATAAACTATAAAAGCATAATAGATTTATTAGAATTATTAAAATCTATAAAAGTAAAAAATGTACAAGTATCTCACTTGACGATTTTTGGTAATGCAATTTCTAATAAAAGAAAATTAGCTATGGATGAAAAAATGTATTCTGAGTTTAATTTTTATTTGGAATCGTATTTATCCAAAAATTTAAAAGGTTTAAATGTTACATATAAGAGTTTTAATCACGAGGAAGATGCTATTGAAACTAATGATGGTGAAACTTATGAAGATACATGGACATGTTGTGCGGGTATTTCTCGGATTACAGTAGACCATTTGGGGGATGTCTATCCTTGTCCTTTTTTAAAAAATGAATACAAGCTAGGAAACATTATTAATAATGATTTACATTTTTTATGGCAGGATCCGAATAGAATCAAGTTTATTGAGAATTTGAAAAAGAATTCGAAGAATGGAAAATGTTTATATTTTTAGCTTAACTAAACAGACTATCTAATAATTTAGGTTTAAAGAGGTGAAATTAGGTGGGGAATTATTTGGGACCTTGGGATTTAGATAGTGTATTAAAGGATTGGGTGAAACAAAAACATGAACATTTATTTCATACCGATTTTTACTATATGCCAGAAAATCCTATGGAAGATCCATTGATTAAAGAACTAGCAATATATTTAGACATACCACAAGAGTATATTTTTACTTGTTCTGGTATAAGCCAGGCTATTCACTCTATATCAAATTTTAAAACATGGGAAAGAATCGTTATAACTACTCCTGAATTTGGTTTATATTCGCTCGTAGCTAGTGAGACTGGAAAAGAGGTTATTACCATTCAGGTTGATACTTTTGATTGTTTAATTGATTTTTATAAAAAGAATGATAGTCGAAAAAATGATATTTTATGTTTCTCATCTCCAAGGTGGTTTGATGGGATTAGAATTACTAAAGACCAATTAACTACTTTACTCACTAATTTCCATGGCTTCTTATTTATTGATGAGGCATATATTGATTATAGCAATACAGAAGACTGGACGTTAGACTTTTGTTTAAATAATGAACGAATTATCCTAGCCCGTTCTTTCTCTAAAGGCTGGTATTTACCAGGTCTACGGACAGGCTACATTGTCAGTAAATATTTACCATCTACTTTTAGAAAACAGAATATAGTACCACATTCAGTAACAAGTTATTCAATAGAGTTTATTAAACAAATGCTAAACGATAGGGATTTAATGAATCATTTTATTAAAATTAGAAAGAATGTGATAAATTTAAGAGAATATGCGTATTTACACTTATTACAAATTGATGGAGTTAAACCAGTTAATTCAGAGGCTAATTTTTCGTGTGTCCATTTCGACCCTGAAAAATTTAATAACGAAAGACTAGCGGGTGTAACCATAGAAGGTGTAAAAGTATTAAATTTGCCAGAAGTTATTTTAAAATATGCAATTTGGGAAAAAGATGATATTGATAATATGCTTAAACACATTAAGGATTGTAGGATATGAAAATACGTTTATATACGTTACCTTTAGTTTCGTTAGCATACCCTAATTTAAGCGTACCAACCTTATTAGGATACTTAAAAGATAGATTTCAAATTGATCAGAAGGATTTATCAATAAGTATAACAAACTTATTGACTCATGAAAATTTACTGGCTGAATATACAAACCTTAGGGAAAATATTACCAATATAGAGAAGGAATATTTGGATAGTATCCTAAACATTGAAAATTCCTTAAATATCATAAGAAATAAAGACTTATTTAATTTCCCTGACTATATAAAAGCAACAAAAACTATTAATGATTGTTTAGAATTATTATCATATAAATTTGGATGTAGTTGGAACTTAACAAAATTTTCCTTTTTAAGAAAACCAAACAGTGTGAATGAACTATTAAAATTCGTTGACGAACTAAGTTTATTTGATACGATTTTTGATGATGAAGTAAAATTATTAAATAATGATAAAAGAGACATAATTGGACTCTCAGTTTCCTATGCAGAACAGTTACCCTTTGCACTACGATTTAGTCAAAAGTTAAAAGAAAAATTCCCTAATGTAAAAGTTATTTTTGGAGGAAGTTATATTACCCATGCAGCAGCAAATATAAAATCAATTATGGATGACAGTGAACTAATTGATGTAGCGGTGTTATTTAATGGAGAGTTAGTTTTAGAGCAGATAATTAATTCTTATAAGAATTTTGGAAAGGTAACTTCTGATATACCAAATGTTTTTTACAGAGATAAGGGAAGGGTTAAAAATAATTTTTTTAAAAAAAATCATGGTTGTGTGAATGATATAATCCCATCATATGACGGGATTAATCTAGATAAATATTTAAGTCCTGAAAGAGTATTACCAGTAATGTTATCTTCAGGATGTAAGCACGGTAAATGTTCCTTTTGTTCACATCATTATAACCACGGAAAATTTAATGGTTTTAAAAAAAACCAAACAATTATTGATGAGTTTAAATGTATTACTCAAAAATATAAAACGAAAAATATTTATTTCGTAGATGCATATTTAACCATAGAAAAACTTATGGAAGTTGCTAGTTTAATTAAATTTAATGATATTAAAATTAAATGGATGACTGAGACTAGAATAGATCCATTATTATCAGAGAAGGAAATTGTTAGCGAAATTAAAAAATCGGGCTGTGTCTTACTCTCATTTGGTATAGAATCATACAATAGGTCAACTTTGAAATCTATGTACAAGGAAATTAATGTAGATTGTATTCCACAGGTAATGGACACATTGGCAAATCATAATATTACAACATGTATAACATTAATTACTGGTTATCCTGGTGAAACAATTAAACAAATGGAACATTCTCTTAATCAAGCATTTTCTAATGAAGATATTGATTTAGTCGGAGTTTCAGCTTTTGGTTTAATGGAAAACTCCCCTATGCATCTATTACCCCAAAAATGGGGTTTATCTCATTTGAAAAAGAAAGATTTCCTCAGTTTAGAATATAACTTTAAATTCAAAGATGTTGAATATAATCAGAGTAATATATTTAACTTAATCAATAGTATAACAAAGGAAAACAATCTTCAAATATTTAGAGATGTTCAAAGAATTATTCAAAACAGGGTTCATTTCTTCTTTATTACAAAAAAACAATTACAAGAAATTAAGAGAATTAGCAAGGGAATGATAAGTAGGTGAATATTCTATTAATTAATATGCCGTTTGCAAGTATTATAAGGCCACCACTTGGATTAGAAATATTAAAAAATATTGCCGTAGAGAAAGGTCACAATTGTGATGTTATAAATTTGAATATTAGTTTTGCAAAAATGATGGGATTAGAATTTTACGAACTTGTGGCAGGATACGATTCAACTGATCTAATTGGAGAATGGATTTTTTCACAACATGTTTTTGATAAAAGTACCGAAGATGAGACAAACGAGTTTGTTGAGTATATTACAGCTAAGTCTAGAACAATGATACATTCTTGGCGTGAAAAAGAGAAACTATTAAGTTTAATAAATGCAGGAAGAAAGACTTCGGATGAGTTTTTAAAAAACATTATACAGAATATTGATTTTTCTAAATATCAGATTGTGGGTTTTACGAATAGTTTTCAGCAAACGATGGCTTCCATAGCCCTAATAAAGCAAATAAAAAAGATATATCCTAATCAATTGATAATAATGGGTGGAGCGAATTGTTTTGGTGAAATGGGTGTGGAACTAATAAATACCTTTAAGGATATCGATGGTGTATGCATTGGTGAAGGTGAAGGTGCTTTTATAAATTTATTAGATAATTTCAGTGTTTTCAGTGAATCACCAAGTGAAAATATTATTGTAGGATTCGCAACCAAAAAAGGATATAAGTATATTGATATTGATAATAGCTATAATTTAAATAATAATAGTATTCCAAACTTTGGTAGTTATTTCAAGGAATTATTTCAAAGTTTCCCAGAAAAGCAAAAGGAAACAGTGATATTATATGAAGGTTCAAGAGGGTGCTGGTGGGGAGAAAAACATCAATGTGTCTTTTGTGGCCTAAATGCAAATGCTATTGAATATAAAGGTAAATTACAGAAAAAAATTTACAATGAAATGAAAACATTAATTGAAAGTTATGGTGAACACACAAACACACTATTTTTCACAGATAATATAATGAGCATGGAATACTTTGAATATATCTTACCAAAATTAAAACAAGACAAGATTAAAATTGATATGTTTATGGAAGTAAAGAGTAACTTAAATGAACAACAAGTTTGTGTTTTAAAAGAAGCTGGTGTAACTAAGATACAGCCAGGAATAGAAAGTTTAGCCACTAATAGTTTGAAGTTAATGAACAAAGGAGTAGATCTATTACAAAACCTTAGACTATTACGGTTATGTAAAGAATATGGTATTATACCTTTTTGGAACATTATTTTTGGATTTAGTGGGGAAAGTTCAGAAGAAATACAGGGTCAGATAGATATTATGAAAAAAATAAATCATTTACAGCCTCCTGTGGCAATCTCTAAAATTAGGTTGGATAGGTTCAGTCCCTACTTTAATGAACAGAAAAAATATAATATTCGAATAAACGGACCGATTAAGAGCTATAAATATATTTATCGGGATAAGGGAATAAATATCAATAAACTAGCTTATTATTTTGATTATAATAATGATGCTGTATTTGAAAATAAAATTCTTAATGAATTTGTGTCTCAATTTGAAAATTGGAAAGATAATTTCAATCAAACGGACTTATTTATGTATCAAAGGAACATGGATAAATTTGTCTGTAGAATTGGGGAATCAAACAGTATTTATAAATTGAATGAAATACAAGGGAAAATTCTTGTATATGCAAGAAATATAACCTCAATTAAAAAAATTATTGAAAATGTCATAAAGGATGTTGATTGTAATGAAGAGGATATTCTTTCTAATATTCAAGAGTTAGAGAAACTTGGATTTATAATTATGGAGAGGAATAAACTTTTGACAATAGTTTTACAATTCAATCCATATATCCCCAGTGAAAATCTAATACAAAATGCATTAAATGCAACAAGTATTAGTTAGTATAAATCAATCCTCTTGAAAAGGCTAATAATAAAAAACCATAAAGAGAAAAGTTTGTACAAAGATTCTTGTCTTTTTTTGTACAAGCTTTTTTGTCCTAAACTTTCTCAAAGGGTTCAAAGGGTATTGTACAAACTATCTTGTCGTTTTTGTCCAGAGATTTATGTCGGTGAACATTGTTTGAGCCAAGTGGTAACCTCGTTAGATTAACGAATGATATAATTAGAGATATGTAGACAGGATATTTGTTAAGTATCTGCATCTATTGGCAGGTGCTTATTTCTTTAAAGAGCGGAAAATCTTTCCCACTCTATTAAAAGGCAGACATCTAATAAATCATTTACTAATAAGCAAAGGAGTAATAGGTGTTTACATGAAAAAAATATATATTGTTTTAGCAACCTTAACAATTGAAACAGTGCTAATTTGGTTTGCATCCTATTTACTGCAATGGAAATTTGTCGACACCATCTTTTTAGGTAGTCTATTGCTTTTTGGAATAGTTTATCTCATCCGCTTATACATTCATCAAACAAACACAGTATTTAACGCAAATATAGCAGGCTGGACATGGGAGGAAGCTGGAATTGGTCCGTTTCGTTTTCGTGTGTCACCAATTATTATTGGACTTATTCTCTATATAATAATTAGTTTTTTTGTCACGTTGATAACCTATTATTCTTATTTTTTATAGCAAATATAAAGTAAAGGAAGGGTAGATCATGACTTCTTTAGAGCATGAAAGATAAAACCGTTATTGCAGAGGTCCTCCACTAATTTTTTAGATGAATAAGAAAAATAGAGGAGGAATGGAGCGTGAAAGAGATTAATTTTCACAAATATTTAGAAGAGATAAAGGAGAAGTTTACAGGATGGGATTTTTCTAGTATCCATGACACAGGACGAATCCAAAGCAGCTTGCTTTCTTGGTCTTACGGAAGTAAGGTGGTTGCTGCCATGCAGGATGCTACAACAGTATTAGATATGGGAACCGGTGGAGGAGAATTTCTGTCTTTATTAAATGGCTATTTTCCACCAACAATTTATGCTACAGAAGGATATAAACCGAATGTATCAATTGCCAAAAAGAAGTTAGAACCATTAGGTGTAAGCGTATATGAAGTGGTCGATGATGAACAATTGCCATTTTCCGACCAACATTTTGATTTGATTATCAATAGGCACGAATCTTACTCGGTAAAAGAGCTAAAGAGAATAGTGAAGCCAAATGGAATCTTTCTTACTCAGCAAGTCGGAGGTTGGGATTGTAAGGAAATAAATGAATGGTTTGGAACTTCGGTTAATCCGGAATTTAAAGAGTGGAAGCTTCTATCTGCACTCGAAATGTTCCCAGTGGACGAATGGGAAATCGTTGAGCAAAAGGAGGATTTTCCAATCCAGCGTTTCTATGACTTGGGTGCATTGATTTATTATTTAAAAGCGATTCCTTGGCAAGTTCCTGATTTCAGTATTAAGAAGTACGAGGATGCCCTGTATCGTCTGTATCTGCACATCGGAAAAGTAGGTTATTTTGATGTAACCCAATCAAGATTTTTTCTTAAAGTGAAATGTAAATAAGATAATGTGACACTAATCACCTATAGAGCCTTGGAAATTGGCTACTATAGGTTTTTTTTGTAAACAATCACCCCTAATTATAAGGAGTGGGAAGTGAGATAATCGTGACAGAAAATTCACCTGGTTATTGGGAGGTTTTTTCCTTTTTTTCTAGAATGGTAGAAAAGAGATGTGTAGGAAGGAGCAAATGAGATGGTTGGTGAAGAAATTATTACAATAAAGAACTTACGAAAAAACTATGGCACCGAGGAAGTACTAAAAGGAGTGGATTTACATGTATATCGAGGAGAAATTATTGGATATATAGGTCCGAATGGTGCAGGAAAAAGTACTACAGTTAAAATTATTCTCGGTATAGAGGGAAATTATCGTGGAGAAGTAATGCTTTTTGGCAAAAATATTAGGGATGATTCGATGGAATATAAGCGAAAAATCGGTTATGTACCAGAAATAGCAGAAGTATATGATAATCTAACGGCATATGAGTATTTAACATTTATCGGTCAACTATATGGAATGAGTGCAGAGTTTGTTGAACATAAGGCAAAAAGATTAATGGAACTGTTTGGTATAGGAGAGGTATATCATTCGCGAATCTCCTCTTATTCAAAAGGGATGCGTCAAAAGCTGTTAATTATATCAAGTGTCTTGCATAATCCAGATATTCTTTTTCTAGATGAGCCAATCAATGGACTTGATGCGAATAGTGTGATGGTGTTTAAGGAGATTCTTGCCCAGTTTGCATCAAGCGGAAAAACGATATTTTATTCGTCACACATAATGGATGTAGTAGAAAAAATAAGCAGTAGAATCATTCTATTGAACGATGGAAAGATAGTGATAGACGGAAGCTTCAAAGAGTTACAAACACAAAACGAACAAGGTAGCTTGGAAGGAATCTTCAATCAATTAACTGGCTTTAACAACCATAAAGAAATAGGCGAATCCTTTGTATCCATTGTGCAAGAGGTACAATCATGAGAGAATTTACTATATTAAAGTTCTTTGACCGTTTTAAAGGTTTATTTTTGAAAATAGGTATCGATTATTCCGTTTTAAGAACGATTTTACAAGTGAAACTGACAATGGATCAACGTAAGCTTCCAACCATCTTCTCCCAATCTAATCAGAGAAAAGAAAAGAAAGAAGATAAATATGCCTATATAAAATCGTTATGGCTGTATGCTTTTATGGGGTTGATTCTTATTCCATTGATGGCCTTCGGTGATAATTACTTATTTCAAATGAGCATTTCTTTCGGAATTATTTTATTTCTGGTCATGACCTCGATGATTTCTGATTTTTCAGGTGTTTTGTTAGATGTTCGGGATAAACATATACTACATACGAAACCAATAAATAGGCGCACAATTAATGCAGCAAAAGTTCTGCATATTATGATTTATCTTTCTCAATTAACGATAACTATTACACTTATTCCGTTAGTTGTATGTCTTGTTAAACAAGGATTTATCTTTTTTCTGTTGACAGTTGTACTACTTGTTTTAGCAAATTTATTTATTGTTGTTATCACGGCATTACTTTACTTGGCTATCCTTCGATTTTTTGATGGAGAAAAACTTAAGGATATGATTAATTACGTACAGATTGGTTTGTCTATTGTCATAATGATAGGATACCAGGTTGTCATTCGGAGCTTTGAATTAGTTGATTTACATATTGTGTATCAAGTGCATTGGTGGCATGTTTTCTTTGTTCCAATGTGGTTCGCAGCACCATATGAGTGGATATTGAATGGCAATATCAACACGATGATTATTTTGCTAGCAGCTCTTGCGATTATTTTACCAATTGCAGCTATTATCATTTATGGAAAGCTAATTCCTAGCTTTGAGAAAAATTTAGAAAAGTTAACTAGTCAAAGTAAAGCGAGAAAAGGTAAGGTCTCAAAATGGGGAGAACTGCTATTATCGTTTTTAATGAACAACAAGGAAGAAAAAGCATTCTATCAATTTACAGGGCAAATGATTAGGCAAGAAAGAGATTTTAAATTAAAGGTATATCCATCATTAGGTTTTTCGATTGTTATTCCCTTTATCTTTCTTTATAGTGGAACAAATTTGGAAGATGTTTCATTTACAACAAGTTCCTCGTATTTAACCATTTATTTTACGATGATTAATATTCCGACGATAATTTTTATGATGCGGTATTCAGGGAAATATAAAGGTGCATGTATTTTTACGATTCTTCCAATCTCTGATTTTTCTATGTATTATAAAGGAGCATTAAAAGCGCTAATTATAAAATTATATTTACCAATCTATTTTTTAATAAGCATTGTTTTTTTGTTTTTGTTTGGAATGCGAATTATACCAGATTTATTAGTAGTATTTATCTCCGCTTTCCTCTATTCAGTGATTTGCTATGGAATGCTAGATAAAGAAGTGCCTTTTTCTATGTCATTTGATTCAGGAGCGAATCAGCAAAGTTGGAGGTTATTTCTGCTCTTGCTTCCGTTGCCGATTTTAGCAGGAATTCATTATATCAGTATATCTCTTCCATTTGGTGTTTATATTTATGGGATATTGCTTTTCTTTGTTAATCTTATCCTTTGGAAGAAGATACAAAGGAAGGGAAGTACTTATTCAAAGAGGGTTTATTCGTAAAATGCTGGCATAGCAATAAGGAAACAGGGTAAGCAAGATACTATTTTATGGAAAAAATAGCAGAGGAGCATCCATCATGGAAGAGGAACAACTAAAAATATTTGATGAAAACAGAACACCAATCGGAACTGCTGCCCGTAGTGAAGTACATAAAAAGGGATTATGGCATGAGACCTTTCATTGTTGGATTGTATCTGAACAAGATGGACAATCATATCTCTACTTGCAAATTAGAAGTCCATTAAAAAAGGATTATCCAAATCTTTTAGATATAACGGCTGCAGGTCACTTGTTAGCACATGAAGATGCGAAAGACGGTGTAAGAGAGATGGAGGAAGAAATCGGTATCCAAGTAGAAATAGAGGAGCTAATCCACTTAGGTGTTTTCCATTATGAAATGAATAATGGAGATATTTTGGATAAGGAATTTGCTCACACTTTTTTATATAAAAAGACCATGGATTTTAAAGAATTTCATTTGCAAGAAGAGGAAGTAGCGGGCATTGTATCCACTAAACTAGCCGATTTTTACGATTTATGGCAGGGCAGAAAAGAATTAATTGAAGTAAATGGATTTGAACTCAACTCAAGAGGGGAGAAAATTAAGATTCATCGTAAAGTGGGCAGAGAAAATTTTGCCCCTCATCCTATTTCTTATTACAAGCGATTAATTCAAGCCTTTAAAGAGAAGGTGTAAGGAAGGTTTGAACAAATTATATAAACGAAAACAGAGTAGTGATAGCCTCTTCCATCAAATATTGGTAGGGTAGGAATCGATTAAAAAAAGCTAGGGGAAATAAAAAGGCAGTTTCTCCTAGCTGATTAAATAGAGCAGAATCTTCTATAAATAATACACTTTGAAAATGATATCCTGTGGGTGATTCCCAAATTTCTTTCCGAAAATTGTAGCGCCACCTACACATTCCGCATCTTCTTTCACTTCAATGCGAAACGTCCAGCGATCACAATTGTCATCTAGGTCATTGATGGTGACAGATGAAATAGGGTCTCCATCAATATACGTACCATGGTTAGTAATTCGGAGTGTTTTAAGAAGCCCATATTGATTAAGATTATGTGGCCACCATTCTGGTGTAAGTTTCCCTCTTGTATCAGCAAAGTCTCCAGGACTTCTCCATGTTCCCAGTTCTATCCCATTTAATGAAAAGGTAATGTCAGAAGGCCAATTGTCATTAGAGAATGGAAATTCAGAGCATACTTCTAAACTAATTTCAAATTGTTGAATGTTTTCCTCCTTTTTTAAAAAGTTAGGAATTGTGTATTGAATAAAGCCTTGCGTAAACCACAGAATTTCTGCTTCTACTCTTTTGGGATCCATAAATAGTTTCGGTTCATCTACTCTTCCGATAAAATCCTTTTCTGAAGCTAATCCACATGTTGGCTTTAAATCATAATCAGTGTAATGGCCTATTGGAACAGAGGTTTCATATGAAGCGAAAGAATGATAGATTTTCTTCGGAAAGTTGATTTCGATATGATCCACCTTTAACATGGAAATCTTCTGTAATCCTGATTTACCTGGTACTTTCTCTGTTTTTATCAGTCCTGCATCTTCTAATTTTTTTACATGTTTTGTTACAATGGCACTGCTGATGCCTAATTCTTTGGCAAGTTCCTTTATATTCATTTTATTTTTAGACAGTAACTGAATAATTGTCATACGAACTTCACTTGCTAAAGCTTCGTACACTACTAAAGAGGAATTATCGATTCCCAATTGCATGTAGACCCCTTCTTTCAGAATATCTAGTTAACATTAAAGTTTTCTTCTTGTACAAAAGATAACATGTAAATTAATCTCTGTAAATAATTTCTTTCTAAATAAGAATTGATTAACAAATGAGTTAATTATTTATCGGAAAATAGGACAAGGTTTATGCGGTTATTATCTTAAAGAATATCTAGTTCTCTATTTATTCATATTTCCTCCTAAAGTATAAATCCTCTTTAAAACTATCAACAGCAGATATTTATTTAGAAACGTGTAGTTTATGATTTATCTATAGAATTTTCCAATAATTTGTTAAACTGGTTATAGGCTATTGTGGGAAGGCTGGTGAAAATTTGATTAATAGTAAAAATATTTACCTAATTCGTCATTGTGAGGCTTATGGCCAGAAAGCGGAAGCTCCTTTAACTGCTAATGGAAAGAGACAGTCGAGTGAGTTAGCGGATTTTTTGAAAGATGAAGGCATCCAATTAATCCTCTCTAGTCCCTATCTTCGTGCATATGAATCTGCTAAGCCATTGGCAGAAAGACTCCAAATACCGATTCAAAATGAGGAGCGCTTGATAGAAAGAAAGCTTAGTAGCCGAAATCTAAACAATTGGCAATCTTTATTGAAACAATCTTTTACAGATTTAGATATTGCATACGAAGGCGGAGAATCCAGTAGACAAGCGATGACAAGAGCAACAGAAGTAATGAAGGAGTGTCTTCAAAGACCAGAGAATAGGTTTGCAATAGTGACACATGGGAATTTGCTTGCATTAATGTGGAAATATGTTGATCCTTCCGTCGGTTATATAGAATGGAGCAAGCTTTCGAACCCTGATGTCATTCAAATTAATTACCATTCAGATAGGGTGTCAGTTAAACGAATATGGGGGGATAACGATTGAAGGAAGAGAGGAAGTTTCATCAACCATTTGGAGTCTATGGAATTCTTGTAGAAAAAGATAGATTGCTCGTTATACATAAGAAGAGGGGGCCATATGCCAATCGCTTTGATTTACCTGGTGGGAGTTTGGAGCAAGGAGAAAGTTTAACGATGGCAATGAGAAGAGAGTTCTTAGAAGAGACAGGGATAGAAATAGAAATACAGAAGCAAATTGGGATGGCTGATTTTATGTTCCCATGTAACTGGAGGGAATTTACACATATTCACCATATCGCTGCATTTTACACAGCTAGAAAAATAGGTGGGGAAATTACCGTTCCAGAGCAATTTGAGGGGCAAGATTCGTTAGGAGCTGAATGGGTTTCTATAGAAAATATTACTATCCATAACGCATCGCCACTTGTATTAAAGGCTGTAGAATGGATACAAACCGGATCACTCGGATGGGAGGTTACATGGTTTCCAGAATGGGAGGTGAAAAAAACCTTCCATATATAAAGAAAGGAGAGCGTACATATGATGATAAGAAAAGCAAGAAGTGAGGATGCCAAAGGAATAGCAAAAGTACATATAGATAGTTGGCGAACAACCTATAGAGGGATTGTTCCAGATACCTATTTAAAGGCACTTATTTACGAAGAAAAAGAAGAAATCTGGAAAAGAGCTATCCTGACAGGAAGTGTCTTTGTTGCTGAAAATGAAGAGGGACAGATTGTTGGGTTTGCAAATGGTGGAAAAGAAAGAAGTGGGCAGTATTCAGGTTATGATGGAGAGCTATATGCCATTTATCTTTTGGAAGCCTATCAAGGAAAAGGAATTGGCAGCTCACTTGCGAAAAAAGTTTTCGAATATTTAAAAGAAAAAGGGTTTAATAGCATGATTATTTTTGCATTAGCGGAAAATCCAGCTTGTAAGTTTTATGAAGCCATCGGTGGAAAAAGAATTGGTACAGAAGAGATAGAAATTGGTGGCGAGGAGTTTACCGAAGTCGTATTTGGATGGAATCTGGCGTAGTGCAAGAATACATTTACGACCAAGTTGGTGCCCTGAATATGTTTCATTAGATAATTAAAAACCCCTACTGGTACTAAAGGCATTTTTCTTTCGGATAAATAAGGAAAGGATATAAGCCATTTGAAAGCAAAAAATCATTCGTTTCCCGAGGTGTCAACTTGTAAATAAAAGCGGACACTCGGGAAACCTACTCACTATTTGCATCTTTGCTTGGTGCTACTATTTTTCTATAAGGGATTACTTTTAAGAAGAGAGCTTCTCCACAATCATCCGCTTTCCAGTATTTAAGGTAAACTCAAAGCGGTCTGTATTTTTTTCATTATAGAAGAAATGGTGATTCACACTGCAAAGGTCTTCCTCATTATCAAAAATCATCATATTAACGCCACTCTTGCGCTTTTCGTCTTTTAAGAAAGTAAGATGATTATAACAATATATACAATCATATATGGAGAATCTCATCGAATTTAGAGTAGTAATAAATTGATAAAAGCTATCATCACTTAAATCATCTAATAATTCTTCCAATGCAAAGACAAGATGCTTTCGTATCCGAATAGGATCTTCATGCTTTAAAAAATGGACTGATCCAGAGATATTTACTTTCCCATCCTCTAGAAGAATTCCTTTTCGCCAGCGATTTAAGGAATGAATTTCGATTTCTTGATGTAAATATTCGTCAAGCATCGAAGCATCCTCTGTTTCTTCATCAAAAAAAATCCATTGATTGTTTATATACTCAACTGTACCCTTCGTAAAGGCACGTGTTTGAAATTCAATAAGTTTTGATCTATGCTGATTGTTCATTGTAAACCTCCCAAAGATTACACGCCCATAAATTCTTTTTAGACAGATAAACAAAATTTTATAACTAATCCTTCTTTTTCCTTCATTAAAATATTGAAAACGATTAATTTATCCTTTTTGAGTGGATCATGAGATAAACCTGGTATGGACAAATAACCATTTTTATTTTGATGCATAGAATACCTCATACTGATTGATTGGTATCTAATCATAAGTTCCACGGAAGAAAGGATGATAATCATGTGTGGAATAACAGGTTGGGTTGATTACAAAAAAGATTTAAGAAACGAGTCGGTCATTTTATCCGCTATGGCAGAAACATTGGCAAAAAGAGGACCAGATGATACAAACGTTTGGACTGCGTTACATGCAGGTTTCGGACATAAACGCTTAGTGGTGGTAGATCCGCTAAATGGTATTCAACCAATGACAAAAGAAAAACAAGGCTTTCATTACACTATTTGCTACAATGGTGAATTGTATAATACAGAAGACATAAGAAAAGAATTACTAATAAAAGGATATTCATTCCAAGGTCATTCTGATACAGAAGTTTTACTTACTTCCTATATAGAGTGGGGAGAAGAATGTCTGCAGTACTTAAATGGGATATTTGCCTTTGCTGTTTGGGATGAGAAGCGAAATTCTTTATTTATTGGAAGAGATCGTTTAGGAGTAAAACCACTATTTTACGCTGAGGTAGGATCTAGCTTTATCTTTGGCTCCGAATTGAAAGCATTGCTTGCACATCCAAATGTGAAGACGGAGCTAGATAGAGAAGGATTAGCAGAAGTATTTGCTCTTGGACCTTCTCATACACCAGGGAGCGGTATCTTTAAAGGGATTAAAGAGCTTCGACCAGGGCATGCATTAAAGTTCACACAGGATGGCTTGAGAGTATGGCGTTATTGGAATGTGAAAAGTGAAGAACATACAGATTCGTTTGATGAAACCGTTGAAAAAGTTCGTTTCCTTTTTAAAGATGCTGTGACTAGACAATTGGTATCAGATGTACCGTTAAGTACCTTTCTTTCAGGTGGAGTGGATTCCAGTGCCATTACAGCAATCGCTTCAATGGAATATGCGAAAAATGGTAAAGGACCTCTGCACACCTATTCAATCGATTATGAAGGAAATGATAAGTTCTTTAAAGCAAATGAGTTCCAGCCAAACTCTGATGGTGTTTATATTAAAAAAATGACAGATACATTTGGAACCATCCATCATAATTGTATTATCACCCAAGAAACATTGGCCGACTTTTTACATGAAGCTGTAACGGTAAGAGATGTACCTGGGATGGCAGATGTTGATTCCTCCCTTTTATGGTTTTGTCGAGAAATAAAAAAAGATTTTGTCGTTAGCTTATCTGGAGAATGTGCAGATGAAATCTTTGGGGGATATCCATGGTTTAGAAGAGAGGCTGACTTGCAAAGAGCAGGATTCCCGTGGATGAGATCGATTGAAGAACGACAAAATTTATTGAAAGATTCATGGAGTAATAAATTGCAATTAAAAGAGTATATGATGGATAAATATAACCAAACTATTGCGGAAACGCCTAAATTAGCTGGCGAAAGTAAAGAAGATGCAAAAAGAAGAGAATTATTCTATCTTAATCAATTATGGTTCATGACCACATTATTAGAGCGCAAAGACAGAATGAGTATGGGAGCAAGTCTTGAGGTGCGCGTGCCGTTTGCAGACCATCGCTTAGTAGAATATGTGTGGAATGTACCATGGGAAATGAAGAATTACAAAGGAAGAGAAAAAGGATTGCTGCGAAAAGCATTAGAAGGAATTCTTCCAGATGAAGTTCTTTATCGCAAAAAAAGTCCGTATCCTAAGACGCATAATCCGATTTACACAAAAACAGTAACAAATATGCTAAAGAGTGCATTAACAGATAAAAGTTCAGCTTTATATGAATTCTTTGATAAAGAACGACTGTCAGAAATTATCGAAACAGAAGGTTCTGCATTCAAAGAACCATGGTTTGGCCAACTAATGACTGGACCACAGCTGCTTGCACACTTAGTACAAATCCATCATTGGTTCAAAGATTATAATATCAATATTGTAGAGTAAGAAAATAAAAAAATCCCTAGAATGACGATCCTATCGTGCTATCTAGGGGTTTTTATATGTTTTATCATGAAGTGGAGAGTTTCCTTTATGGATGAATTTTTTTAGTAATAGGACAAATAAGAGGAAGCAAGGGAAAGCAAATTGTAAAGGTAAATATAGTAAATATGGAACAACTAGAGAAGCTTCTTTAATATGATCATTAATATCTAAACTAATGAAAATAGAAAACATGGAAATAATACAGACACTAGGTACGACAAAATAGCGATAAGGGAATTTAAAAATATATTCTAACCCCTTTAACCCACCATAAATAAAGATGGAACTTTTAATAACAATTCCTAACATAATGATAAAAACAGCAAGAGCATCAATTCTTTCAAAAAAGTCCGCGATGGAAATAAGCCTTGTTGTGCTCAAAAGTGGAAAGGTAGCTCTTGAAGCCGTTGTTATCCCTAAAGATGAAGTAATGATTAATGTAGCAATAGTGAGCAATATCCCAGACACTGCTACTGAATAGATAACAGATTTCTTACGCATTTTTAAGTTGGAAATGTGTGGGAAAACACATGTCATTACAATTAATTCACCGTAAGGTCTACTAACTTCAATTGGAAACATAGCATCGATTACTGGCAGTAAGCCTCTTGCCAATACTGGCTGTATTTTTGTAATAGAAATATTTTGACTTGCGAATAGGAAAATAATGAGTAGGAAAAGAAATAAAGCAGAATAGGGTGTGAATATTTCCGTCGTTCTTCCTAAGATTTCAATTCCTAAATATAGTATATAACCAATTATCAACATTAAGGAAAGAGTAATAATTTCAATTGGTGTTAACGGAAGGATAAAGGTAGACGTTAATTCGCCAAAATCCCTTATGGTTCTAGCCGCAAGATAAAAAAAGTAAAGAGAATAGACAAGCGTAATGGGAATAGCAATAAATCGATTGAATCCAAACTCAATGATCTCAAATAAATTCTTGGAAGGCACTAATTCATTTATATTAAGAAAAAAAGAGGCAATAATTAAGCCTGTAAAGGTTGAGAGAAGTACGGTAATCCAAGCATCCTCTTTTGCGGTAATACCAAGGACGACAACTAGCGTAGTACCTAGGTTAAAACCAATAATAATAGCAAATAACTGACTTAACGATAGATTTTCTTTTAGCATGAAAAGGAATCTCCTAATTGGAAATATGTAGATGCTTAAAGTAGTATTTGATTCATTTACCAGTAATATGCAAGAAAAAGGATGTTTTTGTGTACGAAATTTAAGATTGACTACACACTAGGCTGCTTTCTAAGTGGAATCTAATCAGTTAATGAAAAAATCAGTGGGGGAGCCCACTGATTGAAAGGTATTTAATAAAAATGGTAGTAATCTATCCAATTGGCTTTTCTTGGGTAATGGCATGTTTAGGCTGTTTTTGCAGTAAGAAAAAGAATACACCGAATAAAACAAGGATACCACCTATTATTTGAGAATGGATTAATCGCTCATTTAATAGCAGTACAGCTAAAAGGGTAGCTCCAACAGGCTCTCCTAAAATACTCATAGAAATAGTTGTTGCATTCACATAATTTAGTAACCAATTGTTGATAACATGCGCAAGCGTTGGAACAATTGCCAGCAGAACAAAAATACCCCATTCTCTGCCAGAGTATCCAGTTAATGAATCACCTGCTATAAGATTATAGACAGTTAACAAACAGGCAGCAAAAAAGAAAACGGTAAATGTATAAATCCAATGAGTCATTTTTTTAATAATATTTTGACCAATTAATAAATAGCCAACTACTGCAATCACGCTCAAGAAGGAAAGAACGTCTCCTATAATTGCATTGCTGTCAAGTCCAATATCTCCCCAGCCAATCATCACAGCACCAATAATCGCAATACCCATAGTCATAATAGCAATAGAATTGGTTCTTTCTCGAAAGAAAATAAATCCACCAAGAAGAGAGACAATAGGCTGAAGTGCCAAGATAATCGTAGAACTAGCTACAGTAGTAAACTTTAGAGAACTGAACCAAAGGGCAAAATGCAACGCTAAAAAAGAGCCGGAAAAAAATAAGAACGACCAATCTTTTTTGGAAAGCTTTTTAAAATCATTTCTGTGTATGTATACCATGGGAATCATAATAAGACATGCGAGCCACATTCGATACATGCTTAATATAGTGGCAGGAGCCTCCGACCATTTCACGAATATCGCAGAAAAGGAGATTGCGATAATAGAGATAAGTAAGGGAAGCCCAATTGATTTGGATGGTGCTTGCTGATTCACTTTATTTCCTCCTGACAATTCAAACAATTCGATCTAATAGTAAATATAGTACGTTCCACGTTAGGAAACAATCATTATTTTCAGTTCTTGGAAAAAATTATTGAAGAGGTAGGAGAAGGTGCCCACGAGGAAGTACATTGCAAATGGACACCTTTTAATAGAAAAACACACTTTATCTTACATGGATATATTCATAGTTCATATTAAAGCGAAGGATACTGGATTCATATGGTCCGAGTATTACTGCTAGATCATTTGATTCAGCTGCATATTCTTCGTCTGTTAATAAAAGAGAGATTTTTTTCCCTCGTAATGGAAAGGGGAGTAGAAATTGTGCTTCCGTTTCACTTTTATTAATAACGGTGAGTATGATTTCTGCCTCATTTTTTGAATAATAGGCTAAACAAGAATCTGTGTTTGTTAAAAAGTGGAAATTACTGCTATTTATGAGAAAAGAGCTTTGCTTACGCACTTGAATTAATCGCTTAACAAATTCTTTTTGCTTTTCATCGTGCTCTCCTGAATTCCAAAGCATACATTTTCGACAACCAGGGTCCGCTCCTCCTCCTAAACCAATTTCGTCTCCATAGTAAATGCAAGGAGTGCCAGGATAGGTAAAGAGAAAGGTGAATAAAAGCTTCACACGTTCTTTTCGATAACTACATTCATGTAGTATCCTCGGTGTATCATGGCTCCCGATAATATTAAATAATACGTTATTCACCGTACTTGGGTATGCATGTAAAGTTGTCGTCATATCCTCCATAAATTGTTTAGCAGAAATCATATCATAGGCAAAAAATTGAAGTGCTTTCGTTAGTAAAGGATAATTCATTACCGAGTCAAATTGCTCTCCTCGAAGCCATGGTAGGGAATCATGCCAAATTTCTCCCAATATAAAAAGGTCTGGTTTTAAGTCTTTCACTGCTGAGCGGAAAGATCTCCAAAAGTCATGGTCAATTTCATTGGCAACATCCAAGCGCCAGCCGTCGATATTACATTCTGTTATCCAGTATTTTGCTACATGTAAAAGATACTCTTTCACTTCTTGATTTGCTGTATTAAATTTGGGCATTGCTTCATAAAAGCCAAATGTTTCATAATTTATCGTGTTAGCTTCTTTTAAAGGGAATTTGTGGATATGGAACCAGTCTTTATAGCGCGACTTCTCTTTGTTTTTTAGAACATCTTGAAATGGTGGGAAATGATAGCCGCAATGATTAAATACAGCATCCAGCATGACACGAATCCCGCGGTTATGACATTCCTTTACTAGCTTTTTAAGCATTTCTGTATCGCCGAATTGTGGGTCCACTTCTAAATAGTTAATCGTATCGTATTTATGATTGCTTTTTGCATGAAAAATAGGAGTAAGATAAATCCCTGTTATCCCAAGGTCTGAAAGATAGTCTAAAGAATCGATTATTCCCTGAAAATCGCCGCCAAAGAAATTCCATAATTCAGGTTCCTCTTGTCCCCACGGTGCAGTGTCTATAGGATTTAAAGAACTATCCCCATTTCGAAATCTTTCTGGGAATATTTGATACCAAATAGTTGAAGAAACCCATGAAGGAGGAGAAAAAACGTCTTTCTCATGAAGATAGGGCAAGCAAAAATAATAGCCTGCATCATCGGGAACAAAGGGGAAAAACCCTTTTTCGGTATAGGTTATTTGTTGTTCATTATCTCTTATTATAAAGCCATAGCGAATTCTTTTTTTATTAGAAATGGAACAATGCCAATAATCAAAAAGAGAATCAGTGCCGCTTTTTTCCATCATCATTCGGTGGGATACCCAATGATAATCACTCATTTCGTATTGATCACCGTAAATTATTTCCATTTCATTCACATTTGCTCTTTTTGTTCGAATTCGAATATGGAGGGTATCTCCATTTTGTAAATAGCAGTAATTACCGTCACTTCGATGATAGATTGAAGCCAAATCAATCATTTTTCACACTCCCTATATATTCTTTCTATATCTTTTTGCCACTAGTGTTGACAGAATAGAAAGTTTTTAAAAGGGAAAATAAAATTAGCTATCATAGAAAAAACCACTCGCAATAAAGGCGCGAGCGGTTTGGGATTGCTAGAGCGTTAAATGATTTATCCGTTAACGATGCTTCCTCCATTAACATGAAGAACTTGTCCAGTAACGTATGTTGAATCATTACTAGCTAAATATACATAGGCTGGAGCAAGCTCACAAGGCTGACCTGCACGTTTTAAAGGAGTATTTCCACCAAAGGATGCCACTTGTTCACTGTCAAACGTAGAAGGAATGAGCGGTGTCCAAATTGGTCCCGGAGCTACTCCATTCACACGAATGCCTTGTCCGGCAAGAGACTGTGATAAGGAACGAGTGAAAGCAGTAATCGCTCCCTTTGTGGACGAATAATCGATTAATATTTCATTCCCTTTATAGGCAGTGATTGATGTCGTATTGATAATTGTATCTCCTGACTCTAAATGAGGAAGGGTCGCTTTTGTTAAGTAAAACATAGAGAAAATATTTGTTCGGAATGTTTTTTCTAATTGTTCGGCACTAATATCTAGCAAACTTTGTTGTGGATGCTGTTCAGCTGCATTATTCACTAAAATATTAATTTTTCCAAATTCAGATACAGTTTTTTTCACAATTGTTTTGCAGAAGCTCTCATCACCAACATCCCCGGCAAGCAATAAGCATTTTACTCCTTCTGCTTCTACTAGCTCTTTTGTCTTTTGGGCGTCATCATGCTCATTTAAGTAAACAACTACGATGTCTGCACCTTCTTTTGCATAATAAATAGCTACAGACCGGCCGATTCCACTATCTCCACCAGTAATGATAGCAGTTTTTCCTTTTAATTTTTCTGAGCCTTTGTAAGCGGGATCGACATCTTTAGGCATTGGATTCATTTCTGTCTGAATGCCTGGCTGCTGATTCTGATGCTGTGGGGGTAAGGTTTGTTGTAATTTTTCCTTATTGCTATTACTCATATCAATCACTCCTTCTATCTTTTTGTCCATGTTTACTTATTTTTCCCAAATCTACTAATATAAACATGGAAAAAATAGGGTTAGTGGAAAAGGAGGCATTCGAAAAAAAGATGGCAGCCTAATTTGGCTGCCATCCGACTACTAGTTAGCGATAATTGACAAATTGCACATCAATCGTAATTTTTGATTCGTCTTTTACAGCTGCGATAATCTTTTGTAAATCGTCACGGCTTTTAGCGGTTACACGGATTTGATCGTCTTGCTGTTGTGTTTTCACTTTTAATCCACTGTTCTTAATTAACGCATTAATTATTTTAGCGTTATCTTTATCAATGCCCTGGATTAATTTAGCTCTTTGGCGGACTGTTCCCCCTGAAGCTCCTTCTATTTTGCCATAATCTAAGTTTTTAATGGGAATGCCGCGTTTAAACATTTTGCTTATCAGGACATCCTTCAGCTGCTCTAATTTATATTCATCATCTGAAACAAGAACTAATTCTTCTTTGTCCAATGTTACATTACTTTTGCTTCCTTTAAAATCATAGCGATTTTGAATTTCCTTCATTGCTAGCTGTACTGCATTTGTAACTTCAGAAAAATCTACCTTTGAAACAATATCAAATGAGCTATCTTTTGCCATAATTACCTCCTGATTTATGGAATCATACACGATTTCTAAGTATATCTAGTGCTAATTCCATTTCTTTTATGCTTGTATTATAGTAAAATATAGCAGTTGTAACAACTTTAGGCATGAAGTATTCACTAAATAGGGAATAATGATGATAAAAGAATATAGATGAAAAGTTGAATAGACAAGAAATAAAGGAGGAAAACAAATGTCGTTAAGAGATTATATGGGACGTGTAGAAATATTAACGGTTGCAAGAATAGCATCTTTCGGTTATTTTTTGACAATTGAAGAGGAAGACGAGGATGTGCTTTTGCATTTTAGTGAAACAGATCAAAAATTCGAAGAAGGCGATGAAGTACGCGTCTTTATTTACAGCGATTCACAAGGAAGAGCATGCTCCAGTACATATATCCCGTCTATTGCGGTTGGTAAATATGATTGGGTAAAAGTAACTGATCGGAAAGAGGGCATTGGCTGCTTTTTTGATATTGGTTTGAAAAAGGACATGCTATTAGGAGAAGATGATTTACCAGTTCATGAAGAGGTTTGGCCAGAAGTTGGAGATATGCTATATATTACTTTAAAGGTAAATAAAAATAATTATTTATATGTAAAACCAGCTACGGATCCAATTATTGAAGAAATGTCAACAAAGGCGACAAGAGAAGATTTTAATAAAAACATTCATGGCTATATTTATCGAACAGCAAAAGTTGGAAGCTGGATTTATACAGCTGAAGGCTATAAAGGATTTATTCACGAATCTGAGAGAGGTCAAGAACCAAGATTAGGGGAAAAAGTTAGTGGTCGTATAATCGACGTTAAGCTAGATGGCACAGTAAATATATCCTTATTACCAAGAAAAGAAGAAGCACTTGATAAGGACGCCCAACTAATTTTGGATTATTTAATTATGCGAAAAGGTGCAATGCCTTATGGAGATAAGAGTATGCCTGAGGACATTAAAGAACGTTTTAATCTAAGTAAAGGTTCCTTTAAACGTGCACTTGGAAAGTTAATGAAAGAAAATAAAGTGTATCAAGAAGAAGGCTGGACGTATTTAAAGGAAGATAGTGAAAATTAATCTATAATAAATGAGATGGGTGCATTCCAAATTTGGAATGCACTTTTTATATAAGCCATTTATAGTTAAAGCAGAACGCAGTATGGAAAAGTAACAGAGGAGTGTTCTCTAAGCCCACTAGAGCAGAAATCTGCATGGAAAGGTAACAGAG
>NZ_JVDT01000278.1 GCF_001076885.1 Bacillus sp. 522_BSPC
TAACCCCCTCTGTTAGGATAGATGTCGTACGATACTTTAGTGTTATACTTTAAGTAAATAACACGGAGGTCGATCGATATGAAAGAAAAAATGGAGTACGATACTCGAAGGAACAAAAAGAGGCAATTGTTAAACGAATGATGCCACCACATAACGAATCAGTGGCTACTATCTCGAAGGAAGAAGGCATCACAGAACCAACGTTGTACAAGTGGCGTAAGGCTGCACGTGAAGCTGGTGTGGCAACGCCTGGCAATGGACAAACAAGTGACAAATGGACCAGTCAAGATAAGTTTTTAATCGTGATGGAGACCTTTGCGATGAACGAAACGGAATTGGCTGAATACTGTCGTAAAAAGGGTTTGTACCGTGAACAGATTGAATTATGGCGATCTGTTTGTCTCCAGGCAAACGGACAAGTATTTGATCAATCAAAGCAGTTATCTGGTGCGTTAAAGGAAGAACAGAAACGGGCAAAACAGTTAGAAAAAGATCTTCAAAAGAAGGAGAAAGCATTAGCGGAAGCTGCGGCGTTATTATTACTTAGAAAAAAGGCCCAAGCGATTTGGGGGGACGACGAGGAAGAATGATTAGCCCATCAAATCGCGCATTAGCTGTAGAACTCATCCAAGAAGCCAATCAAAATGGTGCGCGGTTAGCGAAGGCTTGTGAGGAACTTTATATTAGTGTACGAACCTACGAGCGCTGGGTGGCAGATGGTAAGGTTAAGGTCGATCAGCGTCCCTTTGCGAAAAGACCTGTTCCAAAAAATAAGTTGTCCGAGGAAGAGAAAAAGGAAATACTCGAGGTTGTTACACAAGAAGAATATGCCGACTTACCGCCGACACAAATTGTCCCAAAGCTTGCGGATAAAGGAACATATATTGCGTCAGAATCTACGTTTTACCGTGTTTTACGTGAAGGAAAGATGCAACACCACCGTGGACGTAGTCAAAAGCCAACACGAAGAATCCCCGAGAGTCATCTGGCCACATCGCCAAATCAGGTGTGGACATGGGATATTACGTGGCTTGGTGGACCTGTGAAAGGCTTGTATTATCGCCTCTATTTAATACTCGATCTATTTAGTAGAAAAGCAGTTGGGTGGGAAGTATGGGAAAAGGAAGAAGCGACACACGCTGAATCACTTGTAAAAAAAGCAGTCATTAATGAGAAAATCCAAGGGGCACCACTGGTGTTGCATTCAGACAATGGGAGTCCGATGAAAGCTGAGACCTTTTTAAGTTTACTTGAGAAGTTGGGGATCCAAAGTTCCTTTTCAAGACCACGTGTAAGCAATGATAATCCTTATTCAGAAGCCATGTTTCGAACACTTAAATACCGCCCTGATTATCCGCATAAGGGCTTTACCTCACTTGAAGAAGCCAGACAATGGGCACACCAATTTGTCCATTGGTATAATCATATTCATCTGCATAGTGGGCTGAATTATGTAACACCGGCACAGTGTCATGCCGGAGAACACGTAACCATATTGACAAAGAGAAAAGACGTATATGAAGCCGCAAAAGCGAAGCATCCAGAACGCTGGGCGAGGAGTCTAAGAAATTGGACACCTATTGAAAAAGTAGCACTTAATCCAATGCGTGATGAGGGAAAAAGGTAACGTTGAGTCCGCCTTAATACACTTTATTCCCTGATGATTTGAATGGAAAGAATGGATTTCCTTTCCATTCAAATCATCAGGCCAGCAAGCGTAGCGCGGTAGCCTTGACTGAACACAACACTAAAGTAACTAAATGCGACAACTATGTTGACAAACACCGTTAACAACGTAAAGTAACTTGCCTATTTCAATTAGATACTCATCCTTATTTAATATTTTGTATTTCAACAATAATCAACTCCAAAATAAAATAATTTAAAAATTGGAATTTTTCCACTTGATTTTGAAAATAGAGTAAAAAAAAATAGTGGAACCACTTTGTTGCAAATTTATTTTTCCGCATCTTTTTTCTTTAATGCTTTTTTGTCTCCATTTATTTTTTTTCCTTTTTGCATAACTTTGCATTGAGTAACCTCAGGTTTAAGTTTTTTTACCTCTGGGTTTAAATTAATTTTCATATGTATCCCTCACAATCTCATTTTTCTTTATATTAAATTTATTTTTCAAAAATAAAATAGTAGAAAAGACGATAATTAGGCAGGAAATTGATAGATAAGTAAACTTCAATCCAAAGTTATCAGCAATTAATCCTGTTAAAGGTGATATTAAAGCAACGAATAAACTAATGAGTAAACTTGCACATGATAAGATTGTCGCTCTGTTTTCCGATGGAATATTATCATTTAATTTGGTGTAAAAATACGGACTTGCTATTCCTCGCACCACACTTAAAGCTACTAATATAATTAGCCCCCAAAAGTTATCAAGGATATAGAGCATAAAAGTTAGTATACTAAACCCAAGAATCAAAACCAGATTAGTATAATCTTTAAGCTTTAATGAAATTTGTTTACTCCTTTTCGAGAAAAACCCTGCA
The DNA here is from genome assembly GCF_001076885.1 of Bacillus sp. 522_BSPC. Lineage (GTDB taxonomy): Bacteria > Bacillota > Bacilli > Bacillales > Cytobacillaceae > Niallia > Niallia hominis. The sequence continues at coordinate 2,505 of NZ_JVDT01000278.1, forward strand.
GTGATATTCAATATAAAAAATATAAAACCAAATTCAGTACTACTTATTTGTATTTCATACATAAATGGCTGATCATAAGCTTTAACTATCTGTATAACTGACATAATTAATACCAATGATAATGTGGCATTCAATACTTTATTTGTTTTGAAAATAATAAGTGTACTTGTTTTAATTATTTCAAAATGCCCTTTTTTTCTATTATTTTGGGAATATCTCACTTCGTCCTCTAAATTTATTGAAATAATCAATGCACACAGAAAAGTCCCAATAGTCATAATAAAAGGTAAATAAATATTTACCCCATATAGGATGCCAGAAATAATCGCAGCAAAACCCATATAATAAAATGTATAGCCTCGAATTCTCCCGTCAATTTCTTGAAACTCATTTTCATGTTTATACTTTTTCATCATGTCATATAAATATGCTGAATCCGTTCCAGATAAAAACACTACTCCTAATGCCATTAGTACTGACCCCACATAAAATGAACCAAAGATATAAAAGACAATACTAATAAGTCTTAACAATACACTTATAATTAATGACACTTTTCTAGAGTATTTATCACTAATAATTCCTGCTGGAATTTCCATAAGTATAACGGTTATACCAGAGACAGTTCCTATTAGCATTAGTTGTGTTATAGATAAACCGTGATTAAAAACAAAAAGAGCAAAAATCGCATCGATGAATAAAACAGAAGTAAGCACACTATATGTTCCAAATAATAACAAGGTTTTTTTATATGAGTTCATGAACAGTTTCCTCACCTATTATTTTTTTGTAAAATTACCGCCACAATTGTGGCGGTAAAATAAAATTGTAGCCGAAAAAAATTAACAAATATCAGTTCCTGGGTAATATAGTTCTAATTTTAATTCTTCATCTTCATTAGCCAATTCATTTTGTGTTTTAATTTCGGATAAAATGTCTTCAAGAGTATATTTTTCCTCACTCATATTCTCACCCCCATTCTTATTATTAATAGTTTTTTATTTGATAACCATTTGCATGGATACCATCAAAGTAAGCGGAATATATTAATTTATTCTTCAATACTATAATACAACTTTTTCCACATATGTCTGTTTGGTATTTGTTACAATATATTGAAATTTCTATGTAATCACATAATTGCATAAAAAAGAGACAATGACGATACCTTAAATCAGCTTCACGATAAAGGAAAATTAAAATAGAATACAAAGGTACTGTCGTTTAGATCAAAAATATACACAAAAAGGATAACCCTCTTGAGGTGATGGAAAGCAAGGGATTTGAAGGATTCATCAATATAAGAGTGATTGACGAAACGTTGAACGAGGGTGAGTTTTACTTTTTAAAAGAAGGTTCAACCGATCCGATGGGAAATCTGGTCAAACCAATCCCTATAATTGGGTGTATCGAAGTGTGCCAAGCCAAGGTCCAACCATGACTCTCTTTCAAAGCTCAGTATCACGTGCTCGATCTGTCCTTGAAAGTTTCATTAAAGGATATTCCGGAATGATTGTTTGTGATGGTTATTCTGCTATGATAAGTTGGAAGGCGTTACCTTCGCAAATTGTTGGGCGCATTATCCGAGAAGAATTACTGTATGTCTTAACATAAAACATTTCTTCTCTTTTTTCTTAGATAATCTTTTGATGTTTTTGACAAAAGTTTCAGTCTTCAGTTCAGAAAATCGGGAATTCTGATGCTTTATTCGTCATAAGACACCTCCGGGAAAACCTGCAGTGTGTAATCTTCAAACAGTTCCATAGCTTCAGGATAGAATTCGCTGCTGAATTTCAGATAACTCTCCGTTTCTTTAAGGCTGTCATGTCCCAGATATATAGATAAATAGGGAACCGATGCGTCAATCGAACGCCCTGACTTTTCAGCTTCTGCAAAGTATTTAAAGGCAAACACATGCATCAGGCAGTGAAGGCATGGTCCACGTTCCCGTTTTCCCATACCTTTCAATGATATGCCGGCATATTTCAGTATGGTATTGAGTTTATTACGAGCAGCTTTTACAGAAAGTGGTACTTCCTGTATTGCGCTGGGGAACAGTAATGCTTCGGCTTTTCCTATCAACCCCATTACTAAACAGTATCTAATCAAGATTGATGTCAAAGTCTCATGCATAGGTACTAGCCGTTGCTTGTCTCCTTTTGTCTGTTTTAGAATGAGGATTCCACCATCGAGATCCATATCCTTCATCTTCAAAGCTAGAGTTTCCCCTACGCGCAAACAGCAGCCATACATGATTCGGAGCATCATTGGAAACTCAAGCTGGATGTAGGGATTCGGTTGGCTCTTTGTAAGGGTAATATTATCGGATAATGCAAAAATCCTTTTAAGTTCCTCATCAGAAAAAAACTGGCTTTTTTCTGTCAGTGAAGCTGGAGCAAAAGCTAACGCCATTTGTTTAAGCATCACAAGCCATGAAATCTTAGATCAATACTTGCCCTGGTCAAAAATGATTCAGGCAGAATGTAGTAATTAAAATAAGTAAGTATCCGCCGGTAGAACCGGCGGTTTTAATTTCGCCCTATAAGGGCACTTTACCAACGAAGCCCCTAAAGGGACCTCTAAATTGACCGCCAACCGTTTACTCTCCCTACTTTTCTTTAAATGGATCGACGTATTCTCGTTTGCTCATATTATCTCGCAAACGGTCTTCTGCTTCTTGCTCTCGAATATACTTTGCAATTGTTTTTTCGTTTAATCCCACCGTACTTACGTAATATCCTTTCGCCCAAAACGTTCGGTTTCCATGATTATATTTTAAATTTGCGTGTCTATCATGGATCATCAAGGAACTTTTACCTTTTAAATATCCCATGAAATACGAAACAGACATTTTCGGTGGTATTTTGACCAGCATGTGAATATGATCTGGCATTGCATGTGCTTCCAATATTTCTACATCTTTCATTTCACATAGTTTTCTCAAAATAGCACCTATATCTTTTCTTAATTTCCCATACACTACTTTCCTTCTGTATTTGGGAATAAATACGATATGATACTTACAATTCCATCTTGTATGTGATAAACTATTGTCGCTCGACATGAGCAGGACTCCTCTCGTTAATAGAAGTTGGTTTGACGGCCATCTTCTATTATAACGATTGGAGTTTTTTTCTGATACAACTCTACAAGTTTCATTTGCACACAGGCATA
>NZ_JVDT01000279.1 GCF_001076885.1 Bacillus sp. 522_BSPC
TGACCGCCAACCGTTTACTCTCCCTACTTTTCTTTAAATGGATCGACGTATTCTCGTTTGCTCATATTATCTCGCAAACGGTCTTCTGCTTCTTGCTCTCGAATATACTTTGCAATTGTTTTTTCGTTTAATCCCACCGTACTTACGTAATATCCTTTCGCCCAAAACGTTCGGTTTCCATGATTATATTTTAAATTTGCGTGTCTATCATGGATCATCAAGGAACTTTTACCTTTTAAATATCCCATGAAATACGAAACAGACATTTTCGGTGGTATTTTGACCAGCATGTGAATATGATCTGGCATTGCATGTGCTTCCAATATTTCTACATCTTTCATTTCACATAGTTTTCTCAAAATAGCACCTATATCTTTTCTTAATTTCCCATACACTACTTTCCTTCTGTATTTGGGAATAAATACGATATGATACTTACAATTCCATCTTGTATGTGATAAACTATTGTCGCTCGACATGAGCAGGACTCCTCTCGTTAATAGAAGTTGGTTTGACGGCCATCTTCTATTATAACGATTGGAGTTTTTTTCTGATACAACTCTACAAGTTTCATTTGCACACAGGCATATCCTGTGGTTTAAAAAGATTAATAAAAGCCATATATTCGATTTAAAAAATCGTGGTATATGGCTTTTGTGATGTAGACCGAAAAGGTGTTCTTTTTTATAGTTCAGGCTTACGCTATTCAATTTAAATACTCTGCTTTGTTTTATTTCATTTTGTCCATTGCTATTCGAATTGGAGATTTATAAGGCGGATACCTCTTAGATTTACTTATTGGACAATTTACTTGTTCACTGATGTCTTTTATGAGATTCTTCATGTAATTAATTCGTCCATTAGGAAAATAGAAAACTATTTCTTCATTTGAATTTTGCGGGATTTTTGCAAGGTACATAGGAATAGTATCATCAGGATGGAGTTGTTTAAATTTTTCTGGGTTTTGTACGACCTCTAACCATTTTATATAACGCTCAATTAATAAATGTGTAACGATTTTATTTAAAATATAATTTATTCTGCTAACATTATAATTTAAGAAATCAAGCTCTTCCTCTCTACTGATAGGATTTAATACTTCTTCTAGGTGTGTCATAAATGATCCACGAATAAATGAACTAAACCGTTCTCTTATGCATTCAAAATCATATGTTTCTCGAATTTTTGTTTGATTTTCTATTTTCCAAAATGAATCTATTCCTTCACACTCCATTTTCCACCAAGTAAATGATAATGCATGGGGACAAACATCACCATTTTGTTGGGCTTTATTGAAAATCTCAACGCATTTCTTGTGGTCCTTGATAATATTACGTAATATATATCTACTTACTGCTTTATAAATAATCCTAGTTTGTTTGTAGACTTCAAAGAAGAAACTATCAATTTTATGTTTTTCGTTGAATCTAAAGCGTGAAAATTGACGTGGAAAAGCAGTTAAATAATTTTCCTTTAACAACCTATAATCATTTTTAATTTTCAAGATTCCCTTATTAGAAGAAATTTTAATAATTTTCTCACTCAGAGCAGGGTTATCATTAAAAGCTCTAATCAATAATTGGGGCATCATTGTCAAGTAATCAGTATCATTAATAACAAAGTATTTGTTGTAATTATCAAAGGGGTAAATTAAATGATATTGATGAACTTTTTCACGAGGTAAATTTAACCATGAATTTATGATTTGGTTTTGAATTCTAGGTTGTTTTTTCCATGATAAAAATATTGACCGTATATTTTCTGAATCAAGAAAATCGTAACCACAGGTGCAACGAAAAGCCTCTTTGTTGCCTTTATTAATAAGATATTCTGGCATTAATTTATCACATTTTACGCACCTAACAATTAACTCTTGTTCTGGATGAAAAGCACAGTGATCAAAAATTTTCAGTTGGTGTAGAATACTATGATATCCTTTACTTAAACAAATAGGGCAATATGACAAGTTAGAGTGAAAATAATTAATTTCAAACTTAATATTGGGAATTATATGGATTAGTTTATCTGCTAAATTGTCATGGTACTCTTTTAGATCTATTCCAATAATCTTTTGACTCAATTCCGAATCAATGCTGAAAAAATAAACTAGATTACGGTGGCGGCTGCCAGCATTTGAAATGTTTTTTAATTGCCTAACATTTTTATTGCCGATTAAGGCTAAAATAGTATTTCCGTCAATAGCATTTGCCCACATAAATTTTTCTAATATTCCCCAAGATGATTCGTAGTCTTGAATCCATTCGGTAGACCAAGTAAATTGAAAGGTCATAACTTTCAACCACCTTTATCTAAGTAATGTATATTATATTAACTTATTTGATACAATTCTGATTGGATGTACCCAGAATTATTAATTGCTTCTTCCCAATGAGTTTTTTTATAGCCGGTAAATCTAAACCATTATTTCCAAATCGTTTTAAAGCATATTCTACAGTTAATGTAACATATTGCATTGGAATTTCTACTTTCTGAGGTAATCCGAATTCTCTTCTTAAATTTACAAAAACCTGAAATTATTCTTCGGCTGAATGATGCAACCTATATCCTCTTGTAAAAGATTCAGAAAAAAAGTATTTAGTGAATGACCAGTTACTATTTGTAGGGTATTCACAATAATCGTCATATCCTGTTAAACAAATCCTTAAATTATTTAAATTTTCAATTCCCTTAAATTGATATTCATGGCTCATAAAGCGACCCACTATTTGAAATTTATCTCCACTGATAAACGCAGATCGTTGATGAACCAATTCTTTTTGTCCTACTAGAATAGTAGTTAAAGTTATGCCATAATGATCCAAATCATTATATAGATCCATTAACCAATCATAATGAATTTCTACAAGTCTTTGTGCATCATCTATAAAAAAAACAATCTTATTATTACCTGAGAAGTCAGCACGTTCTACTAGAAATCTTAATAGCCTTGTTCTCTTCATATTGGATTTTCCACTTATGATAATTGAATGTCCCACAGCATTTAATAAATCTTCAAAAAAGAAATTTTCATTGGGATTTTTGTATTTACGACAACGAATATGAAAAATTGGTGTATTTTCACCAAAGTCTTGTGGCAAACAATTAATTAAATATGAAATAGCTCTTGTTTTTCCTAATCTGGGACGACCATATATGATCGCACCCGGAGTTCTGTTTTCGACCCATTGAATGACAGTTTGATACATTCTATCGATCTCATTTGTTGAAATCAAATATTTACCCGTCTCAATGGGATGAGTTCCTTTTGGAATATAAGGTCTAATTAATATTTTATTAGATTGATTGGATTCCACTGTTTCTGACATTTTTAGGACCTCCAATTAAAAAATTATCGTTCTTTTTAAGATTCGCTTATCAGTTTGTTTATCCCCTGCTTCAGGTTCCTTATGCTTCCTAACATTAGATAGATCGGAAAGGTTTTCAAAATTTCCGTTAATAATGGTCCCTTTGTCTTCATTATACTTTGCTATTTGGTATCGTTCTTCTTTACTCTTTTGTTCTTTTTTTAGGGAAGCTAATTTGTTTCTGTTTGTTTTATTTTTTCGTGCTTCTTTTTCTAAGTAGTCTTGGTAAACTTGAATTGGATCATCATATTGAGTGAAATGTATTAACTTATTATTTTTTAGTTTATTTATAGCTTTTCTAGTTCTAAGGTCATGAGGGGTTATTCCCCATTTTCCAGTAGCACTTAAATTACCTAATTCACTACCATCATCTAGAAATGCTTTTACAATCCTTAAATCATCCGTGTTGACTAGCAGTTTAAGTGTTTTATTAACTAAATGTGGCGAACGGTTTAATACATCGTTCGTATATCTTACCCCTTCATAATTAACAAATGGTCTTCTTCCATTCTTTTCACTACCATTAACTCTTCTTGTAACTGTTAATGAAAAAAAGGCTATTTCATTACGTTTTTCTTCAGGTAACTGAAGTATTGTCATTCCTCTCGCTACTCTTTGTTCAAAAACTTCTAATGGGCTAAGATTACTATTTCCTTCATGTGGACTATCATTGTATTCAGCAATTAATACATCCGTAAGTTCTTCAAGGTGTTGTGCAGTAATTCTATATTTAATAGCATTTTCTTCTGAATTATTCCTTTTTGGGTCTTTTGGGTTACTTCCAGTTGTAGAAGGTAACCTATGAAACCCATTTTGCTCTAATGTCCGAAAAAAACGTTCGATAATAGGCCTTCTAACCGGAATTGCTACAGGTCCCAAATTAATAGAACAACCAATTAAGTCAACAAGTTTTTCTTTTACATTCTTTGCAATATTAGCTTTTGCATTGTCGTAGCAAAACTCGTCCCATAAACCAAAACTAGCTTCTGGAATTAAATTTGAAGGAAAGTTTGCTCTTTCCGAATAGTTTAATCCTTCAATAGTAAGCGATTTCCTTTTCCACGGAAAAATAGCATTCCTAATACACATTAGAACATCATGTGCAGAATATTCTTTATTTAGACAGAGATGATATCCTAGTATTGCTCTCGTAGCTACATCAACAATGGAAAGAATCCATATCCGATTCATTACTTCGATAATCTCATCACCCTCTGGGGTATTAAAAATTATTGCTATTGAAGTATCTATTCTATGACCGTCAAATTCCACTCGTTCTAGCGGTCTGATAATCATCGGATTGTTTTTGTTACCGATGCCGGTGTTTTTGGCAACCATAGCTGCTTGTTCACCATTCCTATTTGCTACTTCAACAAAATACGTTTTAGACAATGATTTTACATACCGTTCAAGGGACTTTATTGCCAATGAACTCGTGTTAAAAGGATATTCATTCATTTTAATCCCCAAAACTTTACATTCATTAATAAACTTCTTGTGTAAATTTCTTATGTTAATGAGATTGAGTCAAGTTTTTGTGGGAGTTTTTTTAGCTCCCTTTT
>NZ_JVDT01000280.1 GCF_001076885.1 Bacillus sp. 522_BSPC
GAAAAGTATACGATGTATACACACTCCCCTGATCGGAGTGTATAATAACTCCTTCTGGCTGATTGCGTTTATCCAAAGCATCCTGCAGTGTATCAATTACTAATGTCGTTTGTTGATGATTATAAATCTTATAAGCTACGATTTCATTATTATACAAATCCATAATCGTAGACAGATATAATGTTTCGCTGCCATACTGGATATACGTAATGTCCGTTACCCACTTCTCATTTGGTTTACTTGCACTAAAATCACGATTAAGAATATTAGGTACAATGACTTCACTTTCTCCCTGCGATTTCCACTTGCGTTTTGGTTTCACCTTACACTGCAAATGATGCTTCTGCATAATGTTTTGAACTGTGTTCCTATTAAGATGAATATGATGTTCTCGCTTTAGAATAGCTCTAATTTTCCTATGACCATTTCTATATTTAGTAGCCTTACAGATTTCAATAATTAACTCTTCATGTTCATTCCGATATTCACCAAACCCTTTAGTCCAACGATAATAGCTAGCACGTGGAATCCCTAAAACTTTTAAAATGGAAGTAACGGTATATTTTTCACGAAATTGTTCAACCAATTGTACTACTAGCCCTTTATCGACTCCTTTCTCATCGCCATATACTTTTTTAGAATTTCATTCTCCATTTTTAGGTGAGTTAGTTGATTACTTATTCGCTCGTCCTTACTTAAAGAATCGGGCCCATGCCCAAATGTATATTGTTTACCAATTGGCTGATCAAACCGATACATTTCTCCATTTTTGTACCATCTCATCCAAGTTTCAATTTGAGTTTTATTTTTGATTTTGTATTTGTTCATAATTTCCCGTGTTGTTAATTTTCCTTCAAGCTTATCTCTTACTACCGCCCATTTAATCTCTTTTGTATATACAGTTTTTTTGCCCACGCAAAAACACCTCCGAATAATGTCACAATACTTATCTCAAGTATTGCCATTTTGGAGGTGTTTTATATTGTCTCACTATTTTAGGTTAGTCCACAGAATAATTTTCCGTGCTTGCTTTTTTCATATTAAAATTTATAGGTCCAATATCTCTCGGTATATAATCGAGTTAAAACATCAGCTTCTTGATTATTTAGCCCTTCTTGAAGAGTGGCTGCATATTGTTGTGTTTGGGAAAGATGGGCAGCAATGGTTGCGACCTTCTGCTCTGCAAAATTTTGAACATCGATTTCAATATCCGGTTGTCCTAGGTCTTCTTCACAGTTTTTGGAAAAGGCTACACAATAAAGTGTTGGTCGTTTAGATGCTTCTCTTTTTTCAATTGCTTTTACAACAGCTGCTCCTGTAGCATCATGATCAGGGTGAACAGAATATCCTGGATAGAAGGTGATTACTAAAGAAGGATCTAATTCATCTAGTAACGCGGTAAATTCATTGACTAGAACTTCCTCCTTTAAGAATTCGATCGTTTTATCTCGATACCCTAGCATACGAAGGTCCTCTAAGCCCATTGATCGGGCAGCTTCCTGTAATTCATTTTTGCGAATTTCTGGCAAGGATTCTCTTGTGGCAAATGGCGGATTTCCTAAATTTCTTCCCATTTGCCCTAGTGTTAAGCAAGCATAAGTAACTGGAACACCTTCGTGTATAAATTTAGAAATCGTTCCGGATACACCAAATGCCTCATCATCTGGATGGGGGAAAATAACTAATACTTGTCTTTCTGTCTCCATTATATAATCCTCCTTTCGTAGAATGGTAAAAACTACACACTCGTTCTATTGATTATTCAAAGGGTGTTTCACTTATTTCTAGTGCTACTGCTAATTTCCCCGTAAAATCTAAGCCTGCTAATAACAATCTATTTTTATCATCTACTTCATAATGGGTAATACCTTCAGCATAAACCCAGCCAATAGCGGTTTTTAAGCCAATTCGATAAGGGCCGTTACCTGTAATCTTGCCGTATTCATAGGATAGCTTTGCATTACGGATATAAGCACCAGAGTTAAAGAAGGTTTCATCATTATGATTTGCATAGGCACCATTTGTCGTTTCTAAGTGAATATATATTTCTTTTTCGCTTAAACGATCGATTACTTTTTGTACTTTTTCGATTTGTACAAATTCCAAAAAACATCCCTCCTTTTTACTAGTTTATGGATTGGACAAAAAGTGGTTAGGCATTCTCTCGTTTTTACTAGCAATTATTTATCTATTAAAAAGGAGATATGCCATACATTCATTGTTTTAGAGGCTCTTACTTCACGCTAAGTTTTTCTTTTTCATTACGATATGCTCCGTGCATAGTTGGTCCCACATACTCATTTAATTTAAAACCATTGCGGATAGCTGCAGTAATAAAGTCTTTTGCTGTCTGAACAGCTTCTCCTACTGAAGCTCCTTTTGCTAGTTCAGCCGTAATAGCCGCAGAGTTTGTGCAACCTGCTCCATGTGTATACGTAGTATCAATTAGTTCGCTTTCAAAAATCGTAAATTCTTTTCCATCATATAGAAGGTCAATCGCTTTTTCATGTCCTAATTTGCTTCCACCTTTAATTAGAACATATTTTGGTCCAAGTGCATGGATTTTTACAGCAGCCTCTTTTAAATCTTCCACTGTTTTAATTGGTTTATCTGTTTGAGCAAGCTGCCATGCTTCAAAAAGGTTAGGTGTTACGATAGTTGCTCTTGGTACAAGCAGTTCACGAAGGGCATCTGCCGTTTCTGGATGAAGTACTTCATCTTCCCCTTTACAAATCATAACTGGGTCGATGACAACGTTTTTAATATCATTCTCATCAATTAGCTTTGCAGCAGCTTCGATGATTTCAACAGATCCAAGCATTCCTGTTTTCATGGCATCAATTCCAACAGATAACACGGTCTCTAATTGCGATTTAACTGTATTGATATCTTGAGGAAAAACATTATGATGCCAATGGTTCTTTGGATCCATTGTAACAATCGTTGTTAAGGCAGTCATCCCATAAACACCGAGTTCTTGAAATGTTTTTAAATCTGCTTGAATACCTGCACCACCGCTTGTGTCAGATCCTGCTAAAGTTAATACTTTCTTCATTTGTTATGCCTCCTATGTAATTGCCATTTTTAAGTGAAAAGTAATTTTGTTTGATTGAATAATTGTAGACCATTTTAATGAAGGTTACAACTTTTCCGTCTTCTTTCTTAGTTTGGTTTACAGAACCTTTTTGCATACCATTCACGAAAATTGTGTAAGAGGAGAGAATAGTGAGAGAATTCTGTCTACATTTATGGTAATCTATATATATACTTGATGATAGTTCGATAAGAAAAGAGTAAAACGGATGCAGGAAGAAAGGAATCTATATGAGTTTTGAAATAATAGATCATCCAATTAATATACAAAATGTTATGGATAAAGTAATAAGAAGAAATGCAGGTGCTGTGACTACTTTTATTGGTACAGTGAGAGAAATGACCGCAGGAAAGAAAACACTCTATTTATCATATGAAGCATATATTCCAATGGCAATAAAAAAAATGGAACTAATCGGCGAGGAGGTCAAGGAAAAGTGGGGCGATATTGAAATTGCGATATCACATCGAGTAGGGAAGCTTGAGATTAGTGATGTGGCAGTAGTTATTGCTGTTTCAACCCCTCATCGCAAGGATGCCTATGAAGCAAATCAATATGCAATAGAAAGGATAAAAGAGATTGTTCCAATTTGGAAAAAAGAGCATTGGGAAACTGGTGAAGAATGGATTGGAAATCAAAAGGGTACCAAAATGTATGTAAATGGCAAGCCAAGTGAGGAGGATTTTGGATGATAACATTGCTTTTTTTTGCAGGAGTGAAAGAAACGATAGGTAGTGAAACGTTAAAATTAGAGGGGGAGCAACAGACGATAGCCGAAATTAAAGAACACTTACAACATACTTATCCTACTCTATCTCTTCAAGGAGTAATGGTTGCAATTAATGAAGAATTTGCAATGGATGAGGATATCGTTAAGGAAAACGATAGAGTAGCATTTATACCACCTGTTAGTGGAGGGTAAAGGAAGGAGAAGAGCGAAGTGGAGCAAAGTAGGTATTCCCGGCAGATGTTATTCAACTCTATTGGAGTAGAAGGACAGAAAGTAATAGGAGAGAAGCATGTCTTCATAGTAGGGGCAGGCGCCTTAGGTTCGTCTCTTGCAGAGATGCTATGCAGAAGTGGGGTTGGGAGTCTTACCATTATAGATAGAGATTATGTGGAAAAAAGCAATCTACAGCGCCAGCAATTATATACAGAAGAAGATGCGAAGGAACGAATGCCGAAAGCTATTGCTGCTGAAAGAAGATTAAAGGAAATTAATCGGGAATGCAATGTTCAAGGAATTGTTGGGGAAGCGACAGTCGAGTTATTAGAACATCTAGCTAAAAATGTGGATTTAATAATAGATGCAACAGATAATATGGAAATTAGAATGATCCTAAATGATTTAGCTGTAAAGCATGGTATTCCATGGATATATGGCGCATGTGTGGGAAGTTCAGGAATGAGCTACACGATTATACCAGGAGAGACCCCTTGTTTACATTGTCTATTACAATCAATGCCTATGACCGGGATGACTTGTGATAGGGTAGGAATCATTGCTCCAGCTGTTCAACTGGTGGTTTCTCATCAGGTAACCGAAGCGCTAAAGCTGTTGATTGGGGACATTGTCTCATTACGTGGAACTTTTTTGACATTCGATTTATGGAAAAATGACTACCAAAACATAAAAGTTAGTCGTGCAAAGAGAGTAGATTGTCCTACATGTGGAGATAATCGGACCTATCCTTTTTTGGAAAAAGAAAACCAAACGAAGGTAGCTGTGTTGTGCGGAAGAGAAACCGTGCAAATTCGTCCAGTCATTCCTAAGGATATTCCTTTTCAACAACTTGCAGAAAGTTTTCAAAAGAAAGGATATGCAGTAAAACAAAATCCATTTCTATTGTCCGTTCAGCTAGAAAGAAACAGAGTTGTGTTTTTCCGAGACGGAAGAGCCCTGATACATGAAACAAATGATAGCATATATGCAAAAACACTATACGATCAATTACTCGGTTAGATAGAAAAAGAGGCTGGGACATAAACATTTCAGCTACAATAAATACGAACGATTATGCGGTAAGTTTACATGATCGTTC
>NZ_JVDT01000281.1 GCF_001076885.1 Bacillus sp. 522_BSPC
GAAAAGTATACGATGTATACACACTCCCCTGATCGGAGTGTATAATAACTCCTTCTGGCTGATTGCGTTTATCCAAAGCATCCTGCAGTGTATCAATTACTAATGTCGTTTGTTGATGATTATAAATCTTATAAGCTACGATTTCATTATTATACAAATCCATAATCGTAGACAGATATAATGTTTCGCTGCCATACTGGATATACGTAATGTCCGTTACCCACTTCTCATTTGGTTTACTTGCACTAAAATCACGATTAAGAATATTAGGTACAATGACTTCACTTTCTCCCTGCGATTTCCACTTGCGTTTTGGTTTCACCTTACACTGCAAATGATGCTTCTGCATAATGTTTTGAACTGTGTTCCTATTAAGATGAATATGATGTTCTCGCTTTAGAATAGCTCTAATTTTCCTATGACCATTTCTATATTTAGTAGCCTTACAGATTTCAATAATTAACTCTTCATGTTCATTCCGATATTCACCAAACCCTTTAGTCCAACGATAATAGCTAGCACGTGGAATCCCTAAAACTTTTAAAATGGAAGTAACGGTATATTTTTCACGAAATTGTTCAACCAATTGTACTACTAGCCCTTTATCGACTCCTTTCTCATCGCCATATACTTTTTTAGAATTTCATTCTCCATTTTTAGGTGAGTTAGTTGATTACTTATTCGCTCGTCCTTACTTAAAGAATCGGGCCCATGCCCAAATGTATATTGTTTACCAATTGGCTGATCAAACCGATACATTTCTCCATTTTTGTACCATCTCATCCAAGTTTCAATTTGAGTTTTATTTTTGATTTTGTATTTGTTCATAATTTCCCGTGTTGTTAATTTTCCTTCAAGCTTATCTCTTACTACCGCCCATTTAATCTCTTTTGTATATACAGTTTTTTTGCCCACGCAAAAACACCTCCGAATAATGTCACAATACTTATCTCAAGTATTGCCATTTTGGAGGTGTTTTATATTGTCTCACTATTTTAGGTTAGTCCACACTTTATTAATGGCTAAGACCCTTTTTTTAAATAGTATAAGAATTGATATAATAGCATATAAGTCTTTTAAATGATTTCTTCCTTGTTTCTACCTTCTTCCAATAAATTAGCTTTATTATAGTAAAAGATGTATTTTTGAAAATAATGGTTTCTCTCTAAGCCTCCTTTTGCTCGATTCGATTTTTGTGAATATTTAGTAGCCAGCCGTTTACTGTGTCTAATTTTTATTGTTAGTAAAACAGAATTCATCATTTTCCCCCTTCTAACCATTCTTAATAACGAACAAATAATCAAAAAAATAATCAGCTTTATTTTTATATTTTTCTCTTTTTTATTGATTCGTTATTAAGAACATATTTTGTATATAAACCCCTTTATACTTTTAAATATACTCATATATGTTCTTTATGTCAATGAATTTTCGTTTCTTTTAAAGAACAAATGTATAAACAGCTATTTGTTTTTTATAAGAAATAGCTATTTGGTAAAACTGAAATTTATCATGGTAAAGTACAAGGGTTCATAAGATAATCTTTATAAAGATTGGATTGAGGAATAGCAGGATAACTTTTTACGCTCTTCTATCCTTTCTATCTGTTTTAATTCCTTTAATAAATCACCTATACAAACTAACTCCATAAATAAATAAGTTATTTTCCAATTGTTGTCACTATTTATTTCTTCCTTTAATTCACTTGGGAGTAACCTACAACTTTGTATTAAAAGTGTTTTACTTATAGCGGAGTCCAATTCTTTTACATCGTCCATCTCTATTATTTCTTGTATATGGCCAATTGCATTCATCATTTCTTCTTTCTTTTCATCGCTTAGAGATATTTTTGTGAAGTTTGAAGAGCTTAACAGCCCAAGGTGATAAATTAGCTGTCGCAAAATAGCTACCTTTTTATATTCATAATGAAAAAGCTTCATACTTTCTCGACTCGAATGATATAATTTCCACTCCATTTTCTGATAGGAACAGAGCGTTTCTATACGATCCAAGTTCTTCCTCAATACATCAAAGGTATTTTTTGTGCTCTTATGTAAAGGCTGTTGGGCTATGATTTCCTTCCCCCTCATTTGAAGAAAGTTTCCAGCTTCTGCAGATAAAAATCTAATTTTATCCATAATCCCTTTTGAATAATCTGGGTGAATGACTAAAAGATTTACCAAAGAAGATACGATTAACCCAATGCCAGTTGTCCCTAATCGAACGAAAAATGATAAAGTATAATGGTCATGAACAGTGGAAATCATCGCTACTCCTGTAAGCGTGGCAACTAAGATACCTGCATGTAATCGTAATTTATGGCATGTAAACAAAGTACCAAGCGCTACGATTGTATACGTGTACGGTTGATCTCCTAACAGATATGTAAAAAGAACAGCATATGCTGCTCCTATTGCGGATGCAGGAAAACGGATAAATGCTTTTTTTATTGAGTCTCTTGCAGTTGGTTCTATCGTCACTATGGCTGTAATAACTGCAAACATTACTGGCCATTCCAACAAATAGCAAAAAACAGAGGTTAACAAAACCGCTATCCCTGTTTTTACGATCCTTCCACCTACTATTTTATTATTTATTAATGCTGTTATCATAGATGATACCTTCTTTATTTATTCATTGATTATCTTTATTATACTGCAGGAAAAATCCTCATAGGGGAAATTAAACATTTTATTTTTATAAAATAGAGGAGAAACATAATAATGAACCTATCTTCAAAAAAAGCAAAGAAGTTTGCATATATCAAACTCCTTTGCTTTGGCATTCACTTAGAAAGAAACGCTCTCTCCTGCGAACTTTTTTCGATAATGTTCTTCAATATTACTTCTTTTTCAAGATAACTGGATTTAATTCCAAAGTGGGGTTCTATATGTTCTATCGCTTTATTGCCCATCATTAATAATTTAACTGCTCGATAAGGCATATTAATTCCAGCAAGACAACTATAATGTAGACCCCCAGACATTCGTGGGTTAATCTCTAATAATTTTGGCTTGCCCTCTTTGTATTTCACTTGAATATTATAAACAAAGGGAATTTCTAAAACTTGATTTATTTTCTCCGCCAATGTAATTAATTCTTGATTGTGTTCTAGTTCCCTTACTCTTCCTTTTCCCTTTTTCCTTGGAATAGCTACCATTAACTCTCCATCGTATCCTAAACAATCAATACTATATTCTGTTCCATCCAAGTATTCCAACACCATTAAGGGTGGAAATTCTGATTGCTGCTTTAATATACTATAAGCATGATCAAATGTTATTTTATGAGAAATGCCTTTGTTAAATAGTTCTTCAATGCTGTCTAGGCTATCCTGAATGATTCGAAAACCATTCCCACCTTCTCCTATCACAGGCTTAAAGCATACAGTATGTCCTTTATCCTTTAAAGCATAATAAGCTGCTTTAAAAGCTTCTGCATCGCTGACAACAAAGTAATCAGGAATAGCAACATATTCCTTCAGTAGGGAATGTCTCTCTATTAACCGATAGGTAGCTTCTTTGTCATCGAGCTCCTCCATCAAACGAGCATCTGGGCAAACAAGTACCTTAACTCCTAAATCATTGAATTCCTTTATATGCTTGGCAATAAGGACATTTTCCTTCCGCGGAACAAATAGATCAATCGAATGGATACGACAAAATTCTAAACAAAATTGAAGATAATCTTCTCCCGTAACAGTTGGTTCTTTGAAAGCTGCATCACAATAACTTAAGTAAAGGGCATCTTCATTGCTAGAAGTTCCGTATACTTCAAATTCGATTCCATCTGAATTATAACGGATCATATCAATAAAATGTGCAACTGTTGTGAACCATTGGTTAAACCAAATTCTTTTTTTCATTTCTCTATCCTTTCAGCTATACTAATGATTTCCATTTTTTAGCTCTCTGAAATTTTTATTATGGATAACCTATCTTCTTTTTATTCCTATTGTTAAACAAAAATTCGACAACCTCTGTCAAATTCCTGCATCTTGCAGTACCCTTTTCTGAAACTTCTTTTTATTCACTCTGTTTCAAGTTTTTAAATTCAGGGAAAATAGATACAAATAATACTTTTATTTGTATAGACAGATTCTAATTTGTACTATTCTATTAGGCTCATGCTATAATTAATAAATAGTATTAATTTTGTAAAAATGTTAAAAGTCCTGCGGTAATATGTCAAGTACCAAAATCTAAGGAATTGGAAATTGTAAGCCAACCAATACCTAAAAAAGACAATACTTAAGAAACCCAGTAAGATATTAAACCATTTACTGGAAAATATTGAAGGATTTAGGATGTTTTATCCTTTAGTTATTCACCTTCCTTCTTGGCGTGTAGACTTGATCGTTGCGTAGCAGCGCATCGACCAACCGCACAAGTTTTCTTGCCGTTAAGACGAGTGCTCTTTTGTGTTGATGCTTAGGAACCTCACGATATTTTTTCAGGTAGTATGCCCGAAATTCAGGTTCATTTCGTTGAACCGAGTTGGCAGCTTCAACAAGGTAATAACGAAGAAATCTATTTCCTGAACGTATCATTTTGGTTTCCTCAGCTTGGAACTTTCCTGATTGATTCTTGGACCATGTAAGTCCACTATATTTGGCAATGGAAGCTTGGTTATCAAAGCGATCAATTTGTCCAATTTCGGCTAAAATACCAGCGGTATAGACTGGGCCTATTCCTGGAATCGTCTGTAAGGTATTAGGGATACCTTCTAGAAGCTTTTGGATGGCTTTGTCAAGTTCTTTAATCTGTTTAGTTATACTACGGATGGACTCTATTGAAGTCCCTAATAATAGGTCGATAGAATCTTCCACACACTTTGATAATCGGTAGGAAGATCTCGCAGCCTTTTGAATGGATTTCGCCACACACTCGGCGTCAGTAAAGCGATTTTTGCCCTTATCTTGAAGATAATTCGCAAGTTCTTGAAGATCCATTGAGCTAATTTCATCTAAGCTATATTGTTCAAGAAATAGCTCTAACATGGCATTTCCAAAAACCGAACTATCCACTTCAGTCGTAAAGGAACTACACTTATAAAATAAGTGTTGCAGAAAATATTGCTTTTCTCGCGTTAGGTTGTGAACGAGATGATATCTCATTCTTGTCAACCTTTGAAGAGCAATAAATTGTTCCTGCATCACCGCCGTTAGTGGAAGACGTCCAAACCGTAAGCGATCTGCAATAATCCAAGCATCGACTTGGTCTGTTTTATCCAGGTCAACATATGACTCTTTAAATTTTTTAATTAGTTTTGGATTAATAGTAAAGACTGTTGTTTTAAATTCTTTAAGAGATTCATCCTCGTGAAAAAACATAGCAGGATGCCAACTATAGACTGAAGTGGCCTCCATCCCGATTTGAATCTCGGAAATTGAGTTACTTTGGGCTATCTTGACAATCTGATCTTTCAGATAAGATGCCCCAGTCAAATTGTTGTCAACAGTGAGAGCAGTTAATGCTTCTCCTTCAAAATTCATGACACAAGCTTTCATATCTTGAGAGCTAACGTCTATTCCAACAAATAATTTCATGGTGGCTAACCTCCTTTCAATCTAGGATCAAGGGAAGGACTCTTCGGGATATCCCCAGTGTACTTGTCGGTCAATCACCCTCGCGTATTAGAACTCACTTTGGTCCATGAGCTGCCTGGAAGCTGCAACTTCCAGCATGGGCTGCCAAAGGGAACAGCCTGCGGGTTAGAAGTTCGAACAAGGACTGGGGAGACAGACTTTTGTAGTAGTCAAAGCTACAGGAGATGATAGAAATCCCCCAAATGATCCTAAGACCATTATCTAGGGACATCACGAAAAGTCCACCCTTTGGAAAACTTTTTCAGATAGTGGGGGGCTAGCCCCCCACTATCTGAACTAACATCTATAGAATTATCAAAGAACAATATTTTAATTGGAAATTACCTCGAAAGAGGACTATAAACTTACTATACGAGGAGAT
>NZ_JVDT01000282.1 GCF_001076885.1 Bacillus sp. 522_BSPC
GAAAAGTATACGATGTATACACACTCCCCTGATCGGAGTGTATAATAACTCCTTCTGGCTGATTGCGTTTATCCAAAGCATCCTGCAGTGTATCAATTACTAATGTCGTTTGTTGATGATTATAAATCTTATAAGCTACGATTTCATTATTATACAAATCCATAATCGTAGACAGATATAATGTTTCGCTGCCATACTGGATATACGTAATGTCCGTTACCCACTTCTCATTTGGTTTACTTGCACTAAAATCACGATTAAGAATATTAGGTACAATGACTTCACTTTCTCCCTGCGATTTCCACTTGCGTTTTGGTTTCACCTTACACTGCAAATGATGCTTCTGCATAATGTTTTGAACTGTGTTCCTATTAAGATGAATATGATGTTCTCGCTTTAGAATAGCTCTAATTTTCCTATGACCATTTCTATATTTAGTAGCCTTACAGATTTCAATAATTAACTCTTCATGTTCATTCCGATATTCACCAAACCCTTTAGTCCAACGATAATAGCTAGCACGTGGAATCCCTAAAACTTTTAAAATGGAAGTAACGGTATATTTTTCACGAAATTGTTCAACCAATTGTACTACTAGCCCTTTATCGACTCCTTTCTCATCGCCATATACTTTTTTAGAATTTCATTCTCCATTTTTAGGTGAGTTAGTTGATTACTTATTCGCTCGTCCTTACTTAAAGAATCGGGCCCATGCCCAAATGTATATTGTTTACCAATTGGCTGATCAAACCGATACATTTCTCCATTTTTGTACCATCTCATCCAAGTTTCAATTTGAGTTTTATTTTTGATTTTGTATTTGTTCATAATTTCCCGTGTTGTTAATTTTCCTTCAAGCTTATCTCTTACTACCGCCCATTTAATCTCTTTTGTATATACAGTTTTTTTGCCCACGCAAAAACACCTCCGAATAATGTCACAATACTTATCTCAAGTATTGCCATTTTGGAGGTGTTTTATATTGTCTCACTATTTTAGGTTAGTCCATAACTAGCTAGAACGGTTAACCCTCTTTTTTTGTCTCCAACAATCAGAATAGGATAAAGATGGTAGAATAAAACAAACGACACTTCAATTAGTGGAGGCTTAATAACCATGAATTTTGACTTAGATAGGTACTTTTTAGAATTAGCATTACAAGAAGCTGAAAATGCATTACTTGAGAACACATACCCCATTGGAGCAGTAATAGTTGATGAAGATAATAATATAATTTCCAAAGGACGAAACCAAGTGCATCCACATCAAGATGCAACGGCACATGCTGAAATTATTGCGATAAGAAATGGCGGTCCGGCAATTTTACAGGGAAAAGTAAGTCGTCAGAAATATACTATTTATACCTCTTTAGAGCATTGTCCGATGTGTACAGGGGCCATCTTATTTGCCAATATGAAAAAGGTCATCTGGTTATTAAACGACGACATAGGATTTGGAGGCTATAGAAAAATAAAAGATGCTAATCTATTTGATGAACGGTTCGATGAAATCGAGATGGTGGGGGAACCTTATGAAGATTTGAAAAGAAGACAACAAGAGCTACTGAGTAAATGGTCTACTAATCCAAATCATATCGTTCACTTGAGAAATGCTTTAAAATAAATGAACCTTCTATCAGTGGGATTTCCCTTCTTCCCCACTGATAGTTAGTTGTTCCTTTATAGATAATTGAATTCCAACCTATCTTCTACAAATCTACTATGCAAGAGTTGTGAGCCTTATTGACGTTTATGAGTTAGTGAAAAAACTAGCTGTGTTTGCTAGCCTTTTGGAAGAACTCTAATGATAGATACATCTTTATATCCTATAAAAAAATTCTCTATGGAGAGGGCTGAAACTTCTTGAATGAAAACAATTTTTGCTTTGATCCAACTCAAAGCAGTTGTAAATGCCCTGTAATTTCATCTACATTGTTTCTATATCCTAAAATGGCTAAACAAGTATCTGTCTTTTCTCCATGAAACATGGTCAAGCCACTGTCTGTTATTAATTTAACTGCTTCTCCCTTTTCGATGGCTCTATTTTTCACTTCATGTAATTCGTCTAGACTTTTGACGTAGACACATATTTTAGTCGAAGATTCGCTGAACCATTTTTCTAATATCGCTTGTGTATGCACATCTTCGCGCTTTATCATATCTAATACTAATCCTAAGCTTGCGTGACTACCTTGGGCTACATATTTCCCCTTTGTCATACACAAATCTTTTCGAACTACAATAACCATTTTTGTTTCTGTTGCCTTCCTCTCCAATTAACGTCACCCTCTATATATTATTCTTCGGAACTTTTTTGTAATTTTCAAAATTCAAGCTCCGATTGCTATACTATTCCGTGATAAATTTATTTGTTACTTGTTTAAATAAAATCTTACCTAAGATGAAAAAAACCAAAAAAGCAAAAATCCCTTCACTTTTTTGGCTGATTATTTTTCTTAAATCATAAATGTCCTTTGCTAATCTAATTTCATCCCTCGCTTGAAATAGCAATCGGTGTTACTGCCTTAGATCGATCTACATAAATAAATCCATTATAGCGGACTGAAACTTTTGATGGTACATAATTCCCATAATGTTCATATGCTGCCTCATAGATTACCCCTATGGCACGATGACCGATTGTATGCTCAAAAAAGTAACGGTTTTCCTCTGTAAAGGTTAGATATTTATTAAAGGAGCCAGCACGATGAAGTTGTGCTTCCCAGCTATTAAGTTGTGCAGGAGGAATATTCATTATTTTGTACCAATCTCCCCATTTTTCTGCTGCAATGACGGTCCCCTTGTAGGTACCAAAACCAACTGCATACACATTTTCTGCTCCAAATTTTTCTTTTGCAATTTGCCCAACATTCACTAATCCTTCTTGTTCCATACTAGTAGCTCTTGCATCACCAATATGCGTATTATGTTCCCAAACAATCCCCTTTGCTTCCTTCCCATAAAATTGGCTGACAATCTCTAAAGCTTCTACCATATGATAATCACGAATATTCCATGATTCGATATCGTCTGTAACCATTGCTTTATAATAGGCTTCTGCATTTTTGGATACTAACCCATTTATTTGTAAATTAAGGTAGGACTCTTTATCCTCTTCCATGTATTGCTTTCTTTTCGATACAATAGAATTTAGAAGCTCTAATACTTCCTCTCTACAGCTTTCTCCCAAAAAAGCCGCAGACATGCCATATTGCTCTGGCCTTTTGTTATAGGGGTGAAAACAAGTAATTGCTTGCATCGCTTTATCCAAATCTGGTGAATTTATTTTTTGCAAATAAGCAACAATAGACTCCATCGATTCCCATAAGCTATAGACGTCTATGCCATAAAATCCAACCTTGTCTTCTTCCTTTTTATCAAAATTATATGCTTTTAGCCACTCAATAAGGGGAATGATTTCTTCATTTGCCCACATCCATGTTGGCCATCTGTGAAACTGAGAAAGTACTTCTCTAGCATGAGAATAATTTGAATGCCCTTTTACATACTGGTTCACTTCATAACAAGACGGCCAATCTCCTTCTACTGCAATAAAAGTAAAGCCATGATCTTGTATTAATTTTTTACTGATTTCTCCTCGAATGGTATAGAATTCTGCTGTACCATGGGTGGCTTCTCCCAGTAATATGTATTTTGCTTTACTAGCATTTTCGATTAAACCGTTTAAATCCTCTATATCATGAAAAGGCTGACTATATTGTTGGATATTTTCGATTGTCTTACTGATTTTTGTGACCATTTTTGTTCACATCCTTTCATTTGCTATTTCCTTTTAATGAATTCATTTTATTTTGTTCATTTAATTGCAAGGTATACTCCTTTATATTTAGCAAAACAAGGTATAAAGGTAAAAAAAGAAGGTGGAGACTCACGAGGCACTCGCTAGTCTCCACCTTTTTATCTATTTTCCCCATTCGATTCGATTACTTCTTTATACCAATAAAAGCTCTTCTTCTTGATACGGCGAAGGTCGTGCGTTCCTTCTTCATGCTGATTAATATAAACGAAACCATATCGTTTTTGGAATCCGTTCAACCAGCTTAGAAGATCAGTAAACGACCAAACACAATATCCCATTAAGTCTACTCCATCTGTAATGGCTTCTTGCATCGCGTTAATGTGAGCGCGGATAAAATCAATGCGGTAATCATCATTGACGATATTGCCTTCTTCCAGCTTATCAAAGGCCCCTAAACCATTTTCACTAATGAGAATAGGTAGATGATAGCGATTTGTAATTCTTCGAAGCGCTATCCGTAATCCTTGTGGATCAATATTCCAATCCCAATCTGTTCTTTCTAGATTTGGATTCTCGACTGTTTTATACACACCAGGTATTCCGGAATCCTGAGAAGTACCTTTTTTCCCAGAAGTGTTCATTTCAGCACTACCTACTCCGCCTTCTAACGGATTTTTCTCAAAGGTCGTTGTTTGATAATAGTTAAGTCCCATGAAATCAGGAGTACCTTCTCTTAATAATTCAAAATCCCCTTCTTCCACCTCAGGAGTTAATCCATTTGCCTCTAAATAGTTCCATGCAGCTTCTGGATATCTTCCCCAAGCATAAATATCCATCCACCAATGGCTATTCAATTCCTCCGCATTCTCTGCTGCAATAATATCTTCTGGTTTTGAAGTTAATGCATATGCAGGCGAGTACGCAAAGCTAGGACCAATTTTTCCATTTGGAACATATTGGCGGAATGCTTTAATAACACTCGCATTCGCTAAGTTTGCATGGTGATTTACTTGATAGAAACGTTTTTCATCTGTCACTCCAGGTGGATGTACAGCCATTCGGTAGCCTAAACCAGTGAAAATATTTTGCTCATTTAAACTAACCCAATATTTCACTCGGTCCCCAAACTGTTTAAATAATTCAATACTATAATTGGTGAAATCCTCAATAATCTGACGAGACTCCCACCCTGCATATTCATCTTGCAGGATTTGTGGAAGATCCCAGTGATAAAGAGTAAGAACTGGCTCAATATTATACTTGATTAACTCATTAATTAAATTATTGTAAAAATCAATTCCCGCTTGATTGACTTCGCCTCTTCCTTCTGGAAAAATACGAGTCCAAGCAACGGAAAATCGATAAGCCTTCATTCCCATTTCAGCCATCAGCTGCACATCTTCTTTATAACGATGATAATGATCTACTGCAACATCTCCATTTGTTCCTTTAAATGTTTTTCCCGGAATCCTAACAAATTTATCCCAATTTGAAACTCCTTTGCCATCCTCATTCCATGCACCTTCTACTTGATACGCTGCAGATGCAGCACCCCAAAGAAAATTATTAGGGAACGCTTTCATTGATTGATGAATCACTTCGCTCAACTCCTTAAATTCTTAGAAATAATACTCCTATTATAGATATATATTCTTAGCTAACATCCTTTTTTCATCACTACACATTTAGATACTGTATAAAACCAGGTGTAAAAAGTATAGTTCATTATAAAATAAGTATATACATTTAATAACATTTTCGCAATACATAGCTATCATTAACTTAGAAAACCTTTACTCCCTCTATGAACTTAACATGAGCATGTATGAAAATTTATTAGAATACAATATAATGAAGGAAAAGGAGGAGATATTTTTATGGAATTTTCTTTATTTTGGGTAATAAACATTTTAATAACAGTTTATTTAGTTATAGATTCCAAAAAGCAAGGCAAAAACCCTGTTCTATGGGGAATCATGGGCTTTCTGTTTGGAATCATTACACTTTCTATTTACTTGATTAGAACAGATCGAAAAATTTTAGGATGGATTTTACTCGTATTAGCAATAATATTCATGCTACTATTTATCCTATTTATTATCGCCATTTTGTTTATGTCTTTTTCTTATCTTTAATTCTCTAAATTAAAACCCAAATGGTGGACATATTTTATATGTTGTCCTGATTTTGGGTTTTGATTAACATATTATTTTAAGTTCTTCCTTTTTTAAATACTACATTCTATTCCTATAAAAAATTCCCCTCCCTCCTTATTACAAAAAAAAGAGTCAGGATGTCCTTCTGCTATTCCTGAACTCTATATAGAAATTCTTATTCCATTTCTTCTTCTGTAAGCAATCTTGTTGCTTTTCCAATTGTTCCATCCTGGAGATTCCAAATGTCATTATGATCCTCAACCGCATTGCTAAAATCATTTTCCTGCCATCTTTCTAAAATAGATAGGTATAACCTGCTATTCTCATAAACATCAGTGTTTTCTTTTATTACTTCCAATAAGCGAGCAATTCTTCCTTGAGTTGGTTCTATAGAACCCCATTTTTCATCCGCATAAACTTTTGTATGGCTCATCTGATGAATAGCATCTTGGATTTCTAATTCTTTCATATTGTTAGGAAACTCAGAAATAAGCTCCAAATCCGCTTCTGGATCAGTGGAAGTAGTGGAATTATTATTATCGATTTCTTCACTCTTATCATCTTTCTCACTATTTACTGTCATCCTTTTTTCTGGCTCTGGCTTTACTTCAAAGTCTGTATCATTACTAGAAAAAAAGTAAACCCCAGTTCCCACAACAACTAAACTAACGAAGATTATTATAGCGAATTTATTTTTCATTATGACCTTCCTTACATGTTTTATTTCAACAGCTGTTCAATAACTTGTGCAACCCGGTGATCATATGGTTGAATTTCATCTGCAAGAGTTTCTAAACGTCTTTGACAATAAGCTTCCTTTTCTTTTAGATCATTTCCTCTTTTCAGTTCGGCTCCGATAATCTTTAACTGTTGAATCAATTCATCCATTTGCTCTTTGGTAGGACTGATTGCAGAAGTTGTTTCTGTAAAGTGACCTTTTTGTGCAGCATTTGCTAATTGCTCCTTAAAGAGATGCTGGTAGGTTGCGTAATGACTTTTACGATGTCCGTTTGCTCCTGAAGGATGAGGAAAATTAAACAAAATTGTTTTATTTTCAATCTTACCTTCTTCTACTAAGTATTGAAGTAAATCAGAAACTGCTTTTCCAGTAGGAATAATAACAGCATCTTTTAAACTGTTAAGTTCAGGGATTAACAGTTCATCTATCATTCTAGTAAAAATCGGATGTCCCATTAATTTTGGTTGACTTCCACTATAATTCTCTCCATTAATAAACACAGGGTATCTTAACACAGAAGATGTATGTAACAAGGAACTCTTCACATTAAATAATTGTTCACAACTATCAATGCCTAAATGTTTATGTAGTTCTATTCCATCAAGCATTTCAATGAGGTTCTTCCTCATTGCTCCACCAAAACTAGCATCGTATTTTGCATGATACTGTACTTGCTCCTCATCCTCTTTGTCCATATGATGGAGCACATAATTATAAGCCAACTCCATTTGCGTCCATCCAGGAGTAATTCCTAATATAACTACTTTAGCGCTTTTGTTAATATAATCGAAAGGGGCCCAATATACTTCTACCTTTTCATCCTTAGCGTACAAAAATCTCTCAGACATTAAATCTCTTTTTTCATACGTTTCTTTAAGTGGTGTTTTACACAACTCACTCCTATAATTTTCAAAACTCATTCTAGTTCCTCCTCCAATTTAACGATAATAATCATACCAATAAAAACCAATAACACTTTGCAAACAAAATAATAACACGAGTAAATATCACTGTCAATATTTTTCATAATATGTTATTATATCGGTAAACTAAATGCTATAAAGGGGATAGTATATGCCCAATTCTATAAATGAAAGAATTAAAAATAGAAGAAAAGAATTACATTTATCTCAAGCTGAATTGGCGAATCAAATTGGATTAAAGCCACCTGCTATTAGCCAATATGAATCTGGTGCAAGAAGGCCTTCCTTTGAGATTATTCAAAAACTAGCATTTGCTCTAAAAGTAACGACAGAATATTTAATTTCAGGTGTAGATCAAGTAAAAGCACAGCATTCGATTAATTTATCTGATCGTTTGTTCCTAAATATCGTTAACTCCTTATCACCACAAGATAAAGAAAAATTAGTTGAGTATGCAGCTTTTTTAGCAACTGGTAGAAAAATTAAAATGGATATACTATATGAAACACCAAAAGAATATGCGGAAGCCATTTTAACAGAAAAAGTAGAAGAACCGTTACCCATTGATTTATATAAATTAGCAAATGAGTTAGGAATAAAAGTTTTGGAAGATGATTTAGAGGAAGCAGAAGGAATTTATATACAAAGTGAATTTCCCATTATTTTATTAGCTCGAAGAAAAAAACACGAGCACAGAGCTAGATTTACATTAGCCACACTTATTGCACATCATGTTTTGCCATGGCACCTAAAAAATAAATACTTTTCCAGAAAATATAGGAATAACCAAGATAAAAATCAGCAATTTGGAGTATCCTCTCTCCTAACACAAGAAATCGAAGAAATGGAAGCACATCAGTTTGCCTCCACCCTTCTTATTCCAACAAATCATTTAACTATGGAGTTCACAAACAAAGTTGTAAATATAGAGACCGTTCAGCACTTTGCAGAAAAATATCACGTTACGTTATTCATGTTTTTAAATAGATTAGTTGATTTTGCACCAGAAAAATATGCAGTAGTCCAATCAGATGGCTCAAATATTATGAAAAGATTCCAAGGAAATCGAGCGCTAGTATCTAAATTACATACTAATAGCATTGCCGCAAGCTTTTTTCATAAACCTAGTACACAAATAGAACTAAGACGAAATGAAGTCCCAGCATCCTACTGGTTTATAGACAGTAAGATGAATGAAACGGTTATAGAGGAGTCTGTGTATAATCCTGATACGGGGAGAGTTTTGAGTTTGATTACTATTTTGGAGGAAAAATAAGAGCTGTCCAACCGTCCATTAATGACGGTAGGACAGCTCTTTACACTTATGACTAAACCGAAAGAGACTCCTCTGCTATATTAGACATCTTTGACCTGAAGCTTCGTTGTTTATCCGTCTGAAAATCAACTTTTTCTCCTCTTTTCTTTAACATAATATCCGCCGTTTTAGAAATAATAATAGTTAAAGAAAGGAGGGAAAAGTATGACCCAAAATAAAGAGAACTTAAATTCCATTATGAAACCAGATTTTGCAGGAACGGATGCACAAAAAGTAAAACAAGAAATTCAAAAAGATGTAAAAGCAGGAGATGGCGCAATGACTTCTAGGGAGGCAGGACATATGCGTGAGTCAACAACCCACGACTGATGTCACGGGCTTGTAAGGTCTTGTAACCTTTGGAATTTACAGCGGACAACAAGACCGATGTCTTGCCCTTCAAATCAAGCTAGAGATACTGTTTGGGCTCCAAGCAACCCGTTTGTATTAATATACCACAACTGTTTGCAGTAGTAGTATATTTCTTCTTTGCTTTTAAGCAAAGAAAGAAAATGTCGGACAATTGAGTTAGCAGAAGTTAATCCTACTAGCCCTCTAAAGGAAAACTAAAAATCTCTTTACACATTGTACAACTGTCTGTTCATCAAATCATCCAAGCTATCTAGGAGTAGTATGTTCCTATGATTAATATTAATCCATGATTTGATTACACTTTCTGCAGACTACATTTCACTAGAGATACTCAATAAGATTACATAAAAAAGACTGCCAAGCTTTAAAACTTAGCAGTCCATTATTTCTAATACACTTTTAATTAAAGAAACTCAATTGTTCCATTTCTTTAAATTTAATTTCCGTATCTGGTTCTGTACTATTAATTTCAGAAATTCGTTTTCCCATTCTCTCAATGAGTCCCACCACTAAAGCATTTCCCATACAAAAATATCGCATTCGCTCAGACATACCTTCTGTCCAATTATCTGGGAAACCATTCAGTCTTTCGCACTCAACTGGCGTTAGTATTCGTAATCTCTTTGTAGTAGGATCTTCAACTACATGACTACTTCTATTCACTGTTCCTTCACTAGTCAACATGGTACGGCCTGGTTTATCTAAGGGGTCTGGAAAAGCCATACCCCCTTCGGAAAATATATATTTATGGCCACTTGCAGCAGTTCTTTCAATCTTTTTAGGACCTTTTAAGTATTTAAACTTTTCTATTGCTGCTTCTTTCAAATAATATTTTTCGTCAACATTAGATTCAAGTATTTCTCCTAATGTCTTTGACTTTTCCTCTTGGGCCAAAGTTTCTTCTGTATAAACAATACCATTTCTCATAATCCCAGCATTTAAATATTTCATCGAGAATTCATCTGATACTTCAAGTATATCTTCTGGTAATTCTCTTAATTGGGCAGCATGCTTAGACGACGATTCCACTTTAATAGG
The DNA here is from genome assembly GCF_001076885.1 of Bacillus sp. 522_BSPC. Taxonomy (GTDB): domain Bacteria; phylum Bacillota; class Bacilli; order Bacillales; family Cytobacillaceae; genus Niallia; species Niallia hominis. The sequence continues at coordinate 10,303 of NZ_JVDT01000282.1, forward strand.
AAACGGTTTAGCAAAAAAACCTTCTTTATGCAATATTTCTGCATCAGTAATTTTTTCTCTATCTTTAATATATTCAGTATCGTTTCTAATAGCAAAAATGAAGACTCTCCGTCTTCGTTGTGCCTGTCCATACTCTGCAGCATTAATAACTCTCCATTCTACAGAATAGTTTAAATCTCGAAAACTTGCTAACATTATAGAAAAATCTCTTCCACGCTGTTTAGATGGAGATTTTAATAATCGATCAACATTTTCAAGCAAAACATACTTTGGTCTTAATTCTTTAAGGAAGCGAACTATTTCCCAAAATAAAACGCCTTTTTTCCCTTGAATACCTTGTTCACCAGATAAACTTCTTGCAACAGAATAGTCTTGACAAGGAAATCCTCCTACTAGTAGTTGGGCATTTAAGTATTTTAAACTATACTCATCAACAGTTGCTATATCTTTATTGGAGTGTATTCCTTGGTCCATAAATTGTCTTTGATAACAATTAAAGGCATCTTGAACCTTTTTTGATGGCTCCCATTGATTCCCCCATACTATTTCAAAATTCTTCGTTGCTTCTAGACCTAATCGAAAACCGCCTACGCCTGCAAACAACTCTAAAGCCTTAATCATTTATCGAACATCCTTTCGGTATAAAATATACCAAAAATATAGTAATATATAGGAAGAAATTACATTAATGTATGTTGTTGTTAATTTCTTAAAACTAAAACAATACTATTTTCATTTTATCACACTTTAAGAACAAACGCTCTGTTTGTATATCTAAAATAAATATTCTAAGGAGATATTATGTTATACAAAACCGAATCTGAATTACTAAGTAAAGCCAAAGAAGCCGAAGGTAAAACATTTGGTCAAATAGATATTTATAATAGATTGTCTAATCGTAAATCAAAAGGTAGTTTAGGTCAAGTTATCGAAGAAAGTTTCTTTGGTTATAAAATTAATTCCGATGCTAGACCCGATTTTGAAGAATTAAGAGTGGAATTAAAAGTAACTCCGTTTAAAAAGAACAAAAATGGAAGTTTATCTGCCAAAGAGAGACTTGTATTAAATATAATAAACTATATGGAAGAAGTTGAAACTACTTTTCACACTTCTAGCTTCTGGGAGAAAAATCAAAAATTATTATTAATGTTTTATGAGTGGACACCAAATAATGAAAGAAATGATTATTATATAAATAAGAGTATTCTCTATTCTTTTCCAGAGGCAGATTTGGAAATCATTAAAAACGATTGGAAAGCAATTCTCGATAAAATTAAACAAGGAAAAGCACATGAATTATCCGAAGGAGACACCATATATTTAGGGGCATGTACAAAAGGAAGTAATAAAAATTCACTAAGAACTCAACCATTTTCGGATATTCCCGCAATGCAAAGAGCATATTCCTTAAAACAATCTTATATGACAGCTCTAGTAAGAAAACATATAAAGCAAGAAAATCTAGTGAATTTTGCTAACGCAATCGAATTACAGAAAAAAAGTTTTCATGAACTACTAAATGAAAAGTTTGCCCCCTATATTGGATTAACGGATGAAGAAATATCTAAGAAACTAAATATTAAATATAACAAGAGCTCCAAAAGTTTCATTCCCCAAATTATAAGTACTTTATTAGGCATAAAGGGGACAAAATTAGATAACATTGAAGAATTCGCAAAAGCTAATATACAATTTAAAACGATTCGATTAGAACCAAATGGTATTCCAAAAGAATCCATGTCATTTGAAAATATCGATTTTAATCAGTGGAAAAATGAAAGCTGGGAAGAAAGTTACATACGTAATCGCTTCTATGAAACGAAATTCCTATTCATTGTATTCCAATATAAGGAGCAAAAAAAAGATAACCCAAATAGGAAGTTATTTTTTAAAGGAATTAAATTATGGAATATGCCAGAAAATACTATCGAGTCAAAAATAAAAGAACTCTGGGTTGAGGTTAATAAACTATTGCATAGTGGTCTAAAAATTGAATATATAAAGCGCGGGGAAAATCTCGTTGAAACAAATAACTTTCCAAAAAGTTCTTTTAATGGTGTAACCCATATTCGCCCAAAGGGAAAAGATGGAAATGACAAGGTCGAATTACCAAATGGTCAATTAATTACTAAGCAATGCTATTGGTTAAATAATTCATATGTTTCAGAAATCATTAAAGATTAATAAACAAATAAAGAGAGGCTGGGACATAAGTATTTCAACTAACAGTAAACACGAACTATAATGTAATTATATTGTATAAAAGTTCGTGTTTGTTTTTTTAGAAAAAGGTTTAAAACCGAAGTGAAATGGAGCGGAGGACGGTCGACTCCTGCGGGAAATAGAGGAAAGGCTGAGACCCCGCAGCGCAGCGAGGAGGCTCAGCTTCCTCCCCGGCGCATCGAGCGTCTGTAGCGCAATGGAACGTCTTGGTTTTTACACTTACCTATATTTAAAAACAGAGATTAAGTAGCTT
>NZ_JVDT01000283.1 GCF_001076885.1 Bacillus sp. 522_BSPC
GAAAAGTATACGATGTATACACACTCCCCTGATCGGAGTGTATAATAACTCCTTCTGGCTGATTGCGTTTATCCAAAGCATCCTGCAGTGTATCAATTACTAATGTCGTTTGTTGATGATTATAAATCTTATAAGCTACGATTTCATTATTATACAAATCCATAATCGTAGACAGATATAATGTTTCGCTGCCATACTGGATATACGTAATGTCCGTTACCCACTTCTCATTTGGTTTACTTGCACTAAAATCACGATTAAGAATATTAGGTACAATGACTTCACTTTCTCCCTGCGATTTCCACTTGCGTTTTGGTTTCACCTTACACTGCAAATGATGCTTCTGCATAATGTTTTGAACTGTGTTCCTATTAAGATGAATATGATGTTCTCGCTTTAGAATAGCTCTAATTTTCCTATGACCATTTCTATATTTAGTAGCCTTACAGATTTCAATAATTAACTCTTCATGTTCATTCCGATATTCACCAAACCCTTTAGTCCAACGATAATAGCTAGCACGTGGAATCCCTAAAACTTTTAAAATGGAAGTAACGGTATATTTTTCACGAAATTGTTCAACCAATTGTACTACTAGCCCTTTATCGACTCCTTTCTCATCGCCATATACTTTTTTAGAATTTCATTCTCCATTTTTAGGTGAGTTAGTTGATTACTTATTCGCTCGTCCTTACTTAAAGAATCGGGCCCATGCCCAAATGTATATTGTTTACCAATTGGCTGATCAAACCGATACATTTCTCCATTTTTGTACCATCTCATCCAAGTTTCAATTTGAGTTTTATTTTTGATTTTGTATTTGTTCATAATTTCCCGTGTTGTTAATTTTCCTTCAAGCTTATCTCTTACTACCGCCCATTTAATCTCTTTTGTATATACAGTTTTTTTGCCCACGCAAAAACACCTCCGAATAATGTCACAATACTTATCTCAAGTATTGCCATTTTGGAGGTGTTTTATATTGTCTCACTATTTTAGGTTAGTCCAGTTTCATGCTGTGAAACCATGCCTCTTTTATTTAAGCTTTATCTACATGCTTCTATTCAGAATAGTAGTAGCGAACTCAACAGATTCTTGGGTAGGTGGTTCAATTCCTTGTAGAGGATATTCTAGTCCTAGTGTTTCCCATTTATAGACACCTAATTTGTGGTAAGGAAGAATATCGATTTTTTCTACGTTTTCTAATGTGGCAATAAAATCACTTAATCTTGTTAGGTCTTCTTCCGTATCATTAATCGTTGGTACTAATACATGTCTTACCCAGATAGGTATTTTTTTGTTTGATAAATATTTAGCGAAATCTAATATATGATCATTGCCCATTCCTGTTAGTTTAATATGTTTTCTACGGTCGATATGTTTTAAATCGAGTAAAACTAAATCGGTATATTTCATTAATTCGTCTAACTGTTCTTGAAATAAGGGAGCTTTAGAATAGCAACCGCCAGAAGAGTCAATGGTTGTGTGAATACCGAGTTTTTTACATTCTTTAAATATCTCGATTAAAAATGGAATTTGTAGTAATGGCTCCCCGCCACTTACAGTAATACCTCCACCAGAAGGTTCGATAAAAGGAAGGTATGTTTTTAAATCATTCATAATGTCCATAACTGACATTTGTTTCCCAGTACCAATTTCCCAAGTGTCTGCGTTATGACAAAATTGGCAGCGAAGTAAGCAGCCTTGTGTAAACACAACATAGCGAATACCAGGACCATCTACCGTTCCAAATGTTTCAATTGAATGTATATTGCCGTTCATGATTAATTCCTCCTTATAATAGACCCACGGAATTTCGAAGTAATACTGTAAGAGGTAGGGAAGAGGGATTAAGAATAATCCCTCGACCAAACTTACATTACATAGATTCGTGGAAAGTACGACTAATAACGTCTTGTTGTTGCTCACGTGTTAATTTAATAAAGTTTACTGCATATCCAGATACACGGATAGTTAATTGTGGATACAATTCTGGGTGTTCCATAGCATCTAATAATGTTTCTCTGTTAAATACGTTAACATTTAAGTGGTGACCCGCTTTTGTTGCATAGCCATCAAGGATAGATACTAAGTTATTTACACGGATATCATCTTCTTTACCTAATGCTTTCGGCACAATAGAGAATGTGTTTGAAATTCCGTCTAATGAGTAATCGTAAGGTAATTTAGCTACAGAAGATAGAGAAGCTAAAGTTCCTTTTGTATCACGTCCATGCATTGGGTTAGCTCCTGGAGCAAATGGTTCACCTGCACGTCGTCCATCTGGAGTATTACCAGTTTTCTTACCATACACAACGTTTGAAGTGATTGTTAAGATAGACATAGTATGCATAGAATTACGATATGTTTGATGTTTACGTAATTTTTTCATAAAGCTTTCAACAATACCAACCGCAATGCTATCAACCGCATCATCATTGTTTCCGTATTTAGGGAAATCGCCTTCTGTTTCAAAATCAACAGCAAGACCATTTTCGTCTCTGATAACTTTTACTTTCGCATATTTAATTGCACTTAATGAGTCTGCTACAACGCTTAATCCTGCAATACCTGTAGCCATTGTACGAAGGATTTCTGTGTCGTGAAGAGCCATTTCTATTCTTTCATAGCTGTATTTGTCATGCATATAATGGATAACGTTTAATGTGTTAATATATAGTCCAGCTAACCATTCCATCATATTATCGAATTTTTCACTTACTTCTTTGTAGTCTAGATATTCAGAAGTTATTGGCGCAAATTTAGGACCAACTTGGATTTTAAATTTCTCGTCTTTACCACCATTGATTGCATATAATAAACATTTCGCAAGGTTAGCACGTGCACCGAAGAACTGCATTTGCTTACCGATTGCCATTGCGGAAACACAGCACGCAATACCGTAATCATCTCCCCATTGAGGTTTCATGATATCATCGTTCTCATATTGGATAGCGCTCGTTTGAATAGACATTTGAGAACAGAATTTTTTAAAGTTTTCAGGTAACTGAGTGGACCAAAGAACTGTTAAGTTTGGCTCTGGAGCAGGTCCTAGATTGTCTAATGTATGAAGGAAGCGGAATGAGTTCTTTGTTACTAAAGGTCTTCCGTCATTAGCCATACCACCAATAGATTCTGTTACCCATGTTGGGTCACCACTAAATAATTCGTTATAGTCAGGAGTACGAGCAAATTTTACAAGACGAAGCTTCATAATAAAGTGATCGACAATTTCTTGAGCTTCTTTTTCTGTTAAGGTGCCATTCTCCAAATCTCTTTCTACATAAATATCTAAGAATGTAGATACACGTCCTAAGCTCATTGCTGCACCGTTTTGTTCTTTAATTGCAGCAAGGTAGCCAAGATATACCCATTGGAAAGCTTCTTGAGCATTTGCTGCTGGTTTTGATAAATCAAATCCGTAGCTTGCTCCCAATTCTTTTAATTCGTTTAATGCACGAATTTGTTCAGAAAGTTCTTCTCTTAATCGGATAGTTTCTTCTGTCATAACGGAGCTTGTAGCTTTTTTATCTTTTTGTTTTTCGTTGATTAAGAAGTCTACTCCGTATAGTGCAACACGGCGATAGTCACCAATAATTCTTCCGCGGCCATAAGCATCTGGAAGACCAGTAATGATTGCAGCTTTTCTTGCTAATCTCATTTCATCAGTATAGGCATCAAATACTCCAGCATTGTGAGTTTTGCGGTGTTCGGTAAAGAATTTTTCTAATTCTTCGTCTGCTTTATAGCCATAAGATTCACAAGCTTGAACTGCCATTCTAATACCACCGTTTGGTTGGAAAGAACGTTTGAAAGGCTCATCTGTCTGAACACCAACAACTTTTTCCTTTGCTTTATCTAAGTAACCAGGACCGTGAGAAGTAATCGTTGATACGATATCAGTATCTAAATCGTAAACACCGCCTCTTTCTCTTTCTAATTTACTTAATTCCATTACTTGTTCCCATAATTGTGTAGTTTCTAATGTTGGACCAGATAAGAATGTAGAATCTCCGAAATACGGCTTAAAGTTTTTTAAGATGAAGTCACGAACATTTACTTCTTTTTGCCAAGAACCTTTTTTAAAGCCTTCCCAATAATTAGTTGTTTCTACTTTTTCCATTATAATCACCTCATGATTTAATAAAAATATATAACAGAAAGCTTTTTTCTTTCTGTTTTAACTATAACAGATTTTATGTGATAACTATCACAATAAATGTGTACATCTTGCGAATATTCTGTGGCATAAATGTGAACATCAATAATATCAAGGGATTAAGACGAAAAAGCAAAGATGGTTAAGGAGGGGTTGTAAAAAAAATCGAAAACAACTGTTATATAATTTTTTGGTTATTTTATCAAACTGTTATACAATAGTGTGAAGGTGTATAAAATTTATACAGTAAAAATTGGAGAAGAGGAGAAGTTTTCCTTTTAATAGAATAGTGATTTACATTTTGACCATACTATTGATAAGAAATAAACGATTGATAGAAAGAAAGTAGTTTTAAAAATTTCCTTTTCTTTACTAATATTTTTAATATATGATTAATCCTAGGTCAGAATGGATAGAATTATTCAAACATCATGTAAGAGGTGGTAAATATGTCAAACGGTATGAAAAAAATCTGGATTAATATGGCTAAGATACTCTTACCAATTGTCCTATTTATCATCGTTGTGCGAGAAATAAAGAATATGATTGTTTCAACAGATATACACCTTATATATGGATACTTGCAGATAATCCCTATTCAGAGCTTGTTTTATATTGTGATAGGGGGGTTCATGGCAACCTTACCAATGTTTTTTTACGATTTTTATCTTGCAAAGCATTTAAAGAAGGATATTCCCTTTGTAGAATTAGGGAAATATTCTTTTATAAGCAATTCAATTTCTAACTTAGTTGGTTTTGGTGGACTAATAGGTATCGCTTTACGAAACTTTTTTTACAAGCAATATGAAACAGATCGTAAGAAATTATTAAAAGGGATTGCTGTTGTAACTTTATTTTATTTAACAGGGATTAGTATTTTGGCATGGATTGCTATCTTATATAGTAAAAGATTAAATTTAATAGATGAACATATTTGGATATTTGCTAGCATTATTGTTGTAGGCTTAATATTTCCTGTTTTGGTCGTTAGTTATCAGAAGGTAAAATTACATAACTTTGTTTTTGAAAGAGAACAAATCCTTGGTTTAATATGTGTGTCGCTCATGGAATGGATTTTCTTGTTTTCCTATTTATTTTTAATTGCAAAACTAATTGCGCTTCCTGTCTCTGTCGGGGATTTCTTCTTGTTATTTTTAGTTGCTGCCTGTACAGGCATTATCAGTATGATTCCAGGGGGAATGGGCTCTTTTGAATTAATATTTTTATGGGGGATTGAATCATTAGGTGTAGAGTCAGAACAGATGCTAATTGTCCTATTTTTGTATCGTGTCGGCTATTATCTCCTACCATTTTTAATGGCAGTATTCCTTCTCTTAATGGAAGTCAGTAAAAAGATCAAGAAAAATGCAACAGCTATTCTAAGGGGCTTAACAAGTGAGTAGTACCCTTTACGTATAGATCAATATTTATTGTTTAAAATACAAAAGGATTTCAACTTTGTGACAAAATGATAGATGTTCTTTATTATTTAAATTTATTTGGTACAATAGTCATGGTATTTAAACACAGAAAAATAATAGGTGGGGGAAAATGAGAGAAACAATCATCACGATCTGTTTCGTATTACTACTAGTATGTCTTCCTACAATAAGTCAAGCAAAAGAAAATGGGGAACCAGAACTAGTAAGCGAGGCGGCATTCTTATTAGATAGTGATACGGGAGCAGTATTATATGAAAAGAATGGATATAAGAGAATGTATCCTGCGAGTTTAACCAAAATAGCAACAGCAATTTATGCAATAGAAAAAGGTAATATGGATGATGTCATTACAGTTAGTGACAACGCATATTCAACAGAAGGGACAAGAGTTTATTTAGAAAAAGGGGAACAAGTAACATTAAGACATTTGCTTGATGGAATGTTAATTAATTCTGGAAATGACGCAGCAGTAGCTATTGCAGAATATCTTGATGGTTCAATTAGTAATTTTGAAAAGAATATAAATCAGTTTTTAAAAGAAGAAGTAAATGTTCATTCCACAAACTTCAAAAATCCCAATGGTCTTTTTCATAAAGAGCATTATACAACGGCTAACGATTTAGCATTAATTACGCAATATGCAATGCGAAATGAAACGTTTAGAGAGATATTTGGAACAAATGAATTAAAGTGGGATGGATTATCTTGGGACACGACCTTAGTTAGTCATCATCAAATGGTAAATGGGTCTAGACCATATGATAAGGTTACTGGTGGAAAAACCGGATTTGTTAATGAGTCGAAACAAACATTGGCAACAACAGCAGATAATGGAGAGCTACAACTAGTAGCTATTGTATTAAAAGGGAATTATAAGCGGGATGTATATAATGATACGGAGGATTTATTTGATTTTGGTTTTAATCAATATACACATAAAGTGATTCCTGCTGGAAAATCTTTTTTTGTAAATGGGACAACTTATGAAACAACGAAAGAGGAGAAAATTACAGTTGCTCGGACAAATGGGGAAGAAGAAGTATCCTCAAGTGGTGTATTAATGATTGAAAATGACAAAGGCGATATTCTACAATCGATACAATTAGCAAAAGTGTTGCCAGCAGAGGAAACATTTAAAGAAGATATTCCTGAAGAAGCTGTAAGAGAAGAGAAGAAATCTTCATTTCCCGGAATCGTCTTTATTATTCCGTTAGCGTTATTCTTTCTTTTTTATATGAAGAGAAGAGCAATTAGACGGTAACCTCGATAGGCAGAATAAACTAAATAGCAAATATAATATGTAATCGCTCGTATCCTATTCGGCGCTTCGAGTGTCTATATCACCTGAGTATTTATATAAAGTAGATAACCAGTATGGGAAACAAGGGCATTTGTAAATAGCTAAATTAGAGAAGAGCATTTCACATTCTTTTAGAGGATAAGAAAAAAACCGGGAATCCCGGTTTTTTTTATTACTTATACATAGCAGCTATATTTTTTTGTAAATCGGCATCTTCTAAATACTCATCATAATTCATTTGCTTATCAACAAGTCCACTAGGCGTAATTTCCAAAATACGATTAGCGATTGTAGATACAAATTGGTGGTCATGAGAAGTGAAGATCAACGAACCTTTAAAATTAATTAAACCATTATTTAAAGCTGTGATAGATTCTAAATCTAAGTGGTTTGTGGGCTCATCTAAAAGAAGTACATTTGCTCCACTTAGCATCATTTTAGATAACATACAACGAACTTTTTCTCCACCTGATAAAACACTAGGCTTTTTCAACACTTCTTCACCTGAAAATAGCATACGACCTAAAAATCCTCTTAAGAAGCTTTCTGTTTGGTCATTTGGAGAATATTGACGTAGCCAATCCACGAGTGTAGCATCATCATTGCTAAAGTACTCTGAGTTTTCAGCAGGGAAATAGCTTTGAGAAGTGGTAACCCCCCATTTATAAGTGCCGCTATCTGGCTCCAATTCGCCTGCTAAAATACGGAAAAGAGTGGTTTTAGCAATTTCATTTGGACCAACAAGCGCAATTTTATCATCTTTATTCATAATAAAGCTTACATTATCAAGTACTTTTACTCCATCAATTGTTTTTGATAAGTTTTCAACTCTTAATAAGTCATTGCCGATTTCACGCTCTGGTGTAAAGGCGACATATGGATATTTTCTAGAAGATGGCTTAATGTCATCTAACGAAATTTTATCAAGTAATTTCTTTCTAGAAGTTGCCTGTTTTGATTTAGAAGCATTTGCACTAAAACGAGCAATAAAGTTTTGAAGCTCTTTGATTTTTTCTTCTTTCTTTTTGTTTGCATCATTTGCCATTCTAGCTGCTAATTGACTAGATTCATACCAGAAATCATAGTTACCAACATAAATTTGAATTCTGCTGAAATCTAAATCGGCAATATGGGTACAAACTTTGTTTAAGAAATGTCTGTCATGGGACACAACAATTACCGTATTTTCAAAGTTAATTAAAAATTCTTCTAACCACTTAATCGCATTTATATCAAGATGGTTAGTAGGCTCATCTAGTAGAAGAACATCTGGTTCACCGAAAAGAGCTTGTGCAAGTAAGACCTTCACTTTATCGGAACCGTTTAATTCAGCCATTGTCTTAGAATGAAGTTCTTCTCCAATTCCTAGACCTTTTAAAAGAATGGCAGCCTCAGATTCGGCTTCCCAACCATTAAGTTCTGCGAATTCTCCTTCTAGCTCAGCTGCTTTCATACCATCTTCATCTGTGAAATTTTCTTTCATATAAATAGCATCTTTTTCCTGCATAACTTCATACAATCTTGCATGACCCATAATTACTACTTTAAGCACTTCATGTTCTTCGTATTCAAAGTGGTTCTGCTTTAAAACAGCAAGTCTTTCACCAGGACCTAAAGAAACATTTCCAGATTGTGCTTCTAGCTCACCAGAAAGAATTTTTAGGAAAGTGGACTTTCCAGCACCATTTGCTCCAATTAATCCATAGCAATTTCCTGGTGTAAATTTAATATTAACATCTTCAAATAATTTACGATCACCATATCGAAGACCTACATTCGTAACTGTTATCATTTAAAATCCTCCAAACTACAATATCCTTCAAATTATATCATTTTTAGAATAGAAGCGCGAATTATTTTCATAAGCTTACATATCAAATTGTTCTTTCGTTCTATTCTATCTATTTAAATAACAGTAGGGAATAATATATTCTTAGAGGAAGTGCGTCTAATTGCAATTGGTTTTAGAGTTTCCAGGTTCGGTATAGGAATTTCTTATATAAAAATATGTAATATGTCTGATGGAAAAAAGGAAACATGTTTATCATAATAGGTGGATAGGGTAAAAAATAATCAAAAAATAAAGGGTTTTCTTTCCAAGGATAGAATGTATAATATAGAACGTATTATCTTGGTTAAGAAATTTTTAAAATAACAAGAATAATGTCTAAATTTATTTATGATTTGTTCATAATTTCTTCATAAATTTCTAGTACACTAAAACTATTATAAGAAGTAAAGGAGTAGTTACTATGGCTAAAAAACAGCTAGTTGAATTGGTAAATAAAATGAAAAAATCCGGTATCAAAATTAGCTTTACAAAGCCAAGATCTCAGTTTTCTGTAGCCATTCAACAGAACAATAAATTAACAACCACGACACACTAATCAAGATAACTTATGCTGTGTAAGTGGATGTGGTCAAAAAGTACATATCATATTGAAAGTATTGGGTGTGCCTTTTTGGAATAAATGAATTGTTAAGAAATGTTCATATTTTCACAATGTAATTCATTTTCCCTTTTGTATAATTATTATATACAGAAAGGAAGGTTTTACAATGGATATACACCCTATCGATAAAGCGATCAACTATGCGATGAAAAAGAAAGAAACAATTGATGATTCCTTTTTCCGTTATTTTGTAAAAGCAATTTTAGCAGGAATATATATCGGATTTGCTTTAATGCTATGTTATCGTTTAGCACAACCCTTTTTTGATGTTCATTCACCTGCAACATACATGATGACTAGTTTATTTTTTGGTATGGCTCTTGTACTTATTTCCTATGGTGGAGGTGAATTATTTACTGGCAACACCATGGCTTTTGCAATGAGCACCTTGTCTGGAGCAACAAGTTGGAAGGATACCATTTATAATTGGGTTACTACGTATTTTGGTAATTTAGTTGGCGCGCTATTTTTTGCTTTATTAATCTATTATTCTGGATTATTTAGCTTAGCTCCCAAAACAACTTGGCTTATGGATGTAGCCAATTCAAAAATGAGTGCTACAACACTAGAATTGTTTATTAGAGGAATCCTTTGTAACTGGTTAGTTTGTTTAGCTATTTGGATACCAATGAATATTAAAGGAGATGTCGGGAAAATAATTGCAACATTATTAATTGTATTTTCCTTTATGATTTCAGGTTATGAGCATAGTGTTGCAAATATGGCTCTTTTCGCCATTTCTCTAATTGTTCCTCATCCAGAAACAATTACCGTTGCAAATGCATTGCACAATCTCATCCCAGTTACGATTGGTAATATTGTTGGAGGGGCATTCTTTGTAGGTGCACTAAACTTATATATTTTTCCTAAGAAAAAAGGAAAAGCAAAAGATCCTGCTTTACATGTAACTACATCAAGATCTATTGCAAAGTAATACTAATTATATTTACCTCTAGTAAAACTGCCGAAAAACATAGCATGTTTTTCGGCAGCCGCTATCCAATATGACTCATGCTTAATGAAAAAATTAATCCTACACATGCAACAAATCCTACGGTAGGTCCTCCTTGCTCAAATGCTTCTGGCAACATAGTTGAGCAAACCATCGCAATTAATCCACCAGCCCCAAATGACTGAATGCTTGAAAGCATAGTAGGGGAAGCATTTTCTAAAAATAAATACCCAACTGAGCTACTAATAGCAGAAATGACAATCACACTACTCCAAAGCATTAATATTTTTTTATGTGAATATTGATCTTTTTTTAATCCTACTGTGGAAGATAAAGATTCTGGAAAGTTACTGATGAAAATTGCTATTAAAAATAGGAGATCCACTTTTTGTGTATATAACAAGCTAAGACCGATAATCATGGATTCTGGAATAGCATCCATTAAAGTACCGACAAAAATCGCTAAACCTGAATGTCCCTCTGGATTTTTATGTGATCGTTTTCGATTAGATCCGCCTTTTCGATAAAGGAAAATTTCAATAATGGTAAATAAACATGCTCCTGCTAAAAAAGCGATAGCAGTAGTAAACATACCACTTTTATTTACAGCTTCAATTAAAAGTTCAAAAGAAGAGGCACCTATTAAAATACCTGTTCCTAAAGCCATAAAATAGGCAATAATTCTTTTTGGAATGGAAAGAAATAATCCTATGACAGAACCTGCAAGCAATGAAGAGCTAGCAATTGCCCCCCACATGGCTGCTTCTAACATATTAAAAACTCCTTTTTACTTTACTTATTTTTCATTCTGCTACTTAAGAAATTATTTTTAAATTATTTGCGTTTTTTTTTGGAATATGTAAGCTTTTCTTTTCATACATAACCTTTTTTAGTAACAAATATGCAATTAATAAGTAGAATATTTTCATTTAATATGTTTATTAAAGATTTTGCTGAAATATCCGCACCTTCTACAAGATAGTTGTCCATACTTTTTTTAGACTTGTACATAGGATATTAGAGATTAACGTTGGAGGTGTGATAGATGTCTGGTAATAATTTTTATCATCAATGTTCTAGAGGTGTAGGAAGATGTGTTCGTATCCGTACTCATAGTGGAGAGATTCATACTGGAGTAATTGAAAGAGTTACACCAAATAAAGTCTATATTAGACCAATTGGAGGAAACAGAAGAAATTATGGTGGATTTGGATATGGGTATAGACGTGGTTATAGACCTGGCTGGGGTTGGGGCTGGGGCTGGGGAGCAGCAGCTGTAGGAGTTTCTTTAGGATTAATCGCTGCACTGGCTTTTATTCCTTTCTTTTAATCAAATTAAACAAGCAGAAAGAGGCTGTGACAAAAGCATTTCAACTAATAATAAACACGAACTTTTGTATAGTTAATATACATAAAAGTTCGTGTTTTTCAGTTTGAAAAAAGTTTAAAAACGAAGTGAAATGGAGCGGAGGACGCTCGA